>NZ_JAYGJO010000019.1:0-104977 GCF_035013185.1 Acerihabitans sp. TG2
ACGCAAAGTACGACTCTTGCAGTCGTGTACCACATTAACAACCGTCACCATGACCGTCAATGAACAACGCGTGCTGAAAAAAAAGTGTCTTGCTCCGATTGGGCTGAGATATGTCATGACAGCACAGACTATCCGCTTTTTTAAATCAAAATCGATTATTATAATGCGCAGTCTAGCTTAAGAATGAGAAAAAAATGATATTAAAACCAACCTTATTGCTTTTGTTCGTCGCGCTTTTGGCCGGATGTGTAAGCCATAAAAAAATGACTTTTGTCGGAGGGGATAAGACCGATGGTGTGGTCAAAGTAGCGTACGGATATCGGGTTTATGAAAAACCGATAGTCAATTTAACCGCTGGCAGACACATAGCGTTGGCTAAGTGCAATTCCTGGGGATATAGCGGGGTCAGTCAAGCAGACAAGACCATACCGGAATGCATTAGGCAGTCGGAAATAGCCTGCAACATCACCTATGTCACGGTTGAGTTTCAATGTAGTGGGAAAAAATAAGCTATTTGTTGTCTCGTTTTCATATGCTGGCAACAACATTATAGCCAGCAGATCTCTAATTGCAGGAATTAAGTCAACGCAACTGTAGTTCTACAGATGACCAGCATTTAGCCTAAATAATTCGCGCAGTAGGTCGATGGGTATCAATACAATCTAACGCGGGTTGTGCTTCAGTACGTTGTTTCAAACGCTGGACCGCAGCGAAAACAGTATCGACATCAAGCGATCCAACATCATGGTTTTCTGCCTGTAAAATTTCATGGGTCACTTTCCATGGTGCCCAAACTTCCGGGTCGCTATTACCAAATAGCGCAACGATAGGTTTGCCAAGTCCGGCGGCAATGTGCATGGCACCCCCATCGCTGGTAATGAAATAATCACATAACGAGACAGCGGCCATCAAATCTTCCAAGGTACTGGTTTGTATGGGAACCATTGGCAAATCCTGGCACAAAGAAGTGATGAGCAGCGCATTGGCATCATCCCCCGGATGCCTGGGATTATTGGCTACACCGGGTGACCACAATAATATCAACTTACAGGAATAGGCCGCAGCAATGCGATGAGCCAAAGAAACAAAGTGTGCGGCTTGCCAGCGTTGCAATATTTTTCTTGAACTAATTTGTAGAGCAAAAATGGTAGGGTTACGATCAATTTCATATAACGTACGCATCTCACGTACTTTTATCGGGTTGGCATAAAGGCACAGTTTTCCCGGTAAGCTATTGATACATAAAGGGCTAAGCAAACGATGAAATCGTTTGACTAAATGTTCAGTCACGTCCTTAGGTACAGTGACGAGATCGGTAATGTGGGGGTTTTTCTTGTCGCCTAAGGCAATGACTTTTTTCGCCTTGGCCAATCTGATCCATTGTAATATGCGTTTATCCCACTGACCTTTACCAATAATGATGACATCGTAGCGTTCTTTGCGTACTGACCAAATGACCTTTAACCGTTGTATGATAAGCGTCATTACTGATTCATTCGCCAAACGATGGTGCAATTTGCTGTAAATATAAACTTTTGAAACATTGTAATTGCCTTCAAGCGCTGCTGCATTGTAACTATTGGCTAAAACATCGACTTGATAATGTAGCTCTTCGGCTAAGGTTGTTATTAAAGGCGTAGCTAAAATCAGATCACCGATATTGTCTCGACAGATAACAATTGCTTTCATTTTTTCACCTGGAAACGTAAGGGTTTGTTTCTCATCAACGCATTGGCGCGTAATAGCAATCCATTGCTCAGGGATAGCTAAGTATTATTGATACAATTTAGTCAATCCCACGATAATCATGCCAATCAAACCTGTGCAGATCAAATGTTTTGTCATGGGTTCAGGCGAGAATTTCTTGGGCTACAGCTTACTATTTTATATGAGCATGAACTGTTAGTAATTGAAGGTGAAATTGAAGGATTTGCGTTAAAACAGTGTCCATTGGTGAATCTAGTTGTTAACGTGCTGGACATGAGATAACGACCTCCCGGGACGGGATTGTTTTGGCCGCATTCTCCACCAGATTTGTCTTTTGTCTTCGAGAGATCTGCCGGATCCAATTTCCGCGCAGCCGGGGTTGAGCGACTTCCAGCCAAGGGTGGTGCGGCCACAGCAGGGGTACGCGTGCCAGTGGTGATATGCCGATGTACCTAGGGTGGCAGGTCACCAGAATTTGGTTGATTGAACCGCGGGTTGTGGGGATGGGTGTTACTCAACCCGGTTAGACCGTGTTTCCAATAGTATCCTGATGATAAATTATCCGTTGATAATACGATGAACGTCTAAGTATTTTCGACCGGCGGCCGATAACAGTGTCAGTAGTGCTTATACCCTAAATAATTCGAGTGGCAGGATGGCGGCGGTAAAGTCAACCTCCAAGCGCTTACTGAGTCGTTGGGGTGAACGAGGAAAGCCAACACACCTGTAACTGAGAGCATGTCGGGGATAGTAGGATCGTATTCCTTATTTTCCGAATCATTAACAACGCCTTGTTACCGTACATCAATCAGTATTCGTATTTGGGGAAAGCATGGACAATTTTCAAAAAGAGATTGATGAGAGAACAAATCTTACTTCATCGAACAGGTTAGAGCTGTTGTTGTTCCGTTTGGGCACACCTCCGTCAGAACAACAATCCGAGTTGTACGGCATCAACGTATTTAAGCTTCGTGAAATTGTGCCAATGCCTTCGTTAACCAAAGTCGCTGGCATGGTGTCACCAATGATGGGCATGGCCAATATCCGCGGGGAAATCATCGCCGTAATCGATCTGCCAGCGGTGGTAGGTTGTGTGCCAAAAACCGGCTTAAATATTCTGCTGGTAACCGAATATGCACGCAGTACCCAAGCCTTTGCCGTCGAATCCGTTGACGATATCGTTCGTCTCGAATGGAGCCAGGTACTGGCCGCTGAATCTGGCGTGAAAAGTCGCAATATCACCAGTATTGCCCGTCTGGATAATGATAAAGCCAGTAACCGATTGGCACTGGTGCTGGACGTTGAACAAATTTTATATGACATCATTCCTGCCAATAGTCTTGTCCAAATGGATGAAGAGAAATCGAGAGCCTTCAATCTGAAACCGGGTACGGTGGCCATCGTGGCTGAAGATTCCAAGGTTGCCCGTTTGATGCTCGAACAAGGGCTGGAAATTATGAAAATTCCTGCTTCGATGCATGTTACCGGGCTGCAGGCGTGGAAAAAAATCTGTGAATTGGCGGAAGAAGCCAAAGCTGAGGGTAAGCCTATTTCGGATAAAATCTCGTTTGTGTTAACCGATTTGGAAATGCCGGAGATGGATGGTTTTACCTTGACGTTGAATATCAAACGCGATGAATTCTTGAAAAATATCCCGGTGATTATCCATTCTTCATTATCCGGTAGCGCGAATGAGGATCATGTCCGCAAGGTTGGCGCTGATGCTTATGTGGCTAAATTCGAAATTAACGAATTGGAAGCGGCTATCCATAGCGTGATGGAAGTGAAGGCGGTTGTGCGTTCGTAACCGGCATGATGCTGTAAGACATAGGATTGGCTGGATCTATCAGCTAATGTTGCGTTAACCCTGACATAGCCAATACTGTGACAGGGTTAATGCGATCAAATGTTATATTTGCTACTCGGTGCGGGTGTTGGTGAGGTGTTCCAGCGTGCTAATGGCAATGGCTATTTGTTCAGCCTGGACGTTAGGCACCGCCAGTCGGAAGGTTTCGCTATCGCGCGCAGCAAACTCGGCCAGGCCGCGGGCTGCTTGACTTGCGTCCGTGGTAATACCCAACGAACTGAAGCTGTAGGGAAAACCATTGTTTTTATAAAACGGCATGAGTTTTGCCACTTCCTCCATATCCCCGGTGGCCACCAATTGCACCAAAATACCGTAAGCCACTTTGACCCCATGCAACACGTCATGGGTTTCCGGCAGATAACTCATGGCGTTATGAATTGCGTGTGCGCCCGCCATGCGGCCATATTCTCCACCACATCCCCCCACCATACCGGCAACCGCGATCACCGCTTCGGCCACCCGCTGGAAGGCGGGTGTTACCGTCGCGGCATCCATGTCCACCAGTGCCGCTTTGGTATCGTCAAGTAAGGTATCCCGGGTTTCTTTCGCCGCTGACAGCCCCATTCTGACCATAATGGATAGCTGCTGGCTGTCGTAATGGCGGGTGATGGCTTCAGCTTCATACCATTTGGCCAACGTGTCGCCAATACCGCCCACAAAATAGTCTCTTGGTGAAGCGACAAGCAAGGACAAATCCAATAACACCAGATACGCCGACCGGTGATAGTAATCCACCGATTTAAACTGATGATTGGGATAATATACGGCGGAAAGCGGGGTATAGGCCGAGCAAGTCCCCATGATGGTCGGAATGGTAATGTATTCCACGTTCAGCAACTCGGCGGTGCCTTTAGCCGTATCCAACGCCCGACCGCCGCCAACGCCGATAATCACATCTGCAGTTTTTGCCAGCCCGGCCAGTCGTTGCATATCCTCATGACTGGCAGTACCGTCATACATCAGCACTGGAATATCCAACGAGGTTGGCATAAATGACCGCAGGGCGGCCAGAGAGTGCTCACCCCCGATGATGTAAGGTTGACTAAAAACGGTTAATTTTTCCGGTAAATAACGCAGGGCGCCCGCTTCACAAATATACTGACCTGGACCACTTCGCACTACCTGACTTAAACGCATTCTACCGCCCACTGTTTTCATACCAAAAAATCATCATATACCCACTATTTTATGCTATGGAAGTCTTTATCATGCAGTCGGCACAATTTCAGTTCATGAAGCAGTGTTGTTGAATACGTCAGACTCAGGTATCCGGGGGAGGATCCATTCGTGCCGCCTCACTCATCATATAACCCGAATTCTCGCGTAACGGGCGTTATTTTGTGGGTATTAATTCGTCGAACAGAGTTCCGCAGGATCAACCCGCCGTTAAGTAAAAGCGTTCTTGATATCATATTTGGCCGCATCAGCCTTTGTTGTAATAGTCTAACCGCCTCCATGCCCAACTCGCAGCAGGGAACTTGAACCGAGGTGAAGGGAACCTGATGGTCGGCAGTGGCATCGAAACCATCCATACTCATGATCGAGATGTCATGGGGAACCTGTAAACCGAACCTGGTTAGGGCGTTAACTGCGCCTTGGGCCATATAATCTCCGCCCGCAAGAATGGCCGTGGGCCGCTTGTGTTCCGGGCATTGCCTTAAATACCCAGCCAGACATTGTTCCGTCTCGGTCGTGCCAAAACCCTGAGTGGTGATGAGATGCAGTGACTCATCAAATTCCAGATTACATTCTTGCCAGGCTTCGCGGATACCGTTAAGGCGTAGTTCCATGGTGTAGCGACGCAGACACAGGATGGAAAGTATTCTACGATGACCTTGCTCAAATAAATACTGTGCCGAGAACCGTCCAATAAGTTGATGATCAGGCAAAACACCCGGCAATTGCATTCGTCGATCGCGACAATTGATAAGGATACAAGGCTTGCCGATATTTGCCGCTAATCTATAGATCTGGGGATCGTCAATGCCCACTAGCATCGCCGCCTCGGTGGCGGGATCGTTCATTTTTTCCATAAACAGAGTTGTATTGCTGTTCTCTTCCTCGATAGCACAATAACGCAATCGCACCTCATGGGGAGACAGGGCCTGCGCTATGCCCTGGATGACCTTGAAATAAAAAATATCGGAACGTGCGTCAAAGGCTCGCTGTGGGGCAAAGACCACTAGACTATTGAGTAACAGACGGCCGGTGGACATATGTTCCAATATCCCCTCCTGACGGGCGCAGTCCAGAATTTTCTGTTTTGCCCGTTCACTGGTGTTGGCTTTACCCGCCAATACACGGGAAACCGTACTGATGGAAAGCCCCGTTTGCAGCGCAATTTCGCGGATTTTTAACTTTCCATTCATTTTGTGATCTCCTTCAAATTTACCGATGAAAAAATTCTCATGGCGCTAACTTGACCTATTTCGCTGTCTCAAAAACAAATTTAACACGGTAATCCACATGGCGTGAAAATTTTTGCAACAAAGGGGATTCCATTACATCTTAATTCGTTTAGTCTACAAAAAGTGCCACGGAGCATTTAATAACAGGCCAATTATCTATCAAAAATAAATGACTTAATAATTTTTATTAAAAAATAAATTCGCAGTAAAACTTCGAGTATGGATAACCTGTGCCGATCAGTATGGCTATGAGGTTAACCTTTTCTTAAGTTTATTCGGCGATTTCCCTTGTGGAGGAAATATGAGTCTGGAATTGAATCAACTGCCTGAGCGGGTAAATGGAAAGCGTAAAGTAAAATATCTGCGTTGGTGGATGCTGGCATTATTTTTATTGGGTGTTACGGTAAATTATATTACTCGAAATTCACTGGGTATTCTTGCACCTGAATTAAAAACCAGTTTATCTATGACCACTGAACAATATTCATGGATTGTGGGTGCTTTTCAATTAGCTTATACCCTTTTTCAACCTCTTTGCGGTTGGCTTATTGATGTCATTGGTTTGAAGATGGGTGTTCTGATCTGCGCAGGGCTCTGGGCATTGATGTGTATGCTGCATGCTGGTGCCGCCAATTGGATCCAATTAGCCGTATTGCGTTTTTTTATGGGTGGGGCGGAAGCGGTCGCTACGCCCGCCACGGCTAAAACGCTGGGAGAATGGTTTCCCAAAAAAGAACGTCCGATCGCCGCCGGTTGGGCCGGTGTGGGTTTTTCAATCGGTGCGATGTTGGCACCGCCCATCATCGTGGTGGCGCACAGTTATTTGGGTTGGCAAGGCGCGTTTATCTTTTCCGGTGGGTTGGCAATGATCTGGGTTCTGCTATGGTGGTTATTATTTCAGACACCGGAAAAACATCCAAACCTCAGCAAAAATGAGTTGAGGTTAATTAAACAGGACCATGAGCCGGACGTTGCCAAACAACCTTTTTTTAAGACGCTACTTACGATTGGCCGTAATAAACGATTTTACGGTATTGCTATTCCGGCGTTTATGGCCGAACCCGCCTGGGCGGTTCTGAGTTTTTGGGTACCGCTCTATCTGGCAACTGAACGCGGCATGGACCTGAAACATATTGCCATGTTTGCCTGGTTACCCTTTTTTGCCGCTGATCTGGGCAGTATTGCCAGCGGTTATTTAGCTCGCCTCTATGGCCACCTATTTGGCTCTAGTCGTATAAATTCAGTGATAGCCAGTTCGGTAACCGGCGCTTTTATGATGCTTTCGTTAGCATTAGTGACGATTACCCCCAATCCCTATCTGGCGATTGCCTTGATTTCCGTGGGCGGCTTTGGTCATCAGATGATTTCTTGCATGCTCAGCGCACTGGTGGTGGAGTCATTTGAAAAAAATAACATGGCGACGGTTAACGGCATGCGGGGCTCTGCAGCCTGGATCGCTAGTTTCCTGTTTTCAATATTAATTGGTCTCACCGCTGACAAAATTGGCTATAACCCGCTGTTTATTGCCATGGCCTGTTTTGACCTTATTGGTGCCCTATTTATGGTGGCCTTTATTGCCGAGCGCAGCGGCTCTCGGGTCACTAAATAATGAAAAAACACTATCATCAGCGGCAACGAATTGGACGATGCTCGCAGATATTAAAGGAAATAGATGCGCTATGAAAACTTTAAAAAATTGGGTCTTGCAGCAACAAACGGCCAACTACATTGAACTGTTGGTGGATAATCATCATATCTTGCGATTGTATGTTCTGGAACCTACGCTGTTTCGTGTGTTGATTAAACGAAACGGTAAATTGGCGCTCAATCGCACCTGGAGCATTGCGCCGCAGCAAGACGTGCCCTGGCAAGGGCGTGAACGTGAAAGCGTTGCAGGATTCAGCCTGCCGGACTTTCAACTTGAACAACACACGCAAGGGTTGACCTTGAGCACTGATCTGCTGAGAGTCACGGTACATCAGCCCCTGTGGTTAGAGTGGGAATACCGTGATGCGCAGGGGCAATGGTGCATGTTAGCCTCGGACCGGCCGACTAGCGCCTATTTGCTTAGCGGCAAAGGTGAAAGTATCGCCCATTATCAGCGCCGGTTTGCCGGTGAGCATTACTACGGGCTGGGTGAAAAAACCGGCGATCTCAATCGCAGCGGCCGGCGTTTTGAGATGCGTAATCTCGATGCGATGGGGTACAACGCCGCGTCAACCGATCCGCTTTACAAACACATTCCTTTCACTATTACCCACAGTTCGTCGGTCAGCTTTGGCCTGTTTTATGACAACCTGAGCAACTGTTGGTTGGATCTGGGCAATGAAATTGATAATTACCACCTTCCTTACCGACGCTATCAAGCTGAAGCCGGAGATGTAGATTATTACCTGTTTTTAGGCCCCCGGATTCTCGATGTAACCAAAACAATGGTGCGCCTCACTGGGAAAACCCTGTTTGGTCCAAAATGGAGTCTAGGTTATAGCGGTTCCACTATGCATTACACCGATGCGCCTGACGCGCAGCTGCAGTTGATGAAGTTTATTGCGCTGTGCCGACAACATGAAATTCCCTGTGATTCCTTCCAACTGTCATCAGGCTATACGTCCATCAACGATAAACGTTACGTTTTTAACTGGAATTACGACAAAATACCGCAACCACAAGCTCTGTCTCGCGCTTTTCATGCTGCCGGAATAAAACTGGCTGCCAATGTTAAGCCCTGTTTATTACAGGATCATCCGCGTTATTCGCAGGTTGCGGAACAAGGATTGTTTATCCGTAATTCAGAGGGTAATGGTCCTGAACGTTCCTGCTTTTGGGACGACGAAGGTTCACATCTGGACTTTACTAATCCTGCCGCCATTCAATGGTGGCAGGATAATGTTACCGTGCAATTACTGGAAATGGGTATTGATGCTACCTGGAATGATAATAACGAATATGAAATTTGGGACGATGATGCTCTCTGCCATGGTTTTGGCGAAGATATCCCCATTAAATATATTCGTCCAGTGATGCCATTATTAATGATGCGTGCGTCAATGGAGGCTCAGCGGCGCTTCGCACCGCAACTACGCCCCTATCTGATATCACGTTCCGGGTGCGCAGGCATGCAACGCTACGCGCAAACATGGAGTGGGGATAATCGCACCAACTGGCAAACGCTGCGCTATAACATACGCATGGGTTTGGGAATGAGTTTGTCAGGGTTGTTCAATGTCGGCCATGACACCGGGGGATTTTCCGGCGTTAAGCCTGATGCCGAGCTTTTTGTCCGCTGGGTGCAGAACGGGGCAATGCATCCGCGTTTTACCATTCATTCATGGAATGATGATAACACGGTAAATGAGCCGTGGATGTATCCAGCGACAACGGCGGCGATCCGGGATGTTATCGCGTTGCGCTACCGGCTATTACCCTATTTTTATACGCTCTTATGGCAGGCATGTGCTGATGATGAACCTATGCTGCGCCCAACGTTCCTCGATCATGAGCACGATGAAACCACCTTCACAGAAACTGATGATTTTATGTTAGGGCGCGACCTGCTGGTTGCCAGTGTGGTCGAACCGGGAGAACGACGGCGGCAGGTTTATTTACCTCAAAATAGTTACGGCTGGTACGACTTTTATGACGGTAAATGGTACCAGGGGGGGCAGACCATTGTGCTGGACGCGCCGTTGGAACGACTGCCCTTATTGGTCCGCGCTGGCGCCGCACTACCGTTGTCTCAGCGTCTCAATTATGTTGATGCCGCACAGGATGATCAACGTGAATTAAAGCTTTTTCCGCCTAAAGGGCGTGGTGAGAGTACGGGTATGTTGTTTGACGATGATGGCGAGACATCAGGTTGGAAGAACGATGATGCTCTTTGGTTGCACTGGGATTTGCAGTGCGATGATGAACGTATTGATATCGTTTTTACCGTCTGCGGAAAATACCGGCCGGCGTGGAAAACCTTGGCGCTGACGCTGCCTGTGGGAGAGTGCCGGCGGTTGTTTATCAATAAGATAGAGGCGAATATCTATCCGTTGATCACAGTATAACATCGGCCACATTGGTCTAAATTGCAAAGAAGTCAGCCCAGGTTGTCTGCGGCCCATGGTCATAACCCATGGGCCGCGTTCTTGGGCAAGTCAAAGATTCAGGTGGTACTTTGCCAATAATACCCCAAGGCTAACACGAGCATTTTTATTCCATATCCTGCGTCACAAGCCATGCCATGGTGATATTATCGTTCCTTATGGTTTACTCCGATATCCCTATTTTGTTTCAATCATGCTGTCCGTTGTCTCCCATGGTTGTCGGCACCACGTTAAGACCGGCTGGACGACAGTAAGCAGGTGCAGCGCTGAGTGCAGCAAAATAGCGTTAGAATTGCGTAAAAAATATGCAACAAAATATGACTAACAACACATCATGTCATATTATTATCTGTTGTTACGCCGGTGAATGAGGCTTCTCATACCAAATCTAACGCCTCACGAACACATGTAGTTAACCCAGCTTCAATTTTCTTCCGCACTATGCATAAAAAAAACACAAATAATTGAGATCCAAATCATAAACTTATGAAAATTTTGCTGCAAAACGCAAACTGACCTGTTTATTTAAAAAAATTAAAACAACGTTTCTATCTTGATCACACTTTTATCAAGTGGTCGATGACGGATGCTAAAATAAAACTTATATTGAAACAATATTCCATTTGCTTGAAGTCGGAAGTGAGTTTTGGTCAGCACACTGGTGGCAACGACAGGCGATCCGGCCAGCAGGTTCGAGTAAGTGCTACTCCCGGGTAAATCGGTGGGTTACTTAAGCGAAGGGCTGAAATCACAAGGGTCTGGGTGGGGGTAGAACCCACTAAAAGTGCTGGCACGGTGGTGGGATGTTAAGTGTAGCAATGCTGTTAATGAGTTTTTTATTTGTGTAAACGAGTTCATTTCATGTAGTTAAAATAGGTAAGCGTGATGAATGAGAATCGAATGTTGGGGTTAGCCTATATATCACCCTATATCATAGGGCTGCTAGTGTTTACGGCTTTCCCTTTTGTATCATCGTTTTTTCTGAGTTTTACCGACTATGACCTAATGAATCCGCCGGTATTCAACGGGATAGAAAATTATCGTCATATGTTGTTAGAAGATGACCTGTTCTGGACATCAATGTGGGTAACGTTTGCCTATGTTTTCCTGACAATTCCGCTAAAGCTGGCCTTTGCCCTGGGTATAGCTTTTGTGCTTAATTTTAAATTGCGCGGTATCGGTCTTTTCCGCACGGCTTTTTATATCCCTTCAATACTAGGCAGTAGCGTGGCGATTGCCGTGTTATGGCGTGCCTTGTTTGCCATTGATGGGTTGTTAAATGGCTTTATTGGCGTATTAGGTTTTGACCCGGTTAATTGGCTTGGCGAGCCAGCTCTGGCGTTGACCTCTGTGACGTTGCTTCGAGTATGGCAGTTTGGTTCCGCCATGGTCATTTTTTTGGCAGCATTGCAAAATGTGCCGCAATCGCAATATGAAGCGGCGATGATCGATGGTGCCTCCAAATGGCAAATGTTTATGAAGGTCACGGTTCCACTGATTACCCCGGTGATTTTCTTTAACTTTATCATGCAGACTACACAAGCGTTTCAGGAATTTACGGCACCCTATGTGATTACCGGTGGTGGGCCGACGCACTATACTTATCTCTTCTCGTTATATATATACGATACGGCGTTTAAGTACTTCGATATGGGTTATGGTGCCGCGCTGGCGTGGATATTATTCTTGGTGGTTGCGGTGTTTGCCTCTGTTGCTTTTAAATCCTCCAAATACTGGGTTTTCTACTCTGCCGATAAGGGAGGGAAAAATGAGTGATATACAACATAATATAAATAATAAAGCAGCCAGGGTGGATGGCGACGCGGAAATGGAAATCAAACGTACGCTGCGCAAAGAAAAAATCAATGCGTTGATACGCTATATTATACTGATTGTTGTCGGGTTGATGATGCTTTATCCATTGTTGTGGATGTTCTCAGCAGCATTTAAACCTAATAACGAAATTTTTACTACTCTAGGATTGTGGCCTCAGCATGGTACTCGCGAAGGTTTTGTGAACGGTTGGAAGACCGGTACCGAATACAATTTCGGCCACTATATGGTAAATACGTTTAAATACGTCATACCCAAGGTATTGCTGACCATTATTTCCTCTACCATAGTGGCTTATGGTTTTGCGCGGTTTGAAATTCCCTGGAAGAAATTCTGGTTTACTACGCTGATTACCACCATGCTATTACCCAGTACGGTATTGCTTATCCCGCAGTACATTATGTTCCGGGAAATGGGAATGCTTAATAGCTATCTGCCGCTGTATTTGCCATTAGCATTTGCTACTCAGGGGTTCTTTGTCTTTATGCTGATTCAGTTTTTACGCGGTGTACCTCGGGATATGGAGGAAGCAGCACAAATCGATGGTTGTAATTCATTTCAGGTATTGTGGTATGTGGTCGTGCCAATTTTAAAACCGGCGATTATTTCAGTAGCGTTATTCCAGTTTATGTGGTCCATGAACGACTTTATCGGGCCGCTGATCTATGTTTACAGCGTCGATAAATATCCCATCGCACTGGCCCTTAAAATGTCAATCGATGTCACTGAAGGGGCTCCTTGGAATGAAATTCTGGCGATGGCCAGCATCTCAATCATGCCATCTATCATTGTTTTCTTCCTGGCCCAGCGCTACTTCGTACAGGGTGTCACCAGCAGCGGAATTAAAGGTTAATTGAGGTTATATCATGGCTGAGGTTATTTTTAGTAAATTAGGAAAAGTGTACTCCAACGGATTCAGGGCAGTACATGGCATCGATTTGACCATTCGCGATGGTGAGTTCATGGTGATCGTAGGCCCGTCTGGCTGCGCTAAGTCCACCACGTTACGTATGTTGGCCGGTCTTGAAACCATCAGTGACGGTGAAGTGCGTATCGGTGAGCGGGTCGTGAATAACCTGGCGCCAAAATCTCGTGGCATCGCGATGGTATTTCAAAATTATGCTTTATACCCTCATATGACGGTGCGAGAAAATTTGGCGTTCGGCCTTAAATTAAGTCGCTTGCCCAAAAAAGAGATTGAAGAACAGGTCGCTGAGGCGGCGAAAATACTCGAACTCGACGATCTGCTCGATCGTTTACCGCGTCAGCTTTCCGGCGGTCAGGCTCAGCGTGTCGCGGTTGGCCGTGCCATTGTAAAAAAACCCGATGTTTTTCTTTTTGACGAACCCTTGTCCAATTTGGATGCCAAGCTGCGTGCCTCAATGCGGATCCGCATTTCTGATTTGCATAAACATCTGAAAAGCAGCGGCAAGGCGGCGACCACCGTATATGTCACTCACGATCAGACGGAAGCCATGACCATGGGGGATCGTATCTGCGTGATGAAACTGGGCCATATCATGCAGGTTGATACGCCGGATAATCTTTATCACTATCCGGCCAATATGTTTGTCGCCGGATTTATCGGTTCACCGGAAATGAATATCAAACCCAGCACACTTAAGAAAACCGCAGGGCAAATCGGCCTGACGGTAGGGCACTATGTGTTGATATTAAGCCCAGAACAGCAAACCAAAGTGGAGTCCTATTGCGGACAGCAGGTCTTCTTTGGTGTGCGGCCGGAGTTTATTCATGTGTCGTTGACGCCGTTTGCCGAAAATCATTCTCAAGGTGAACTCGTCCGCATGGAGAATATGGGACATGAGTTCTTCTTGTACATTAAAGTTGATGATTTTGAATTGACCTGCCGTTTGCCGTCCGATGAAGCGCAGGCCATCATCAGCGAAGGTTTACACCAGACGGTGTATTTCCAGTTCGATATGGATAAATGCCATATTTTTGATGCAAAAACAGAAAAAAATATCTCTCTCTAACAGGAGTAGTACTAATGAAAAAAGCAATCCTAACGACACTGATTGCCTCTGCGATGGTTTTCTCGTGTCAGTCCATGGCACAGGATCAGGTCAATCTGCGCATGTCATGGTGGGGAGGCAATGGTCGCCACCAAGTGACACTGAAAGCGCTTGATGAATTCCACAAGCTTTATCCTAATATCAATGTTAAAGCCGAGTATACCGGCTGGGATGGGCATCTTTCCCGCCTGACCACACAGATTGCAGGCAATACCGAGCCAGATGTGATGCAAACCAACTGGAATTGGTTGCCGATTTTTTCCAAAGATGGGAATGGGTTCTATGATCTTTATAAGGTCAAGGATAGCCTGGACCTAGGGCAGTTTGCTCCTAAAGAATTGCAGCAAACTACGGTAAATGGCAAATTGAATGGTATTCCTATTTCGGTGACCGCTCGGGTATTTTATTTTAATGACCAGACCTGGGCCAAGTCAGGATTAAGTTATCCCAATACCTGGGACCAGTTGATTTCCGCCGGTGACGTGTTTAAGAAAAAACTGGGTGAAGAATACTATCCTATTATTCTTGAGCATCAAGATACCTTGGCACTATTGCGCTCTTATATGACACAGAAATATAATACGCAGGCGGTTGATGAAAAACATAAAAAATTCGCCTACAGCGAGAAACAATGGGTAGAGCTTTTTACCTTGTATAAAAAAATGGTTGACAGTCATGTGATGCCGTCTACCAAATATTATGCCTCATTTGGCAAAAGCAATATGTATGAAATGAAACCCTGGATCAATGGTGAGTGGGGGGGAACTTATATGTGGAATTCCACCATCACCAAGTATTCGGATAATTTGACCAAACCCGCCAAGCTGGTGCTCGGGCCTTATCCGATGTTGCCGGGTGCGAAAGATGCTGGACTGTTTTTCAAACCAGCACAAATGCTATCAATTGGGAAATCTACCAAACACCCGAAAGAAAGTGCCATGCTGATTAACTTTTTGCTAAACAGCAAAGAAGGTATCGATGCACTTGGCCTGGAACGTGGCGTACCTTTAAGCGCTGCAGCGGTTAAGCAGTTGCGGGCCAGTGGGGTTATCAAAGATGAAGATCCCGCAGTGTCTGGGCTGAACCTTGCATTAAGTTTGCCACATGAAATGAAAACATCACCTTATTTTGACGATCCACAAATCGTGTCATTATTCGGAGACGTGTTGCAATCAATCGATTATGGACAAAAAAGTGTTGCCGAGGCGGCAGAATATTTCAATAAACAGGGGGACCGTATACTCAAACGCGCAATGAGATGATGAAGTAAAACGAAAAATGTATATTATATTGTATGAACCTATGTTGCCATTAGCGCAATAGTGGGAAAATACAGGGTGATGATAAAATTATTTTATGTTTGTTTAATTTATTCAATGCCAGATATATACTTCATGAAAAATTTTATTGAATAATAACGTCCTTATAAAGAGACGTTCAATAAAGCAACAGGACGCTATAGTCATATCTATGGCGTACCTGAATGCACATAGTTTTTTTGACCAATTAATAACTCTGGGATATCAAAATGAAATTAAAAGTTACGATTCTGGCCGTGGCCTGTGCCATGAGTTTTAGTGCCGCTGCAACCACAATTGATTATCGGCATGAGATGAAGGATACCAGTAAGTCAGATCATAAAGATCGTTTGTCGATTTCCAATCGATTTGCCAATGGTTTTGGCTTGTCACTGGAAGGTAAATGGCGCCAACACAGTTCTGACTCTACACCTAATAAACCCTACCATGAACAGACCAGTGACGGTACGGAAGTCGTGGCCAGTTATGTGTATAAATTCAACGACACCTTCCAACTGGAACCCGGCTTTTCGTTAGAATCTTCCTCTGAATCCAATAATTATCGACCTTATTTACGAGGCAAGGTTAATATTACCAACGATCTTTCTGCCTCATTACGTTATCGCCCCTATTTTAAACGCAACCAGCCTAGTGAAACTAAAACTGATGAAAAGGGTTATGCACTGACTGCGGACCTTGGTTATAAATTCTTAAAAAATTATTCAGTGACCTATGAAGTGGAATATAAACGTTCAGAGGACGAAATTTTATCCAATAAAGAAAAGTATGACTGGACCCACGATGTCAAACTAGCCTATAAGTGGGATAAAAATTGGACACCTTATGTTCAGGTCGGTAATGTTTCCGGCAGTAAAACCACGGATGAACGCCAGACTCGTTTCCGGGCAGGTGTACAATATAGTTTCTAATGGAATAAACCTAATCGGGTATTAACTGAATCTTAATTGTCAATATACCAGGGAAACGGCTGTCATCGGTGCAGCCTTTCCCTTTTTTACTATTTCGAGGTACTGCTTTTTTTCGCGCAGTGATGTGAAGCATAATAATGAGCAGAGCATGACAACGGGTGTTGTATGGACCTGGATTGTGGGTACGTTACCCAGCGGTATGCGGTATGCGGTATGCGGTATGCGGTATTGTATCGAGCCTGCCGGACACTATCGTCGCCGGCAGGCCTGTTTAACGTGGGGGATTAAGCGTTGTTGCCATCCTGCAAACTCGCCAGATAGAGAGCCGGTTTGCCGTGCATATCAGAGGTAAATAACACTTGCCGATCGTCCGGAGTAAAAGACGGATGAGGATGGGTCACCTGCCGGTCACCGTCAAGTACAGCCCAAGACGTGTCATGTCGGGCAATCGGCCGTTGTGTCCCGTTCTTAATATCAAATAAATATAAAAACGGATCATTGGCAATGTCATAACCACCATTGTCCTGCACGTCCACCGGAGCATTGGACCCATCACCAACCATCAGTGAGCCGTCGTAATTGCTCATCAGATGAGAGCAGGCAGGCATCACGGTAATCCGCTGATTTTCCAAGGTTAACGGATCGGCACGACAAATATAACGTTCGGTACTGCCCTTCATATAAGAGACATAGACCAATGCCGAGCCGTCTGGCACCCAGAATTCATGGGTACAGCTTTCGCCGGCGGCGTGGGTTTTCACCTTGCGCAATTGACTGCCGTCGGCATTAATAAGCCACATCCGTGCATCCACCAGATCATGGGGCCCCTCATGGCAAAAGGCCACGGTATTATCATCAAAGGGGCGGTACAGCGGATGACCCAGCCAGCGATTCTCCTGCAGAATGGTGGTCGCCTGTCCGTTGGTCAGGTTAACTTTGACTAACCGGCAGCAGGGTTCGGTAAAGTAAAAATCGTGGAATTTTTGCCAGTCAGTTAGCGGCTGCCAATCTTGCTGTTTGATTTCGATGCCGACCATATGATCGCAGGTGGAATTTGCCACCCAGGTACCATAACCGACCCATTCGTCCGGTACCTGGTATACTACCGTTTCGTTCAAGGTCAGTAGATCGACTCGCACCAGCTTACGTCCGTCCTTCACATAAAATAGGGCGCTATCGTCTGGCGACAGGAAACCGCCAAAGGTATTGTCACCAAGCCCCTCGGTTAACTGTGTTGCTTCTCGCCGAGGAATATCCAGCAGATAATAGTTCCACGGCCCATCAAAGGACCCGCTAAATAGCAGCTTACTCCCGTCACGGCTAAAACATTTTTGGTAAAAGTAGTTGCGATGGCAGGTGATATCCGGCGGCGTTAGCCTGGTCACTTGTGCACCAGTAGTGGTATCAATATAGGTATAATACGACAGGGTAATGACTTGACCTTTTGCCATTGACCAGATCCTTTTCATAAAAAAGTGGAATTCATTTGCCTGAGTTTTGTGCTTCAGCAAATACGCAGTCATTATTATAGAAACATTGTTTCAATTTAACGTGATCATCGTTCTGTTTATTATTTTTTGTGCAAAATAAAGCGCCATTTTGCACGGGAGGACAGAGGAACACTGCCGAATCGCGAGCCATGTTTGAAAATCAACTCGCGCAGATTCAGGCAGTTTATGGTAGGGCAGGGTTGCCCTGATCAGGGGGCGTAGTTCACTGGTCTCACATGATGCGGCACAGAATGGGTGACTTAATTTTTCGGCGTAAAACCATCCAGATAATACACATTGCTTTTGGGGACAGGGGCTAGTTCAGGTTCAACGGTAAATAACGCATTATAACGTTGTCGAAAAGCGCTGAGTTCTTCAGCTTCCGGTTCTAGTTCACGTAAAAATGACAAGGCCATACGTGTATGTGTTGGCGTCAACTCACTGGGTAGCCGGGCCTTCCGCAGTAAAGATTGCCAAAACACCAGGTTCTGTTCCTCATCGTCAATAATAAAGGTTTGATAGATCAGCAGCACGCTGGCCGCGTTACCAATATGTGATTCGCTGTTATGCAACAAATAATTGACAAACTCACCACCTGGGATTTTTCCCATTTGGCTTAACATGGATTCCACATAAAGCGGCTCGATGTTCAGCCGATGGGTCAGCGCCTGAGACGCTCGGCGGGCGTCGGAATTCAATATACGAAAACCGATAATAAATACGACAACCAATGTCGCCAGTATGAGCCAGATCATGTGGCGTCCTTTAAAAACTAATGCCTATAACAGCAGTAAAGCATTTCTCTGGGCTGCAAACAATACTCTGGCGACATCACTGCCTGGTGCTGACACCGTTGGGCTGGCAATAAGTTCACATCGCCTGGTGATTAACCTCAACGCGTAAGACGCCCTTCAACCGGATAGTTCGGGTCGGTGTACCCCGGTGTTGAGCTATGACCTGGTATCACCAGTTGGTTGATAAACTGCTCGTCTTCAGGTGTTATCTTATAACTCAGCGCGTCGATATAGCCGTCCCATTGCTGCTCGGTCCGAGGCCCGGCGATGGTTGCGGTGATAAAACGATTATTCAATACCCATGACAGGGCAAAAGCAATGGAGGTGGTACCTCGACTGGCCGCATGGGCAGCAATTTTGTGGGCAATGCCGATGGACTCTTTGCGCCATTCGGTTTGTTGAATACGTTTGTCGCCACGGCCGGCGCGGCTTTCCGCTGGTGGTGGCGCATCAATGGAATATTTACCACTGAGCACCCCTCGCGCCAAGGGGCTATAGGGTACGATCCCGTCTTGATCACCCAAAAAAAATGCGTTTCATTTGGTTTAACGGTAATGGTAACATTAAAATCAGGGGTAAACTTATAATTAAAGTCAACATAAGGAGACACACTCGAACCTGCATTCATTGAGGTAACAATAAAAGCAGGAAGAATAGTAAATGCAGGAGTGACATGGAAAAAAGGATACCACCCTTCTAATTCATTGTAACTGTGTTTTAATTGATCAAGCGTTCCCCTGTGTACTATTATCTTATCATCAAATAATTCTTATCCAGATAGTTGTTTGCCTGTGCGTAGGTTTTCGACTTAACTATTATTCGCAACATTATTAATGGTCGGATGCCTAGTGCTGTGACACGCAGAGAGCGTAAATACTGATATCAGTGTGAACGTCAAGGCAATAACACCCATGATAATATAAGTATGTTCAAAGCCGATGCGATCATACAAATAGCCTGCTGGTGACGAGATGACGATAGAACCCACATAAATCATCGCTTGGTATCCGAGCAGATACATCGTCGAGTTGACCTTTTTATTAAAATGCTCAGCAATATATTTAAATACTGAAACCAGTAGTAAAGATTGTTCCAGTCCATACAGTGGTTTGATTACAGAGATAATGAGATGGCTATCGCACAACCCCGAAGCAATCAGGCGTAGACCCACCAATAGGCCGACAAACAGCAATCCTTTTTTTGCGCCAATGGTGTTAACGATAAAAGGAATTATCATATACATCAGGAACTCAAGTCCCGACTGTACGGTACTGAGATAGCCATAGACGGCATTTCCCTGTTCCTTAGTGGGAAAAAAGGTCACAAAAAAACGTGAAAATTGCTGTTCAGCAATAAACATCATCCAGGCAACGCCAGCCACATAGAGACAGAATGCCCAAAATTTGGGGTTTTTCAGCAGCGCGATGACATCGGCAAAGACGATTTTATCTTGAGCAATAACCTGGCTGGCCTCGGTGGTAGCGGTATTCACCTTCAGGCTTAGCAAAACCACCAACATAATGACCGATGCGCCGCTTCCCAATATAAAATTATAAGCGGGTGAAATATTGAATAGTACGCCGGAGAATGCGGCGGCGACAGCCCAACCCAAAGAGCCCCACATGCGCACCTGGCCGAATTCCAGGCCGTTAATACGGCTGAAACGGTCGGCGTAGGATTCGCAGGCGGCCACGCCAGCATACCAGGCAAAACTTAAATAAATGGCCCCTACAATAATTCCCAGCATGAGATGGCTTAATAACAGCGGTTGATAGACATAAATAAAAAAAGGTGCCATCAGGGCCGACATGACAACAATAAAATAGAGCAATGCTTTATTCATGCCAATTTTATCCATGATGTAGCCGTATATCGGTTTCATCATGACGGCAAAAATACCATTTACAGCAAAGACGGTGCCGATAACCGATCCTGATAGCCCTGATTTTTCCCCCAGCCATAAGGCCAGCAAGCCGACGCTGGCTGACCAGGTGAAAAAATAGAGAAAAATAATTGAACTCATTTTGTAATAACTCACTTTGTTTTCAGCAGTGATCGTTTTCATTTACACCTCGACGCTATAGATCATAATTATCCGCATGCTGCTACTAACGGATGAGTAGTGTTATTTCCCGGTGCTGCTGAATCAGTCGCACACTGTCACCTGATATGATGAATTCAGGTAGTGGGGCTTCTTGGTTTGATGGGGGAATAAGCGCCGTCACTGCACAACACAGCCAGTGGGTGCCCGTTTCCAGCCGACGTGTCAGCACCGGAATGGTGGCGCACTCGGCAAACATAATATTGCTGTTTGGCGGAGTAATGATTTTATCCGCGTTGCGTATTGTCTCAGTGCTGAGATCCACTATCACGCTGGTGCCGTTGTTTGCCTCCAGGCGGCAGCGGCGCTGTTGTGTTTTCTCGATGGTTTGTGGTCCATGCATAACGGCAAAACCACCCTCAACGGTGTCCAGCGTTCGGTCAGTCTTTATGCGATGAACCCGAATATGCCAACCATCCCAAGGAACAAGCCAGGTGGCGATGTTGACATCTGTCCAAGGGGCCCAACGCGAAAAGATAGCGTCCTCTTCGGTGATGACGTCGGTGCACTCTCTGCGCCCGCGATAGTAGTCGTCGCCTTCGCTTAGCAGCAGCATGGAATCGCATGCGGCATGTTTTAGACCGAAACGACCTCGTTCAAGGGTAAAACCCAAATGGCTGGAATAGGCAAATTTGGTGTATTTTGCTTCCGTATTGACATAGTTATTCAATTCTATTTGGCCGGAAGTCAGCATATAGGCATGGACCGTTCCTTGCTCGTGGCATAAAATCTGATTGGCTTCGGCCACCTTGCGCCGGGGGAGTAAAGACGGCAGAGCTGCTTCCTCCGCTTGCCAAAACGGGTGGGTATCCGGCAACGCCAGTATAAGAAAGAGTTTGAAGGCCCAATAGGGTGAACCTGGGGAGTTATAGTCCTCCGCCATAATCAAATTGGGGTAGGCGTAGCCGATAGTCAGAATACCATCACGATCGAATATAGGCTGTTTAAGCCACCAACGCAGATGGCGCAAAACGATACCTTTCATTTCTCCCGGAGATAATATATCCAAACCGGCAAAGGCCGCGGCGCTCCAAAATGCTGACTCGGCAAAACGGTAGGTCAGGCTGCGGCCAAAAGGAATGGCCGGTCCCTCACTGGAAAACATATAAATAAAATCTTCGGCAAAGCGTTTGGCCCGGTTACGCAGTTCTAGAGAGCGCTGTGGATCCTCTTGAGCCATCAGCGTTGCGTAGATCAAACCGTAGTAATGAAAAGCCATTGAGATATAATAATCTTTCGGCCGACCCAGACCATCTGAGTACCAGCCGTTGCCCAAGTAATAGGCTTCCATTTTGTTAAAACGCATATTTATTATTTCTGGATCGTAGGGTAGTCCGGCCTGCTTAAATCCGACTTGAACCAAAATGGCAAAATAATTCCAGTTGCTATCCGGCATTTCCGCCGTGCTGATTTGATTCAGCCAGTGATGTAGATTGAGTTTTTCTGTTTCGGTGAATTGGTCTGTTAATCGGTTCTTCATTAATGCAAGTCCCAAACCATAAACCGCCATTTCAACCAGTCGCTGGTCGTAAGGGCCGGTTTCACCCCAATAGCCCGCATGCGAGGCGTCCGTGCCGTGACGAATGGCATTAAGGTATTTAGGCCAAAAAGGGCAATCTTCGCCTGATGCCAGTAGTGGAAATAATCCCCAGAGAATACGAGAAAGACCTTCCATCTCGGCGATGTTACGGTCGTAGTGCGCGCACGTTTGTCCAAAGGAAATTCCACTGTCACCCTCGGTAAAACACACGTCTATCGATGCCAACATGGCATTTAAGCAATTAACAACCTGCTGACGTTGTGAAATAGCACAGTCTGGTGCGAGATAGTCTGAAAACATAAAACGCCTCTGGTATATGCTGAACATCAGGCGTTGTAATTATAACGCCTTATTTTTTAGCATATTGCTAAGTAAAAAGTAGGTTTGATTGCAAGTTGATTGGCATAGATAAAACTAAAAGAATGATTGGTTTTGTTAACAAGCTCTCATTTTTCATCTAATCGGTGATGACAACAGAAAAAGAATTACGGTAAGGACAATGATTCATAATAAAAAAGGATAAAACAACAAAATATTGTCCTGTAAGGTTTTAGCTATCATAAGGGTGAACGTAAGTGTTACCTCTGTGCCAGACACACATTACTTGTATCCTTTACGGTATTGCAATGGGGTTTTGCCAATTCTTCTTTTAAAGGAGCTGATAAAATAGGCAGTATCCGAAAATCCTGATTCAGCTGATATGCCCTGTATACTTAGCCTGCTGTCCCGTAATAATTCACAGGCCAGTCGGATGCGCCTGGTTAAGAGATATTCAGTGATAAGTTCGCCGGTCTCTTTATGAAAACGTCGGGATACATAGCTTTTGGAGAGTCCTAAATGCAGTGAAAGCGTGTCCAGATTAAATTTTTCCTGATAATTAACTTCAATCCATTGCATCACTTTTGCGGAGAGGGAGCTATCAAGCACCTCACTATTGGCGTTTTGGGTCGGTAAAAAGGTCAATAGCTGGATCAGTAGACAGGAGATATTTTCCGGATTGCAGCTATCGAAATTAAGAATGTCATTGTATTTAGTGAAAATAGCGTCGATGACAGGATGCAACTCGGCGATATCGTACACCGCCGCCTCACTTTGTCTATGGCTTAACTGCAACAGTTGAGTCTGATGACGAGGGAAATCCCTGAGATAATGGGCGATAACGACGTTATCTACATGGATGATGGTACGCTGATAGCGGTCGTTTTGGTCTTCGGCGACCATGACTTTATGCAATTTGAACGGTGGAAAAATAAACAATCTTCCGGGGCGCATCGTGTATTGCTGGTTATTAACCGCAATAATACCATAGCCCTGTTCGATGTATAAAATCTCCAGACACTGATGCCAGTGGTGATAGCGCAACGAATTGGCCCGTAAACGGCTAAAGGTTGCAGCGCGTTCATTAAGTGAAACCAGTTCCAGAAAGTCGTTTGGGCTTGAGTCTTTCATAGGACAATATTTTATAATATTTTGGAAGGATTTTTATAACGTAAACCACCATTTCATATAAATTCAAACAAACTTTTTAATATCATAAATTAGTGTGACATGGTTAACGTTTTCCCTAATTCTGATACGGGTAGTCTCGTTGCATGCTTCTCGATTCAATCACATATTATTGTCTTTACCCATAGGAAATGGCAAAAAAAATTGTGGAAAATTAATGAACTGATCTTTACCCAAAGGAAAGAAGTATGTTGAATACCGTAAAAAAAGAATTATTGCAGGACAGAAATACGACGCCTTTCGATCGTGAAAGAATCAATCGCCTTCTGCAGTTTGCCAGCACCCGCATTACGACAATTATCGATCGTAATTTGGCTGAATTTGGCGATTCTTTTCCTGGAGAAACCTGTGTTAACGGATTTTATCCTCTCACCGAAAATGTGGAATGGACGACAAGCTTTTGGACCGGCCAGCTTTGGTTAGCGTGGGAAATGACCGGCGCGGAAAAATATCGCATTGCGGCACAAAAACAGGTTCGTTCTTTTGGTCTGCGCATCGCCGGGCGGCAGGATACACAAACGCATGATCTCGGTTTTCTGTATACGCTTTCTTGTGTCGCTGCCTGGCGCCTGACCGGAAACCACGAGGCGCGTGGGTTTGCCTTGTTGGCTGCCGACGCGCTGATGGAGCGTTTTCATGCCAAAGCTAACATCATCCAGGCTTGGGGTGATCTGAGCGAGCCGGGACAGGCTGGCAGAATGATTATTGACTGCAATATGAATTTGCCACTGTTGTTCTGGGCCAGTGAACAGACCGGCAATCCCCGCTTTGCTGACGTGGCCAAGGCTCATGTCCGTCAGGCGGCTCGCTACCTCGTGAGGCCGGATGCGTCAACGTGGCATACCTATTATATGGACACCGTCACCGGCGCGGCGCGTTATGGCAATACGCAACAGGGCTACGCCGATGATTCATGCTGGGCGCGAGGGCAGGCATGGGGTATTTATGGTTTTGCGCTGAGTTACGCGTATACCGGCGATCGTGAGTTTGTCGATTTGTCAGCCAAGCTGGCAAACTACTTTCTTAATCGACTGCCGGAAGATGAGGTATGCCACTGGGATTTGGCGTTGCTGGGAACGGACGCTTATCGCGACAGTTCGGGTGCGGCCATCGCAGTGTGCGGATTGTTGGAACTAGCAAAACACCTGCCGGTGACTGATCCGGATCGCGCGACCTATGAACAAAGGGCGCTGTCCATCATGCTGTCGTTGACGGAACATTACCTATCTGAGGAAAAGGATGCAGGTAACGGGCTGCTAAAACATGCTGTTTATCATTTGGACGGTGGCAAGGGTGTTGACGAATGTTGCAGTTGGGGCGACTACTTTTATGTGGAAGCGCTAATGCGCCTGACCAAAGTGTGGAAATTGTATTGGTAATGGTGTGCTACGAACCCATTATGACGAATGGGCTGCCGAGATTATTATGTGTAATGGATGATGGCTTATTATTATGATCGGTGTCCATTCCGACGTTCCAGACTGTAATTGATGCCCTGTTTTGTGACGGAATGGGAAGGTCACATCATCAAAAGTTTATTTAATCAGTAGCGATTCCCCGGTCTCAATATCAAACAGGTGGCAATGGGACATATCAAAATGGAGCGGTTTATTTTCACCTCGGGTGACCATGCGCTGAGGGTCAAACGCGATACGTGATACGAGCTTATCCTTGCCGAGCGTAAAGTACAGATAGAGCTCATTGCCCATAGCCTCGACCAAGGTGATGGTGTGCATATCGATATTTTGTTGTAAGGCATCATCGTATTGGTTATCTGCCACACTGATGTGTTCTGGACGCAAGCCCAACCATAGGCGCCGGCCGATGTAGTCCTGTACTTTTGCTGCTTTATCCGCAGGCAGCAACAGTCTGCAACCATTTTCAAGCGCCATGCAGGTGGCGCTACCCATTAGCTCAACCGTGGCTTCAACCATGTTCATTGCCGGCGAACCAATAAACCCCGCCACGAATTTATTGGCCGGGTACTGATAAAGATTCATCGGCGTATCAACCTGAACGATGTGTCCATGGTCAAGCACACAGATGCGATCACCGAGTGTCATCGCTTCCACCTGATCATGCGTCACATAGATCATGGTTGCCGTCTGTCCTTCGGCCTTTAGATTGTGGTGCAACTGTGCAATGCTCACGCGGGTTGATACCCGTAATTTGGCATCCAGGTTTGATAAGGGCTCATCAAACAGAAAAACTTCGGGCTTGCGCACCATGGCCCGACCCAGCGCAACACGCTGACGCTGTCCCCCCGACATTTCACCTGGCTTGTTTTTGAGCAGATGCGTAATCTCTAGCGTTTCAGCGGCTTCTTTGATTCGACAGGCAATTTCATGGGTGCTCAGCTTCTGTTGCTTAAGGCCAAATGCCATATTCTCGTAAGCCGACATATGCGGGTAAAGGGCATAGTTTTGAAATACCATGGCAATACCACGATCTTTAGGCGGCAGGTCATTGACCCGTTTGGCGCCAATCATAATATCGCCATGGGTTATCTCTTCCAGACCGGCAATCATGCGTAATGTTGTTGATTTGGCACAGCCTGAAGGGCCAACAAAAACCATAAATTCACCTTCTTTGATGGTCAGGTTAATCCCTTTTACTGCGTTAAATCCGTTCGGATAGACTTTCTCTACATTGCGAAGTACAACGTCTGCCATGGTGGTTTTCCATTATGACGGCGGCTTTTGGCCGGTTTAATTCGGTGTCGCTGATCCCACCATCAGCGTCAGCATTGATGATTATAGTGGGATCACCGGGTGGTTGTTGAACTGCGTCGCCCGCAAACTTATATTCTGTCCAATAGGCCGGGCGTAAAGTCTGCCACCGATGAGATAACCATCCGGGCATGCGGAGCCAGTTCAGCGTGGGTTGCCGTTCCCGTGAGCACGCCGACACTGGTTGCCCCGGCATTTTGCCCAAATTTCATGTCAGAAACGGTATCGCCAAACATCACCACTTGCCGGGCCATCAATCCACAGGTGTTACAGAAGGCTTCCATCAGATCCGGGGCGGGTTTTGGTTCAATATCGCCATCTGAATAACCAATAAAATCAAAATAATCAAGTAACCCTGCTTGTTCCAATGAGTAAAGCGTTGCCGACTTGCTGTCAGCCGTGGCAATGCCCAGTTTTAAGCCACATTGTTTCAGTGTGATGAGCACTGCCTCAATACCTGGCAGGGACTTAATCAACCCCGGATTTTCCTTAACCGTTTGATTAAACAACGCCTTCACGTCGTCGATAAAATCGGCTTTCGAACAACCCGGCATCAGCATCTCAAACCAGGTTAATGCAATATCTTCAACGGGGTTGGATGCCAGCAAACCGCGGTTATCAACCCGGTCGCCATAGACACCAATGGCGGTCAGCAGGCTCTCGGCACTGGTCATCGCCGGTGTTGAATAGCGTGCTAACAACACCCCGACCACCGACTGTGAGACCGAGATCCACATTTGATGAAACTCCAGCAGAGTGCCATCTTTGTCGAACAACACACCTTTAATGTCCATTTCTGTTCATCGCTGCTTGCAGTTCGCCCCAGGTATTTATTTTGGGTTGAGCAAAATGCCCGCGTTGGCCATTAAACACCGGGTTGACCATTGCTTCGAATTCGCCGCCCACTTGTCCAGGAGCGTGGGGCAGGTCGCCACGGCGAATATCAATCCTTACCCAAGCGTAGTGCCGCATATCAGTTTTAAAATCAATGCCTTCTGTCATTATCTGACCACATGAGATCACCTTGCCGTCGGCAACACATTCGGCATAGTAGAGTGCAGTACGGTCAGTGACGGCGACATGTATATTCACTTCACGGTCTCCGACATCCTGGCCCGGCAGCACATGGCCCTGGTTGATATTGACCATGAGTCCACAACGCCGCTCAATATAGACATGGCCTTGACGAAGCCCG
Source organism: Acerihabitans sp. TG2 (assembly GCF_035013185.1). Classification (NCBI taxonomy): domain Bacteria; kingdom Pseudomonadati; phylum Pseudomonadota; class Gammaproteobacteria; order Enterobacterales; family Pectobacteriaceae; genus Acerihabitans; species Acerihabitans sp. TG2. The sequence goes on from NZ_JAYGJO010000019.1 coordinate 27,522, forward strand.
GTCAGGATGCCCTCGCCGCACAATCCGTGTGAAAAGACAAAGGTTGCAGGATCGCCGTAAATTGAGGGTTCGGTTGCTTGCGGATTACGCTCTTGGGGCGTGAGGTGGCTGTCGCTGCCACCCACGGCATAAATCCTCTGTCCGTTGTTCCACAGGGTACTCAGTACGTTAAGCGCAGATTCTGTCGCAGCGGGGGACGTAGACCAGGTAGGGTCACAGCAAATTTCCATTGTATGGACGTGTGACAGCGGCATTGATGCATATTGCCAATGCCAGGGTTTCATCATGGGATGATTGATACTGATATTGCCGTTCACCGCGTTTTGCATAGTACCCGGCTGCTGTGTGCTGTTGGCAATCGCCAATCCCTGATGGATCAATGCCTCACTGGAACAATCAGCATCACACATTGCCAATCCCTTCTGCGGGCCATGGACATTAAAATGACCTTTATCAGTGGTGATTTCTATCCCCGGTAACACCAGCGTATCCGCGCAGTCCGGCAGTGCAGGATGACAGATGTTATGCTCAGTCAGAAAGATAAAATCCAACTGCTGGCGCTTTATGATGGCTACCGCGGCCTCCAGCGTATTATGCCCATCAGAAAGCACCGTATGGGCATGCATATCCCCACGGTACCAACCGGAAGCCGGATTTTTTATCGCCCGGTAGTCAAAAATAATCTCGTTATCCGCATTCAGATTAGGTACCGTCGGTATAAGGATCCGGTCGAGTTCATCACCCGCGAGGTGCTCGGTTGTCACCTCAATGCGATAAAGCATGGGGTTGTGGTTGCGATCTTCGCCCTCAAGGTTGTAGATATGTACGGTCCAACGCCCAGGCGGGATCTCGCCGGCAATACCGCCCAACGACGCATTTTTATGGCCGATCACCACTGTTTTTTCTGGTTTTTGTAACAGTATGCTGGCCCTTAATTGTTGCCTGGCATCATAAAGGTAGACATACAAAAAACCTGGTTTAAGGGTGGTGCCTGAAAGGCACAACCTTTGGGTCCCCGTAGACACTTCAAACGTTTTAAACTGATGACCGTGAGTCAGTTCACCGGAAAACGTCAGCATGTGGGCCTCTCTTATACATGGAAATCGAGACAATCAGTTCAGCAGGCTCAGGATATTGGGAAAAACCCGCCATCCTGAAGCCTGCGTTTTGCCTGGTTAAGGTCGGTTAACGTGGTCCAGTGCACGTTGTGCACGTATGGCCGCCTGTTTAAGTGCTTTTTCGGCGGGGATGTTTTCGATTTCGACCTGATCTGCAGCGATAGACAACGCATCAACAATTTGGCCATTGGTCGGATCAAGGAAATTTTTGCTGGCGATCGAGGCCTGTTTCAACGGGATTAAGGCCTGTGGGTTATGCTGGGTGTAATTTTGATATTCAGCCACATCTTTCACACTTTGCCGCACCGGAATATATCCGGTAAACATTGACCAACGCGCCGTATTTACCGGGTTGGTGTAGAACGTCATAAATTTGAAGGCCCCCTTGGCGGCGTTATCGTCAGTGCCTTTTGGCATCACAAAAACCAGGGCGCCGGCCTGAGGCGCCGCAGGGTGATTACCCCAGCCGGGCTGTGTGGCCGCGGCAAGTTTGGTAAAGTCCAGATCACCCTGATCGCCAGATGATCCGGTATAACCCAGCGCGCGATCTTTCATCACATCATCAATGGTCTTGTACCAGTACTCCCAACCCTGGCCACCGTGGTGGATACGCATGGTCTTATCTTTATGCAGCCACGTGCGGAAATTTTCCCATACGCTCACCCATTGCGCAGAATCGATCAGCACGGTTTTGCCATCATCACTCAACACTTTAGCCCCGTTAGACAGCGCGGCGTCCACCAGATTGTCTTCGCCCCACATAGGCTCCCAGCCGTAATAGAGGGTGTTGCCCTTGGCGTCTTTTTGGGTCACTTTGGCCGCGACGTTGGCGACACCCTGCCAGGTGGCCAGATCGGCTGGGGTGAAGCCGTATTCGGCCAACTTCGCCTTGTTGTAGTAGAAAATCTGTGTGGTTCCGTAGGCGGGCATGCCATAGATGTCACCCCCTGGGGAAGTGACCTGCTGACGGAAAGCACTGATGAAATCAGCAAAATTAAAGGTCTTATCCATGTAAGGTCGAAGACCGCGCACCAATCCCCGGTCTGCCATAGCGTTAGCCTGATTCGCGTCCAGCAGGGCAAATGCCGGTGCCGTTTTTGACGCCATACCCGCCTGCAGTTTTTGGTAAGTCTCTGCGTAACTGCCCTGAAGTGCCCCTTTAATGACATAGTCATGCTGACTGTTGTTAAATTCTTCAATCAGTTTGGTCATCATTTGTTGAGGTTTGGTACCGCCTGAGTACCAAAAATCGACTTCAGTTTGGGCGTTTGCCTTTCCTGCCATAGCCAGTGAACCCATAGCAAAACCGGTAAATACTATTGCAAGTTTTTTCAGTTTCATCTTCATTCACTCTTTTACACCGTTATCGGCGATGCCGGATAAGATCGTTTTTTGACATACCATGAAAATGATCAGCAGAGGTATGACGGCAATACTGCTAGCGGCCATAATTTGCGACCAGTTAAGACCATAGTTACCCTGTGCAATAAAGAACTGGCGTATTCCTGTGGCGATGAGCGCCCGCTGCTGAGTGGTGATCACCAGATTCGGCCACAAGTAGCTGTTGTACTCCGTAATGAAGGTGATCAGGGACAGGGTGGTGATGGAGGCTTTGCATTGTGGCAGGACGATTGCCCAGAGGATTTTCAACTCACTGGCGCCATCAATGCGCGCAGCCTCCACCAGTGATGGATGGATTTGTAAAAATACCTGACGCAGGTAGAACACGCCGAAGACACTGGCGGCGCTGGAAATAATCAGTCCGGTGTGACTGTCGAGCAACCCCATTTTGGCCAGGATGATATACGACGGGATGTAGGTCACTGCACCGGGTAGCATGTAACATGCCATGACCAGCAAATAGAGCAATGTGCGTGAGCGAAAGCGCAACTGAGTGATGGCATACGCAAACATTGCCGAATTAATAATAACCAGCAACGTGGTGAAGAAGGCGACGGTAAAACTGTTGAAAATATACAGGCCAAAAGGGGCCAGTTGGAACGTTTTGATCACGTTTTCCCAGTAGAAATGTTCCGGAAGAATGTCCAATGGATTGCTGAATATTTCATCATTGGACTTCATCGATCCTAACAACATCCAAATAAACGGGAATACCATGATCAAACCTGAGAAAATAAGTGCTACGTGTTTGGCCATGGCCGTTTTTCGCAGCGGTTTGCGCGTGGCGGCTTTTCTTTCCTGATCCACGGGTCCTGCTGTTGCGGCGTTTTGTCCTTGATTATCTGACCTTACATCCGCCTTGCGCTGGCGATGTCCAACCAACATATCACTAGATTGCATCGTCATAATGTGGCCTTTAGAAAAATACCCAACGTTTCCCCATCAGGGTATTGAGCAGGGTGAGCACCCCGGTGATCAGCAATATAATCAGCGAGGTCGCTGCGGCTGGTCCCATGTTGTATTGCTCGAATGCCTGCTGATAAAACAGATAAAGCAAGGTTCGGGTGGTCCCACCTGGACCGCCTTGAGTTAACATCTGGAATTGATCAAATGCCTGTACAGCCGTGACCATATTAACGATCACCAAGAAAAAGCTGGTGGGCGAAATAAGCGGCAAGGTTATTTTAAAAAAACGTGTCAGCGGGCTGCAGCCATCAATCAATGATGCTTCAAACAGTGACACCGGGATCTTATTCAGTGCGCTGATATAAAACAGCATGGTCCAGCCAATGGCCTGCCAGACCGTAACAATGATCACCGCGACCATCGCGCTATTACCGTTTTCCAGCCAAGGCACCGGGGCAATATGCAACGCCGTCAGCAACCCATTAAGCAAACCACCCTTGGTTTCGAAGACCCAGGACCAAACGATAGACACCGCCACTGTGGGCGTGATCCACGGGGAGAAAATAACCGCGCGGTAAAACTGGCTACCGGAAAAATTCTTGTGAAGCAATAGGGCAAAGATCAATCCCAGTCCCACTGTTGGGATCACCACCCCGAGCGAGAACCAGAAGGTATTAAATAATGCTTGGTGAAAATCACTGTCTTCCAGCATGTACTGATAATTTTCAAAACCGACAAAATGGTAGCTTGGCGAAATATAATCCCAATCGGTAAAGCTGATATAAACACTACAGATAAACGGAATCACCCAGAATGTGATAAGCGGCAGCATCAAAGGCATGATAAACAGCAAGACCTTACCTTTTGACATGAGCGATTGAACACGTATTTTCATGATCCCGGCCGCAGCGTGATGTGTTTGCGCTACTCTATGAAACGCGTATGACAAGTTTGGTGGTTACAACGTCATATTTTCCGATGCCTGCCATAACATTTTCTTGGGTCTGCGGGTGCGAGCGTTAGCTCGTTTAAGGGAGGTCAACGGTGTTTTGTTGGTGCAGCCAGTCACAGAAAAAGTTAACTTTGGCATCCCGTTTATTGGTCGTGATCAGATAATGGCCGGATTCGGCAGGCATCGAACCTGGCAGTGCTTGTACGACACTACCTGCCTGAATGTCCCGTGCTGCAACCAGCGAACGTACCAACATTATTCCCATGCCCTGTTTAACAGCTTCCAGGCCATGCAGGGAGTTACTCAATGCCAGTTGAACATTGGGGGCAACCGGCACCCGTTGGTTATGGGTTAGCCATTGCATCCAGCTCTCTTCGTAGCCTTTAACCTGAATTGCCGGTAACGCTGACAACTCGCCTTTTAATAACGCGCTTGCATGCTGGTGTTTAAAGCCAGGTGAACACACCATTAACCACTGTTCCTGCAATAATCGCTCTGCATGCGTGTTTTCGCTTTCGATAAAACCGTTAGTGATTTCGACATCGGCATCAGCACAGGGCTCACGGGAGGGCCAGTCTACCGAGGTGAGATCGAGGCGAATAAACGGGAATCGGGCAGTAAAATCTGCAAGTTTCGGGATCAGCCAGTTATGGCCAATGGAATGGTTGACTTTGATGCGTAACACATCAGGTTGTTGCTTGCCGAACAGCATTTCCGTCTGTAGCCGCAGGTGCTGCAAGGAGCCGGTTACCACAGGAAGATACTGCTGAGCAGCCGCTGTCAACACGACACCGCGGGGGTTGCGTTTAAACAATGCACAACTGAGATAGTGCTCCAGGCTTTTTAGCTGCTGGCTCACCGCCGCTTGCGTAACATGTAACTCCCTGGCGGCGGCCCCAATAGACCCCAGTCTGGCCACAGTCTCAAAGGCGACCAATGCACGAAGTGGCGGTAACATATTTTATGTTGTACCTGCAGATAAAAGGGCAACATAAAGCATGTTATTGACAGTAAAGTTGCAGCCATGTGACGGAGCAATGACATCATGCGATCGGTATTTCGCCCTCACTACCCCAAATTCTGCCCGACAATACCTTTGCCGTGACCGCGTTCTGGTTTGCCCCCATTCTGAAGTGCTTAGCGATGATAGCCTCGCCTGTCGGTTCGGTCGGTCGGTCGGTCGGTCGTGTGATCCTGTGATGTGCGGTCTAGTTCGCAACATGTCAGCGGTTTTTTTTCACTTTCACGGAAAAACCTGAAGGCATCTCCTGAAGCCTTATATCTGCGGGTGCATATTTTTTTTCAGCGTTGCACAATCAAATTATAGGTTTACACCTATATCGTATTTAGCCTATATTACTCAGGAGGTTCCGTGTGGTTGATTGAAACAACAGACAGGTTTGACCGCTGGTTCAGTACGTCGAACGACAGCAACCGGGCGAGTATACTCGCGGCGCTTATTGTACTTCGTGAAAAAGGCCCAAACTTATCCAGACCTTATGCTGATACGGTCCAAGGCTCCCGCTACAGCAACATGAAAGAGCTGCGCGTTCAGAGTCGGGGGGATCCCATACGCGCCTTTTTCGCCTTTGACCCATGCCGTACCGGTATTCTGCTTTGTGCTGGTAATAAGGTGGGTAACGAAAAGCGATTTTACGATGTGATGATCCCGGTTGCCGACCAGGAATTCACACATTATCTTAAAAAAGTTGAGAGGAAGGATTAACATTATGGGCAGAACGCTCGAGCAGCTCCTCGCGGATGAACAACCTGAAGTCGTGGCCGAGGCGCAGGTTATCGCGGCGGATGTACTCCTCAATATTCACCTTGCCGACCTGCGCGAGAAGGTGCAGAAAACACAAACTGAAATTGCGCAGGCGCTTGGCATCAAACAGCCCACCGTGGCGGGAATGGAAAAACCCGGCCGAGACCTGAAGCTTTCCTCGCTTAAACGTTATGTAGAGGCCGCAGGGGGTAAGCTACGACTTGATGTTGAGCTACCTGATGGTTCTCACTACGGATTCGCTTTATAAGTGGTCTGTTAAGTGGCATTAAGTGGCATATTGCCTGCGGATAACCCCTCCTGAGGTATATACTTGAGTATCGACGCGGTTAGCGTGTTTTTTGCTGCAGTAGGTTTTGTTATCGCTTGTTTCAGGACCGTATTTACCTGGACCGTATTTACCAGGACCGCATTTCTCAGGACCGCATTTATCAGGAGTAGCCATGCCAAATCAGTATCCCAATTTACGCCTTCGTCGCCTAAGACAGTCCGACTCTCTCCGCGCCATGTTTCAGGAAACCCAGTTCAGCCTTAACGATCTGGTGTTACCCATCTTTGTTGAAGAAGACACCTCCGAGTATACGGTCATTGAGACCATGCCCGGCGTCTTGCGCATTCCTGAATCCAAACTGGCCTTTGAAATTGAGCGTTTTGCCAAAGCCGGGATTCGTTCAGTGATGACCTTTGGTATTTCGCACCATATGGATGCGACGGGTAGCGATACCTGGAATAAGCAAGGGCTGGTGGCGCGCATGGTGCGGATTTGCAAAGACACGGTGCCAGAAATGATTGTCATGTCAGATACCTGCTTCTGTGAATATACCTCACACGGGCACTGTGGTGTACTGCACGATCACGGCGTGGATAATGACGCTACGCTGAAAAATCTAGGCAAACAAGCCGTGGTTGCCGCCGCTGCAGGCGCAGATTTTATTGCCCCATCGGCGGCAATGGATGGTCAGGTGCAGGCGATCCGCAGTGCGCTTGACGACGCTGGGTTTATCGATACCTCTATCATGGCGTACTCGACCAAATTTGCGTCGTCACTGTACGGACCTTTCCGTGAAGCCGGCGGCAGTGTGTTGCAAGGTAACCGTAAAAACTACCAGATGAATCCAATGAACCGTCGTGAGGCGATTCGTGAATCGTTAATGGATGAGCACGAAGGTGCAGATGCGCTGATGGTGAAACCCGCAGGTGCTTATCTGGATGTGATCAGTGATATTCGCGCCGCGTCGCGTTTACCGCTGGCGGCATATCAGGTGAGCGGCGAGTATGCGATGATCAAGTTTGCAGCCCAGGCGGGTGCTATCGACGAACGCAAAGTGGTACGTGAAACCCTGGGCGCGATCAAACGTGCGGGTGCCGACATCATTCTGTCCTACTTTGCGATGGATCTTGCCGAGCAGGGCGTCGATTATTGATTTTGTTTTGTAGAGTAAATAAAGCCTGGCTTTTATGTCAGGTTTTTTTGTGTGCGAGCCATTAATGTGGTTAAAGGTTCGGACGATCAAAAGATGCAATGCCAATAATAAAAAACACTATAATAAATAGCACGGTAATTAGTTTCTGGACATAACCTTTCGTCCTAAAGTTATTCTGGTATTGTGCCGATAGTTAGGCAATGATTTCTGGAAAATAAAATGAGACCCTTGTGTTTAAAAACATAAAAATTACTTCAGGTATTGCAATGATCCTGATTATATTCAGTTTATTGCAACTGGTTTCCGGTGGTTTGTTTTTTTTCGCCATCAAAAATGATAAAACTAATTTTGTCGAGTTCAGCATGCTCTCTAGCCGCCAGGCGGAGTTGAGTGACGCCGTGCAGACACTGATGAAAACCAGGATCACGATTAATCGGGTTGCGATTCGTATCCTGAAAAAACAGACCGATCCGGCGACGCTGGAATCCATTAACAGACTGTTGGCTGCGGCCAATGCTTCGCTGGACAACGCTGCGAGGCATTTTAGCAACTACAAAACCCTGCCCGCGATTGCAGGGCAAAATAAAGAAAATGAGGCGAGTGTTGAAACAAACTATCTGCAGATGTATGACATTCTGAAATCGTCTGGACAATTCCTTCAGGACAATAATTACTCGGCCTATGGCAACTTAGATGCCCAACTGGCTCAGGACAATCTGGAAACCGCTTATAATCAATGGCGTGAACAAAGTAGGCAACTGCTGAAAAATGGCCTCACTGAAAACAGTAATGGTTTCGAACGCATGAAGTGGGTATTTGCGTCCATCGCCTTGTTGGTTATTGCCATGGTGATCAGCGTCTGGCGGCTTATCGGGCATATTTTGCTACGGCCATTAAAGCACTTACAGACACAAATTTTGCGTATTGCCGGGGGCGATCTTTCTGAAGCACTGATTATTACCGGCCGTAATGAACTGGGTCTGCTGGAAAACAGCCTGGGCTCCATGCAGCAATCGCTGATTTCTATTGTCAGCAATGTACGGGACAGTTCTGAAGCCATTTTGACCGGCTCCGGGGAAATATCAGCGGGCAATAATGACCTGGCATCCCGAACCGAGCAACAGGCCGCTGCACTGCAAGAAACCGCAGCCAGCATGGAGCAGCTTACTGCCACGGTGAAACAGAACGCAGAAAACTCCCATCAGGCGGCGCATTTGGCTAAAAGCGCGTCCGTAACCGCTGAAAATGGGGGGCAAGTCATTGATAGTGTAGTGAAGACCATGAGTGAAATTGCCGAAAGCTCAAAGAAAATCGCTGATATTACCAGCGTCATCAATGGCATTGCCTTCCAGACCAATATCCTCGCGCTGAACGCAGCGGTAGAGGCCGCTCGGGCGGGAGAACAGGGGAGGGGATTTGCGGTGGTGGCAGGGGAGGTGCGTATTTTGGCACAACGCAGTGCCAACGCCGCGAAGGAAATAAAAACCCTTATTGAAGATTCGGTTAGCCGGGTCGATACTGGCTCGCAACAGGTAAATCATGCTGGCGCAACCATGCAGGATATTGTGGGTGCTGTTGGCCGCGTAACCGGCATTATGGGTGAAATATCTGCGGCATCCAATGAACAAAGCCATGGCATTGAACAGGTTAGGCAAGCGGTTAACGAAATGGATCGTGTCACCCAGCAAAATGCCTCGCTGGTACAGGAATCTGCTGCGGCCTCGGCATCGCTTGAAGATCAGGCTATGCGCCTGACGCAGGCGGTATCGATATTTAAAGTGGGCGCGGTAGCCTGACCATAAAGCGGATGAGATACCGGGTTAGGGTGCTGACCTCTGCCACAACGGCTCGCGCGGGCATGGGAACTGCTTGGCAAGGTTGTTACCTCATCGTTGTTGCCAAGCAGTAACTGTGCCTATTGGTGGGTGAGGTCACTGTGCTGGGGGAATACAACCAGGACCATCCCTGGTTGTAGGGGGTAACCGACTCCGTCAGGCGATGTCTCTAACCGGGGGCGTTCTGGCTGGCGTATCTCCGGCGACGAAATATTTCGCCGTGCTTTTCGCCAGCGGCTGATGACCTCGTATGCGATCAGCAATCTTTTCGGCCATCATGATGGTAGTGGCGTTAAGATTGCCTGTAATGATTTGTGGCATGATAGACGCGTCGACAATCCGCAGCCCTTGAATACCATGCACGCGTCCCTGACCGTCCACCACCGCCATGTTATCCTTACCCATCTTGCATGAGCATGACGGGTGAAATGCTGTTTCAGCATGTTCCCGGATAAAGGCATCCAGTTCTTCGTCACTTTGTACCTGTTCACCGGGGCTGATTTCCCGACCACGATAGGGATCCAGTGCCGGTTGCGCCATGATTTGGCGGGTGATGCGGATCGCATCACGAAACTCTTGCCAATCCTGCTCTGTCGACATGTAATTAAACAGAATACTCGGATGCTGGCGCGGATCCTTTGACCTGACCTGCACACGACCCCGGCTCGGCGAACGCATCGAGCCAACATGTGCCTGAAAACCATGCTCTTTCACTGCATTACTGCCATTGTAGTTAATGGCCACCGGTAGAAAATGATACTGAATATTTGGCCAGGCAAACGCCTCGCGGCTGCGGATAAATCCACCCGCCTCGAATTGATTGCTGGCCCCCACCCCGGTGCCTTTGAATAACCATTGCGTACCGATCTGTGGCTGATTGAACCACTGCAACGCCGGATAGAGTGATATGGGTTGTTTACAGCTATATTGCAGGTACATTTCCAGATGATCCTGCAGGTTCTCGCCGACCCCGGGTAGATCGTGTATCAGTGGAATATCCAGCCGGTTCAGCAGCTCAGCCGGCCCCACGCCGGAGCGTTGCAGTATTTGCGGCGAGGCGATAGCACCACCGCACAACAGGACTTCCCGGCGGACACTGGCATTGCTGGCATGCTCTCCATGACTGTTGAAATAGCTGACACCGATGGCCCGTTTGCCATCAAACAAAATCCGGTCGGTTAAGGCATGAGTGACAATGGTCAGGTTTTTGCGCTCACGGGCCTGATCCAGATAACCTCGGGCAGTGCTGGCGCGGCGCCCTTTTGGTGTCACGGTGCGATCCATTGGACCGAAGCCTTCTTGCTGATAACCATTGAGATCGTCGGTGTGCGGATAACCTGCCTGAACGCCGGCTTCCACCATCGCATGGAACAGCAGGTTGTTGCCGTGCTTTGGTGTGGTAACACTCACCGGGCCCTCACAACCGTGAAAATCATCCGGGCCGCAGTCACGGGTTTCTGCTTTGCGAAAATAAGGTAGGCAATCAAGATAACTCCAGTCTTCCAGACCGGCCAGCGTGGCCCAGTTATCAAAATCCAGTGCGTTGCCACGGATGTAACACATACCGTTGATCAATGACGACCCGCCCAATCCTTTACCCCGTGCGCACTCCATGCGACGGTTGTTCATGTGTGGTTCCGGGTCGGTTTCATACGCCCAGTTATAGCGCTTTCCCTGTAACGGGAATGCCAGTGCCGCCGGCATCTGGGTGCGAAAATCCAGGCGATAGTCTGGCCCGCCGGCTTCCAGCAGCAGCACCGTTATGCTTGGATCTTCCGTCAAGCGGGTTGCCAGCACGTTGCCGGCCGAACCAGCACCAATAATGATGTAGTCGTATTCCATCGGATATTCCCTCCTATTGTGGATTAGAAAACCGAGTCAAAATTACCCAACTCAATCTGTATCGATTTGATTTGTGTATAGTGTTCAAGCGTAGTCATGCCATTTTCACGTCCCACGCCAGAATGTTTGTAACCCCCAACCGGCATTTGTGCTGGGGATTCTCCCCAGGTATTGACCCAGCAGATACCGGCCTGAATCTGATGAATGACCCGGTGTGCCCGGTTAATATCCTGAGTGACCAGTCCCGCAGCCAGACCGTATTCAGTCGCATTGGCACGGCGAATCACCTCATCCTCATGTTGATAACCCAGAATGCTCATCACCGGCCCGAATATTTCTTCACGCACGATCTGCATCTGGTCATGGCAGTCGGTAAATACGGTCGGTGCGACATACGCGCCTTGGGCCAATGGGCCTTCCATCAGACAATGTCCGCCGGTCAGCAGCGTTGCGCCTTCACGTTTGCCACTATCGATGTAGCGCATCACTGCATCCCGGTGTGCAAAACTCACCAGCGGACCAAAGTTGACTCGCGGGTCGCTCGGATCGCCAATACGGATGCGGTTCACCCGGTCAACAATTTTTTGTTCAAAGGCGCGTTGTAATGACTGCGGCACAAACACTCGTGTGCCGTTGGTACAAACCTGTCCTGAGCTATAGAAGTTGGCCATCATGGCGATGTCCGCGGCTTTATCGAGATCCGCGTCGTCGAAAATAATCAGCGGAGATTTCCCCCCCAACTCCATGGTGACCTCTTTGAGCGTTGATCCCGACGCATTGGCCATCACCTTTTTGCCGCTGACGACACCGCCGGTGAAAGACACCTTGGCAATGCCCGGATGTTCCGTCAGCCATTGCCCCACCTGTCGACCACTTCCGGTCAATACGTTGAACACGCCATCGGGTAATCCGGCCTCGGTGTAGATTTCCGCCAGCTTGAGGGTGGTCAATGATGTGACTTCGCTGGGTTTAAAGATCATCGCGTTGCCGGCGGCCAACGCCGGGGCCGATTTCCATAAGGCTATCTGTATAGGGTAGTTCCATGCGCCGATACCTGCGACAACACCGAGCGGTTCACGGCGAGTGTAGACAAACGCGCTGTCACGCAAGGGGATCTGTCGACCCTCCAGCGCGGGGATCAGTCCGGCGTAATATTCCAGTACATCAGCGCCGGTCACAATATCAACCGTCTGGGTTTCGCTTAGGGGTTTACCGGTGTCGGCCGTTTCTATCGCCGCCAGCTCATCGTTGCGTTCGCGCAGGATATCCACGGCCCGTCGCAGGATGCGCGAACGCTCCATGGCGGTCATCGCTGCCCAGATTTTCTGCCCGTGCTCGGCGGCGGCCACTGCTTTGTCAACATCCGCCGCGCTGGCAGCCTGGATTTGCGCAATGATTTCGCCGTTGGCCGGGTTTATGGCATCGAAAGTGTCATCACCTGTACTGTCGGTATATGCACCGTTGATATAGAGTTTTTGTAAGCCGTAGCGGGACATGGTTTCTCCAGTATTGTTCGTTGCAATTAAACGCCGTTCAGTTGCTGTTCGATGTACTGATGGGTGATCAGTAGGGCTTCGTCGTGGTTGAAGATTTGCTCGCTCAATGCGCTGCGTAACCACAAGCCATCGATGAGGCCAGCCATTCCCTTAGCCGCTAATCGTGCATGATCGTGCGGCAGACAACGTTTGAATTCGTGGCATAAATTTGAGTATAGCCGGCGGTTATTAACCCGTTGCAGTCGGTGGAGCTGGGGACTGTGCATACTGCTGGCCCAGAATGCCAGCCAGGTTTTCATCGCAGCGCTATTGGTTTGACTCTCATCGAAATTGCCTTCAATAATGGCCTGCAAACGAGTACGTGGTTCATTGTTCTGCAGTGCGCTAAGCCGTTGTGTCACGGCTACGCCAAGGCGACTTAGCAGGTAACGCATGGTCGCTTCCAGCAGGCCATTCTTGTCACGGAAGTAGTGGCTGATAATGCCATTGGACACGCCGGCCCGACGTGCAATCTGCGAAATTGATGCGTCGTGCATTCCTACTTCGTTTACTGCGGCCAGGGTCGCCTCAATTAATTGCTGCCGTCTTATCGGCTGCATTCCTACTTTGGGCACCGGTTTTACTCCCATCATTTCACTCAATAAAGACCGTCAGAAAAGGGTTTTCTGATGAACATCCCGTCGTCGATTATGTTCATTAAACTTTTTTTTGATTGAATGTTCAATCAAAAATGAATATATTTTATTAACACCGCGTTAATAAGTTGTATGATTTATGGTCGCTGGTTGTTGGATTTCAGACATTAATGGCTCATACAGGATTAATGATTTTTTTGGTTCATGACGATTGGCAAAGGCAAGTGTACTCAGCAGATCTCCCGTAATTAGCCTGGTGTTATTGGTCTTTTTATCTTGATATGCGCTAAGGCACGCTTACCCAACCCACTCTGGAGCTTTAACTTTAAACCTATGCAGGGGAAACGATGGCGACCTCAGACATCGACACAAAACCGCAAAAGGATACGATAAATCCGGTGGTGTTTTTTACTTCCGCGGGACTGATCATCGCGTTCACGTTAATGACTATTTTTTACCCGGTATTTTCCAATAAATGGATCGGCATTGTTCTCAATTGGGTATCGTCCACGTTCGGCTGGTACTATCTGTTGGCGGCAACGCTGTATATTGTTTTTGTGATTTATATCGGGGCTTCACGTTACGGCACCATCAAACTCGGGCCTGAACAATCCAAGCCAGAGTTCAGCCTGTTGAGCTGGGCGGCCATGTTGTTCGCCGCGGGCATTGGCATCGATCTGATGTTCTTCTCCGTCGCCGAGCCGGTAACGCAATATATGATGCCGCCGGAAGGTCAGGGGCAAACCCTGGAGGCCGCGCGTCAGGCCATGGTCTGGACCTTGTTTCACTACGGGCTGACCGGTTGGGCAATGTACGCGCTGATGGGGATTGCCCTGGGTTATTTCAGTTACCGCTACAATTTGCCGCTAACCATTCGTTCGGCGCTGTATCCGATTTTTGGCAAACGTATCTACGGCCCTATTGGCCACAGTGTCGACATCGCTGCCGTCATCGGTACCATTTTTGGTATCGCCACGACACTTGGGATCGGGGTTGTGCAGCTTAACTATGGCCTCGACGTTTTGTTCCATATTCCGGAAAGCCTGACGGTGCAAGCCGCGTTGATTATGCTGTCTGTGGTGATGGCAACCATCTCGGCAATCTCGGGTGTTAACAAAGGTATCCGTTTTCTCTCCGAGCTCAATGTACTGTTGTCTGTGGGACTGATTCTGTTTTTGCTGTTTTGGGGCGATACGGAGTTTTTGCTCAATGCGCTGGTGCTCAATGTGGGTGACTACATCAACCGCTTTGTGGGCATGACACTGAACAGTTTTGCGTTTGATCGACCGACCAAATGGATGAATAGCTGGACGCTGTTTTTCTGGGCATGGTGGGTTGCCTGGTCACCGTTTGTCGGTTTGTTCCTGGCACGAATTTCGCGTGGCCGGACTATCCGTCAGTTTGTGGCGGGTACGCTGGTTATTCCATTTATCTTCACTTTGCTGTGGCTGTCGATCTTCGGCAATAGTGCGCTCTATCAGGTTATTCATGGCAATATCGATTTTGCCAAAGAAGTCATGGCCTATCCGGAGCGCGGTTTTTACAGTCTGCTGGCACAATATCCTGGATTTACCTTAAGTGCATCAGTGGCAACCATCACCGGCATGCTGTTTTACGTCACCTCGGCGGACTCAGGCTCGTTAGTGCTGGGGAACTTCACTTCTCGCCTGAGCGACATTAATAATGACGCGCCCAACTGGCTGCGGGTTTTCTGGTCGCTGGCCATCGGTTCGCTAACGTTGGGCATGTTGATGACCGACGGCATCACCGCTTTGCAGAACACCACAGTGATCATGGGCTTGCCGTTCAGTTTTGTGATGTTTTTTGTCATGGCCGGATTATACAAGTCGCTGAAAGTGGAGGATTATCGCAAGGCCAGCTCGCAGCAGGCATCGGCCCCAACGGTCGTGTCCGGGGATGCTGTCCTCAACTGGAAACAGCGTCTGTCGCGGGTGATGAACTATCCTGGAACCACCTACACCGAGCAAATGCTGAATACGGTTTGCCGTCCGGCCATGCAGGACGTGGCCAGTGAGTTGAAATTGCGCGGTGCGAAAGTAGAATTCAACGAACTGCCGCCGCTGGAAGATGAGCGGCTGAACCATCTCGAATTACTGGTTCGGCTGGGTGAGGAAGAGAACTTTGTTTATCAGATTTGGCCTCAGCGCTATTCGGTACCGGCATTTACCTATCGGGCTCGCTCGGGTAAATCCCATTACTACCGTTTGGAAACCTATCTTACGGAAGGAACCCAGGGTAATGATCTGATGGATTACAGTAAGGAACAGATCATCAATGACATTCTTGACCAATACGAACGCCATATGCAGTTTCTGCATATTTATCGTGAAGCACCGGGAAACACACTAAACTTCCCGGAATAATAGCCTCTAGTGGCCTGAAGCGTCAGCGTTTTTCTCTGATCCCGCTTCAGACCCCGGTCAGGTGTTAGGCAAGGCGGTGGTGGTGCGTCAGGCGATAGATTTTGCGATAGATAAAAAATTCATCGTTGATACCGCCACTCTTGGTTACAGTAACATCGCCCATTCCTATATTCCCGAAGGGGCTCTTTCTCATGTGTGCCGTAAAACCTCGGCCTTCAGGCTGGGGATATAAGGCACGGTTTTTCACCTAACGTGGTGTTTGCTGTTGCTCAATGTATTGCCGGATATTGGCGCACCACCGCAGCTGCTGGTAAAGTAGCTCGGGGTCCACAGAACACCTTTGTAGTAATGCCGCAAAGCAATATCTGGGCGATCGCAGCGAAGTCATCGACTGGATACCCCTTTGAGGCTGTTGACCAAACAAAGCTGACGCTCAACTATCTGGTTAACGCCGGTGACGAAGTGGATGAACAAATCAACGTTAAACGCCCGCTTAAGCAACACCTAAGCGGGCGTTTGTGTTGTTGCCGGGCACTGCGCACGGTGACAATGAATCTGGGTTAGCCGGGGCCAGATAATGCCACCGGGTATATAGTTAACTATTTTTTAACGGGTTAAGATTTTTTGCCTGGGAGAAACAACCATAGCAGCAAAGACAGCATACCCAGGCCGAGGCCACCGACGCCGATCTTGACACATATTTCAACCAGCAGAGCATGATGGGCGGCTGCACGTCCTATCTGAGGCGCATAAAAAAACATAGCAAACCATGCCATAGGATAAAAGAACGACAATCCCATCAGGATAGAGGTGACCTGTTTACGGCGATTCGACATATCTGTCAGCGCAGTAATGGTGATCATGCCCAGCACAAAGGCCGCGATGCCACCGGCATGGAAATGCGCTCTTTCAACCCAGCGCCAGATGATGTCTTGATCCTTGGCCGGATCGGTGAATAAAGACGGATGAGCCGCTATGCCTGCATGGATATAGTTTTGAAAATAATCCTCATGAACGCCGAATAAAATACCTAAAAAGATGTTCATCAGGATCATCAAAAACACTAAGGCCAAGCCGATTTTTACCGGTGAAAAATCGACCGACAAAGCCACTTTGTTACCTGTTGCCATAAATTAATTCCTCTCAATTGAATATTTAATTTTCAAAATAAAACTCGAAAAACGCAAAATATTTTTAGTATTGGTACATCTGCATTTTAATAAGGCTCTATTTTTATTAAAAATAAAAGAAGGGGATAACATTCAGTTACGTAATGCTTGGATCTGGATGCGGCATAACATGACCGGGTGTTTGAAATCGATAACAAAAAAATAGTTATTTTGGTAATTCAGATTTTAATCTTGAGTTTTGTAAAATTTCATCATGAAAATCTCGTTTATTAACATATATTTATTTCCATAACCAAATGATAAAAAATATTACATTTATTACTGAGTATTTATATTCCGAGGTAAATGAGAATGTAATTTATTTAGTTAATAACAACTATTTTGTCACCGTCGGGTGAGGATCCTGCGAGAACCGCTTTGCGGGATGGGCCGCGGGCCGATGTCTGTGGTCAACCCGGTTAATGTGTCACTACCGTCAAAGGACATCTGGAGGAAAAGGTGTTAACGCTGGTGCTAGCGTGATTTCCTGCAAACCAACGTGGCGTGATCCCACCAGGGATTTTGCTGTACATCAGTAAACACGATAGCAAATCCAGCGTTGATAATTTCTTGCTTAAGTAACGCCAACGGTTTGATGGTGCGCCATGGCAGCCCCTCTTGCATGAGTAAATAATCATGCGGATTAAAATTGGCGCTATCCTTGGCCTGCTTAGGTATTCCACACATGGAACTTATCACAACCACCCCGTCAGCGTTAAGTAACCGCTTCATTTCCCCGAGGCAATCCAACCGATCGGCACCCTGTATGCAGTGCAGGCAACTGCCGTCGAAGATGATATCGAAACTGTCTGATGGAAAGGGTGAAAGATGACACACATCCCCCACAGTAAAAACACCTTTCAGCCCTCGGGACGTGAATCGCTCTGTAGCCCATTGAATCGCCGTCGCTGAGATATCAACGCCAGACACCTGGTATCCCCGATACGCCATCAGCTGTGAGGACATCGCACCATTGCCGCAGCCCAGTTCAAGGAACGTTGCACCTGCTGGCGGTAACCAGTGTCCAGCCTCAAGTGTGTCGCAAATCTTGTTGAGCTGACCCCACGCACGTTCATAACCGTCGCCGGTCCACGCCGGTGAATCCTCCGCTTTAAGAACTCGGTATCTTTGCTCATACACGTTCATATTTATCATTTCCTCAAGGCGGTGACGGTCACCGACGTTAGGTACTTAATCATGTTTTATGTCACATTTTCCAGCGCTGTTTTTGATTTATCCGGATTTGCCATCACCACCGC
Organism: Acerihabitans sp. TG2; assembly: GCF_035013185.1. Taxonomy (NCBI): domain Bacteria; kingdom Pseudomonadati; phylum Pseudomonadota; class Gammaproteobacteria; order Enterobacterales; family Pectobacteriaceae; genus Acerihabitans; species Acerihabitans sp. TG2. The sequence continues at coordinate 45,726 of NZ_JAYGJO010000019.1, forward strand.
GACACGCTGTCATGGGTAGCCCTGTTTTGACCTGCGTCCCGGTCTGCTCTTTTTTTATTTGCTTCATCTCAAGCTTTTTGGTTGGTCAACAATTGATTTTTTTGCCTTCGAATGACAGGATGCAGTTAGGGCACTATTCACGTAATTCACCTACGGTAAGTATAAGAATATATTATGATAAAGATCGGTATTTTGTATTATAGAAGGCAACACTAGTGGAGCAGCAAAAAAACGCAGAAGTCGCGGGCAGTGATAAAGCACTGGATCGCTTTGATATGGCAATATTGCGTATTTTACAGCTTGATGGTTCGGTCTCCAATGTGGCGCTGGCGAATAAAATCAATCTTAGCCCACCGGCCTGTTTACGCCGGGTCGAACGCTTAAAACAACTGGGTTTTATTAAAAAATATGTGGCATTACTCAATCCACAGACGCTAAATGCCGGGCTGGTGGTCATGATTGGTGTGGTACTGGATCGCTCAACGCCGGAATCCTTTAAGGATTTTGAGGGCGCGGTGAGTAAAATAAGAGGCTGTATGGAATGTCATATGGTCAGCGGTGAATTTGACTATATTATGTTGATTCGTACCGCAGATAACCAAAGTTTTAATAAACTCCATGCCGAACAATTGTTATTTTTACCCGGCGTGCGTCAAATTCGTTCTTTTATTGGGTTGCGTGAAGTCTTTTCTACTACGCAAATCCCATTATAATTCCATAATCTATTTTCCCGCCCCAATACCACGCTGTCGAGCGAATAAGCCATGATCCTGCCAGCAGGGACAGCGGCAGGTGTTTATCCGAGTCAATACTAAAATCGGCAATCCAGTGTTCGGCGCACATATCGCATCATTGACGAGACGTTAACCCATATTGACTGCCGCCAGTAGAGTCAATCCGCGTAACCGGATACTGGTAATGAAATGCCGTGTAAGTCTGTACGAAAATGGCAAAATTTTTCATTTTAACTAATTGAATTTTAAGGTTAATATTATTTTTATTGAGGTTTTTTTTTCTCATTCACCTGGCGATGATTAATTTTATTGTGCATAATTTAGATAAAAAGAAATTTTAGTAAACTATTTTTGTTTATACGTTTATTTATTACGTAAAATAAGAAAAAAACGAAATTTACAAAAATCACCACTCCGGTATTGTTAGTGGGTAAACCGAAACTGCTAGCGCTGCAGAAATGAATAGCAAGCCATTCCTGATACCGGAGATAAATGATGAATCTGGAAAAATTCCCTCGTTACCCTCTGACTTTTGGTCCATCGCCCATTACGCCAATGAAACGCCTGAGCGCTGAATTAGGGGGGAAAGTTGACATTTATGCCAAACGTGAGGACTGTAACAGCGGCCTGGCATTTGGTGGTAACAAAATCCGTAAATTGGAATATCTGATCCCCGAAGCGCTGGCACAGGGTTGCGATACTCTGGTGTCTATCGGTGGTGTCCAGTCAAACCAGACCCGCCAGGTTGCCGCGGTAGCGGCGCATCTGGGCATGAAGTGTGTGCTGGTTCAGGAACACTGGGTGAACTATGCCGATGCGGTGTATGACCGCGTTGGCAATATTGAGCTTTCACGCATTATGGGTGCCGATGTGCGTCTTGATGCTGCCGGTTTTGATATTGGCATTCGTGACAGTTGGAAGAAGGCGATGGATGAAGCGGCGCAAAACGGCGGTAAGCCGTTCCCCATCCCGGCTGGCTGCTCAGAGCATCCCTACGGTGGCCTGGGTTTTGTTGGTTTTGCACAGGAAGTTCGCCAGCAGGAAAAACAGCTGGGTTTTACCTTTGATTATATCGTGGTGTGTTCGGTGACCGGCAGTACTCAGGCTGGCATGGTGGTCGGTTTTGCCGCTGATGGTCGTTCACGTCAGGTTATCGGCATTGATGCCTCGGCGAAGCCGGAGCAAACCAAAGCTCAGATCCTGCGTATTGCGCAGCACACGGCAACCCTGGTAGAACTGGGTCGCGACATTACCGAAGAGGACGTGGTGCTCGATACCCGTTATGGGGGCCCGGAATATGGTTTACCGAACGAAGGCACCCTGGAAGCGATTCGTCTGTGCGCCCGTACTGAAGGCGTACTGACCGATCCGGTTTACGAAGGCAAATCCATGCAGGGCATGATTGATATGGTGCGTAACGGCGAGTTTCCTGACGGTTCCAAAGTACTGTATGCCCATCTCGGCGGTGCGCCGGCTCTTAGCGCCTACAGCTATATTTTCCGTGATGGTTAAGCAGTCACGGTCTCTGACGGCTGACAGTACCCGGCAAGGGATTGCCGGGTACTGTTTTTTGTTTAGCGAAATTGTAAGGCAAAATCCTGACGACACTGCTGATCGAGGGTGTGCAACTCCTGCTTGAGAAAAGAAAAAAAGGTATTGAGGATGGCCGTGCGCGGTTTGCCCATTTCGGTCTGTAGCTGCAAGGTGCGCTGACTGAGCTGATCGCGATTAATGGTTTTTATCGTCATACCATCCTGACGGGCACTGCAAAGAATGGAATAATGGCTGCTAACGCTAATGGCATTGGGGGTTTGACGTACAAATTCATACAGGGTGGAAAAATGGTTGCTGGTGAATATCGGATCGATAAACACATTGTTCATGCGACATGAGAGATCGAATAACTGGCGGATAGTCGCCGACTGATCGGGCAACACGATCGGCCAGGCATTGAGGTCAGCCAGTTGGATATCACGGGTTGCCAGCGGGTGATCGGCTTTCATAAACACCAGCACCGGCGACGGAAACGAGGCCAGCACTTCCACACCACTTTCAGGCGCCAGACTGAATTTAATCGCCAGATCGCATTCGCCATTACGGACTAAATCCGGCACCTGCCTGGCGGTGCCGACCGAGAGAAAGAAGCTGACGCGGGGGTGCAGTTGGCGAAAACGCGCCATCAGATTTGGCAGTAGAGTAAATGCCAGACCGTCAGTACAAACCACCCGAATCGTGGTTTGATCCGCTGCCTTTATTCCTTTGAGTTCGGCCATCACCAACTCCATATCCGCCATACTGCGACGCACATGGTTGGCCAGAATATGTCCGGAGTCGTTTAACTGCATCCCGCGAGGACTGCGTTCAAACAGTGTGACCCCCAGCCGGTTTTCCAGCCGCTGGATTTGCCGACTGATGGCGGAGATGGCGACAAACAGTTGCTGACTGGCAGCGCTAATGGAACCGGTACTGACCACCGCCATAAAGTAGCGAATCTCGGTGTTGTGCATTTAACCTCCGTTCTATCAGCCATGACGGTCGCACGCCAGCGCCTGCACCTGTTCGGTAAGATCCCAAAACAGGCCGGTCATCATTTGTAGTGCTTCGCAGGCCACATCGGCCAACAGGTGTTCATTGGGTGCGTGCTGAGAGCAGGCCGGGTAGGAATGCGGGATCCACAGCGTCGGTACACCAAAGGTATCAAGGAAGCAGGCGTTAGGTAAACCACCGCCGAAATTAGGCAGTACCGCTGCGGTTTTACCCACGGAACGGTCAATGGAGGCGACACTCCAGCGCACCCAGGCATTGTCGGGGTCGATGCGGGTGGCTTTAAAACAGTTTACCGGCCCGAGGATGGCCACATCACTAAAACCGTGGCGGTCCAGATGGTGCCGGATATGCTCGGCAAAGTGATCGACATCGCTACCCGGGACGTAACGCATATGACAGTGTGCCAACGCCGACGGCGGGATGGCGTGGGCGGGTTTAGCCGGGTTGCCGGTGGTAAACGCCAGCGTCTCCAGGGTGTTCCAGCCATACAGCTTCTCTGCCGCGCTTAAACCGGGTTCTCCCCAGCATGGCGCGATCTGGGGGTCACCGGGTGCCGTACCCAGTTCCAGACCTGCCAGGTGATGGCGTATCGTTGCGGACAGTGGCGCGGGCAGCAGTTCTGGCACCTGAATACGGCCATTGGCGTCCACCAGGCAGGCAATAGCATGGGCCAGGCGGATGCCTGGATTACTTAACAGGCCACCCCAATTGCCAGAGTGATGCGCGCCGTCACGCAGTTTGACCTGTAACGAAAAATTAAATACCCCACGGGAACCGAGAAACAGCGTCGGTCGTTCCGCCGAGACGCGCGGGCCATCCGAAGCGATAAACAGGTCTGCCGCCAGCCAGTCGCGGTATTGTTGACATACCTGTTCAAGGCCGGGAGAGCCACCTTCTTCACCCATTTCAAAGATGAGTTTGACGTTGTAGCCCAGTCGTCCGCCACGGGCGTTGAGCACGATAGCCAGCGCTGCAAGGTTAATGCTGTGTTGTCCCTTATTATCGGCGGTGCCGCGACCATACCAGCGGTTACCTTCGGCGTGCAGTTCCCAGGGTGATAGGCCGAGATGCCAGTTGGCGTCATCACCCAAAACCACATCGCCGTGGCCGTAGGTTAGCAAGGTGAAATCGGCGTCCGCTTCCAGGCGACGCGCCAGCAGAAAAGGGTTTTTACCGGTTTGCGGATTGGCGATGATCTGGCAGCTAAATCCTAGCGATTCCAGCTGCGGAGTTATCTCATCGCTAAGATATGCCATTATCGCTGGAGCCTGCTGCGGATTCTCGCTCTCGGTCTGGTATGCGATGCGGCGGGTTAGCGTTTTGCGAAATTCACCGCCGTGAAAATAATCCAACGCTGCCTGCACAGTGCTATCACGTGTCACATTTTGCTCCTATTGGTCATTAGGGGATAATCGTAATGTCCGGGATCCCCAATCCTGGCTCAGGGGTCAGTACTGATGCCAGCAGTGCCTGGGTGTAGGGGTGTCGCGGCTGGCTGAAAATCTGTTCTCGCGTGCCCTGTTCAACAATTCGCCCTTTGCGCATGACGGCTACATGGTCGACAAGATGCTCCACTACCGACAGGTTGTGACTGATAAACAGATAGGTCAGGCCGAACTCCTGTTTCAGCGCCAGTAGTAGATTGAGGATTTGTGCCTGTACCGAGACATCCAGTGCCGAGGTCGGTTCATCGCAGATCAGGATGTCCGGCCGCAGAATGAGCGCCCGGGCAATGGCCACGCGCTGGCGCTGCCCGCCGGAAAGCTGGCCCGGATACTGACTGTGGGTGCGCGATGGCATTCCCACTCTCTCTAGCATGTCGCGTACCTGTTTTTTTCTTTCTGCCGGGGTGCCGATGTTATGCAGCCGCAGCGCCACTTCCACCACATCGGATACCGTGCGACGCGGGTTGAGTGACGAGTAGGGATCCTGAAAAATAGGCTGAATATGTGCACTCATTTCGCGCCTATCCACCGTGTTGATCTCTCGGCCTTCAATCAGTACATTGCCGGCGGTGGGGACCAGCAGGCCCAGCAGCATTTTCGCCAGCGTGCTCTTGCCACAGCCCGATTCGCCCACCAGACCCAGGGTCTCACCGCGCCGGATACGCAGCGAAACATTGTCCACCGCCAGGATCTCGCCGGGTGCCTTAAATAACCCGCGATTCAGGCGAAAACTGCGGCTCAGGGCGCAGAGTTCCAGTGCAATATCACCGTTACCCGCAATATGCGGCAATGTGCGGCTGGGTTCGGTTATCGTTGTCATACCGTCTCCCCGAGGGGCAATGGCCGGACACAACGCACCTGATGGTGTGCGCTCACCGGCAGATAAGGGGGATTCTCGCAGCAGTCATCCTGACACTGATGGCAGCGGTTGCGAAACGCGCAACCCTGTTGTGGGCCGGTGAGATTCGGCACTACGCCGGGGATGGTTTGTAATGGTTGACCGGGCAGGGTACGGCCGGACCGCGGAATACATCCGAGCAAGCCACGGGTATAAGGATGCTGAGGTTGATGGAACAGCTCCATCACCGGTGCGGTCTCCACCACCTGTCCGGCATACATCACCGCCACCCGATCGGCAATTCGCGCCACTACCCCTAAATCGTGAGTAATAAAGATCACCGCCATCCCCAATTCCTGCTGCAACTGGCGCAGCATGCGCAGTATTTGCGCCTGAATGGTCACATCCAGTGCGGTGGTGGGTTCATCGGCAATAATCAAATCCGGTCCGCACATCAGCGACATGGCGATCATAATGCGCTGACGCAGCCCACCGGAAAGCTGGTGCGGGTACTGTTTCAATCTATCTGCCGCCAGCGGGATGCCGACGCGCTCCATGAGGTAGACTGCACGATCGCGCGCTTCGGCGCGGGAAACTTTACGATGGGCCAGCAGTGTTTCACACAGCTGCTCGCCCAGGGTGTATGACGGGTTAAGTGAGGTCATGGGTTCTTGAAAAATCATCGACATCTCATTCCCACGCATTGCCGTGCGCTCGCGACGCTTCAAGGAGAGCAGATCCGCACCTTTAAACCGCAAACTGTCGGCGTGGCGCTGAGCATTGCGAGGCAATAGATCCATCAATGCCAGTGAGGTCATTGATTTACCACAGCCCGATTCGCCCACCAGACAGAGCATTTCGCCTCGTTGTACCTGGAAATCAATGCCGCGTACCGCGTGCAGGGTGCCGCGCGACGTGTGCAAATCGACCCGCAGATTTCTCACCTCCAGCAGCGGCGCCTGTGGGCTGATATCATATTGACTCATAGTGTTACCCTTAATTGCGGCCGTCTAATGCCGTGACATCGCGCAGGCCGTCACCCACCAGATTAATACTCAGTACCAGCAGTGCCAGCACCACGCCCGGGATCAGAATCACCCAGGGTTGAAAGAACATATATGCCTTACCTTCTGCGACCATCAGTCCCCATGAGGGCATTGGCGGTTGGACGCCCAGGCCGAGAAAAGACAGGGTGGCTTCGAGCAAGATGGCGTGAGCAATTTCCAGGGTTGCGACGACGGTAAGTGGTCCAATCAGATTGGGCAGAATTTCCCGCAGCATAATGAACAGCGATGACGCACCCAGGGTTTTGGCGGCAGCGATAAACTCTGCCTCGCGCAATTGGTGGGTGACCGAGCGTGATACAATCAGAAAACGATCCCAGAGCAGCAGCCCCAGCAAGACAATCACCACCTTAACGGAGCCGCCAACCAGTGATGCCAGCGCCAGCGCCACCAGGATCACCGGCATGGCCAGGCGTACGGTGAGAATATAGCTGACCAGCGCATCAATCCGGCCACCGAAATAGCCAGCCAGCACACCCAGGGTAATGCCGATAGATCCTGACAACATTACCGATACCAGGCCGATGGTCAGCGACACCCGCGCGCCATATAACAGGCGGCTAAGATAGTCGCGACCCAGTTTGTCGGTACCCAATAGATGCTCCCAACTGCCTTTTTGTTGCCAAATGGGTGGTATCAGACGATGACTCACATCCTGCGCATAAGGATCGTGCGGGCTTATCAGTGGTGCCAACATCGCCAGTAACATAATAGTGCCGAGTATCACCACCCCCAACGTCATGCTGTGGTGGCCAAGGATTTTGCGGCACCAACGCGGCCATGGCCCAGGCTCCGGCAACAGATCGGTATGTGGGGCGACGCTGTTTTTCATCGTTTCTGCCGTTAACGTTTTCATCGTTGCTCCTTATTTACTCCGTAACCGGGGATCCAATAGCGCATTGAGCACATCTGCCAAGAAGGTCAGACCGATGTAAAATACGGCGATGATCAGCACGATGGCCTGGACGACCGGGAAGTCGTTACGGGATATGGAATCCCAGGCAAGTTGTCCCAGACCCTGTAAAGAAAAGACGGATTCAATAACCACCGACCCGCCAAGCATGAAACCCAGTTCCACAGTAGCCAACGCAACCACGGGAATAATCGCGTTGCGCAGACCGTGTTTCACCACCACTTTAAACGGGCTCAACCCTTTGGCGTGAGCGGTGCGGATATAATCGGCACCCAATACATCGAGCATGCCGGAGCGGGTCAGGCGCATCAGTGAGGGCATGGCGTAGTAACCCAATGCCACCGCGGGCAGGACAAAGTGTTGCCAACTGCCGTTTCCCGCTACCGGTAACCACTTCAGATCTACCGCGAAGAGTAAAATCAAGACCAGCGCAAACCAGAAGTTTGGTATTGCCTGCCCCAGCACTGCGATAAACATCGCACAGCGATCGACCCAAGTGTCACGAAATACCGCCGCCAGCACACCAAGCGGGATAGCCACGATCAGCGCCAGCAACAGTGCCACACCACCGAGCCGCAGCGTGATCGGCATGCGCTGGCCAACCAGTTCCATCACGGTATTGGCAAAATAAAACGAGCGACCAAAATCCAGATGCAGCGCTGACCAGAACCAGTGGGAGAATTGTATCAACAGCGGCTGATTCAGCCCGTTTTGGATGCGGATCTGTTCGACGGCATCCGCGCTGGCATCAGGACCGGCAATCGCCATCGCCAGATCTCCGGAAAGATGCAGCAGCGAAAAGCTGACCACCGCAACCGTAAACAGCACCGCCAGTGCCACCACCAGCCGATGAAAGATAAAACGGACCATTGCTAGCTCCTTATGAGGCAGGGCGGGTCGGGCAAACTATCAGTCTTGCCCGACAACACATCACTTCCAGCTGGACAACGCGAAACGCGGCAATTCATCCGGCCAATCCTGAAAGTTCAGATCAGCGTTAAACGCGTAATGGGTGGAGTAGGAGAACAACGGTGCCAGATAGGCCTGGGAAGAAATGCGACCCAACGCCTGTGCATATTGCTCGCTACGCTGTTGTGGATCGACAGTGGCGTCGGCCTTTTTCAGCATCGCGGTCAGTTCGCTGTCTTTCCAGATATCACTGCCTTTACCACCAAAAAAGGGTGTGGTGAAGGCTGAAACATCATTAATCGAGAACGAACCCCAGGTATTAAACGCCATGGGTGCCTGGCCGGAGCTCAGGGCACTCGCCATAACTGAATATTGCACAAAGTGCAGACGGGCACGAATACCGACTTTACGCAGATCGCCGATAATGGCTTCCGCGTAGTCGCGATCGCGATAAGCCCACAGATCGGTATCAAAACCATTGGCATAACCTGCCTGTGCCAGTAACTGTTTGGCTTTGGCCGGATCGTAGTTATAGCGGATCACTTTACTGTCATTACAGCCGACCTGAGTGCGAAAACACGCGGAGTACACCGGCTGACTGCCACCGCGCACCAGATTATCGACAATCCCTTGACGGTTGATCGCATAGTTAATTGCCTGACGCACCCGAAGATCTTTTAACGGCATACCGGTGGGTCCATTGGCATGGATATTCAGGTCGAGGAAACCGACGCGCATGGTTTCGCCACTTTTTACCGCGATATTCGGCATCGTAGATAACGGCTCGATCTGATCGGCTGCCACACGCCAGATCCAGTCCACCTGACCGGTCATCAGTTGGGCGACACGGGCCTCCGGATCGCGGATCACCACAAAGTTCACCTTACCGATCTTCGGTTGCCCCTGTGGACTCGCTTTGAAGTAATCTGGGTTTTTTACCATATCGACCTCTTGTCCGGGAATGATTTTGACAATCTTGTAAGGCCCGGTGCCGATGGGGGCTTTGCTAAAGCCTTCGAGTTTCACCTGTTGGAAATATTTCGCCGGATAAATTGGCGTCGGACCGGCGAGATACTCCAATGCTGCCGGAAAAGGCTGTTTCAGATGCAGACGCACGGTGTAGTCATCAACTTTCTCGACATGATCGATCCAGTCGACACTTTGCGGTATCACGGAGGCGGTATTAGGGCCGGCGATGTTCTCGAAGGTGTACACCACATCATCAGCGCTAAAGGGATCGCCGTTGTGGAAGGTCACGCCTTTGCGCAGATGCAGTAGCAGCACGGTCGGCGATTCCCATTTCCAGTCCGTTGCCAGCTCAGGTTTGTATTCACCACTTTTGGGATCACGATAGAGTAGTGTGTCCCATACCATGTGCGCGAGGATAACCCCTTCACGTAAGTTATTATGGTAGGGGCTGACATTTTCTACCTCGTTATCAGAGGCATAAACCAGAGTGTCGTTCTGTTTACCCGCATAGCTGTAAGTTGTGCAACCCAACAGTAATGCGGTTAATGCATACTTGCGAATCTGTCTTGCCAGGTAACGAGTCATGCCATTCTCCATCGATAAATTAAAAGGTAATCAACGAAAGTAGATGGCATAGCTGTAGCAAGAGCAGCGCCAACGCGCAGAAAGCATCATTACTGATTTTCGACACTAGGTTTCTCAAAATAAGAAAGCTCCGGGGTGGCCTGCGTTGGCAGACAGCGAAGCATGTTGCTTACCATAGAACAATTTCGACTCACCGCTGGCAACCGCAACCCTTGAATGACAAGGTTGGCACCGTCAGAGTGCAAAAATGCATCATTCTGCACTCTTTGCGTGAGTGTCATCTGGTGGCATGGTGTTTCTTATTTTGTGAAAGCATTGTTGTTGAAACGAAAAGGGGTGCGGTCACAGCGTGTTGACAGTGGAAAAAGGCCGTCGACCCCATAAGCGCTGGCAAAGTGGTTGTGTGTCAGGCGACAGATTTTGCGATAGATAAAAATCTTTCGTTGATACTGCCATGTTACCTGTTATGCCGCGTTACGCGAGAAAATACGGAACAAGGAAGACTCATAGATATCGGCCAGTTGGCCGGCATCTATGAGTATGTTGGTTATGCAAAATGCCATTATCCTCGATTGATAATACGAAAAAAATCCTCTTTATTTGAGATGAGCGAAAGTGCATTAGCAATAATTTCATCACTAAATATAGATGCAACCTGTTTTAGTACATCAATATGCTCCTGTTCTTTAGCGATAACACCAATGGTAATAAACATTACGGTGCTTCGATCCCACCTGATACCATCAGGAAATTGAAAAATCTCAATGCCTTTTTTTACAATAATACTAGTGGCCGATTTAGGCAGGTGGGGAAGGGTAATGCCATTACCCAAGAACGTAGAAACTTGCCGCTCTCTTTCATTAAGAAAAGCAATACAGTCCTGATCGACATATCCCTTTTCCATAAAAATTTTACCGACCATATCCAAGACGGCGGCCTTATTTTTTGCTTGACAGCCTAAATGAAGATTATCAATTGAAATATTATCTATCATACTCTGTCTCCATAGCGATATAATTTATTTAATTATCATGAAACACTCTTTTTTACTATCTTCCGGCAGACAGTTCTTCCTCTAATTGCTCTAGTGATTTGTTCGATGTTTCCGGTAAGGCGGTGACCACAAATATAATGGCCAGATAGTTGATGACCGCAAAAATCAAGAACACTGGCCCCAACCCGAATTTCGCCTGAAGTACCGGGAACAAGTAACTGACAATGGCATTCATTATCCACATAAAAAACACTGAAATTCCCATAGATAACCCACGGAATTTTAATGGGAAAAGTTCAGCTAATACTACCCAGGTAAGAAAACCCATCGTACCCTGCATAACGCCGACAAATAAGGCCCCTAGCAGCCAAATTGCCGTGGCTTTTATCTCACCGACCAGAGTATAGTCAACACCTGCTATGATCAGATGTAATGTTGCCATAAGGGCGAAACCGGCAATAATCAGTGTCTTGCGTTTAAACCGGTCAACAAGAAACGCAACCCCGATGATCATACCGCCGACGGAAAAGACGCCATTCAGAACATTACATATCAGCGAAGTTCTTTCGGAAAATCCAGCAGTTCGGAGTATTTCCGTGCCATAATACATAATAACATTCACCCCGGTTGTCTGTTGCAAGGCTGCCCAAGCGATACCAATCAGGATTAATTTTAAGATCCAAGGTGTATTGAAAATAACTGACAGCGATCCTTTCGAGTGCAATTTCTTTTCTGCTTCAATACTTATTAATGTTACAATATCTTCAAATTCTTTGATCGCTCTTTCGGGTGGTCTAATTTGTTTTAAGATTGCTAATGCTTCTTCTCGACGATTTTTGCTCACCAGCCAACGAGGACTTTCTGGCGCACGCCACATGCCAATTAGCAAACTTGTGGCCGGTATTGCCTGAACGATTAACATATACCGCCAAACATTGGGTTGTTCTCCCCAGATAAAACCAATGAATGCATTAATCGCAAAAGCAGCTAATTGGCCAATGACAATGGCCACTTCATTTAATCCAGTAAGTTTCCCTCGCATTTCCGTGGGAGCAACCTCGGATATAAACGTAGGTGCTGTAACCGATGCTCCGCCCACGGCATAACCGAGTAAGAAACGAGCCACTAATAGAACGGTAATATTGGGTGATAATGCAGATATCAGGGCACCAAAGAAGAAAACAAACGATAAATATAATAAATATTTTCTTCGACCAAAATAGTCAGCCAGTCTGCCGCCACAAACACTGCCAATCGCGGCGCCAACTAATAGCACGCTCATGACGAGGCCTTCGGTGGTCGGGGTAAGTGCCATGTTTTCTTTCAGGGAAGTAAAGGCGCCATTAATAACACCCGTGTCATAACCAAAAAGTAAACCACCAAAGGTAGCGACTAACGTTATTTGATGTAGTCGTTTCCTTTGCTGCATATTAAGATCCATTACTAGTGTCATTTTTTTACCTTTTCATTCTATTAACCGGTTGAGACTAAAAACATCTTTAGCATCTGTAAATTAAAGATTATGAAGGGGCTTGGAACACGTATGACTCTGATCCCATCAAGTTAGGTTATACTGAATAAATAAATCCTATTTTACGTGTTGATATTAGCCAAATTGTCAGCTGAGGTTTTATTTGCCCTATTTTATCTTTCTCCGTTGTCTAATTCTATAACTTTACCCACCGGCGTTCCTGTGACGACAGGGCAATAGCCTCCAATACTGTAGAGACCCGCAATCCTTCTTCAAAGTCGGGCCACATTTTATCGCCAGCGGCAATGCCGTTTATCAGATCTCTAATTTCGATGGTTTTTTGGTCGTTGAAACCAAATCCATGCCCGGCAGAGACACAAAAGGGGGCATAGTCAGGGTGGGAAGGCCCGACTAAAATAGTTTTGAACCCCTGTCTTTCCACGGGCTCATCATGTCGATAGAGTTGTAATTCAGCCATTCTCTCCTGAGTGTAAGCAATCGATCCCTTTGTCCCGGTGACCACGTAGGTTAATCCCATTTTACAACCACTGGCGATGCGTGATGTTTCAATCACGCCCATGACACCGGATTCAAAACGGACCAACGCACTCGCTTGATCCTCATTTTCAACTTTAGCTCGCTTAGAGAGGTTATTCGGATCGGGGCGTTCAGCGATAACAGTTTCCATATCTCCGACCACTTCACGGATATTGCCGATAAGGTAGTGAGCCATATTGACGATATGCGCAGCCAGATCCCCCAGGGCGCCTAAACCGGCTAATTCTTTTATGCAGTGCCAATCAATAGGCGTCTGAGGATTGGCTAGGTAATCTTCGTTGTGGGTACCGTAAAAATGAACTATTTCGCCAATTTCGCCATTTTCAATAATTTGTTTGGCTAACTGCGCCGCCGGGTTTTTCATATAATTGAAACCCACTAATGTTTTGACATTAGCCTGTTTGGCGGCTTCAACCATTTCCCTGGCATCGGCAACCGTCAGTGCTAATGGTTTCTCGCTATAGACATGTTTATGGTGTTTGATGGCTTCAAGTGCCACCTCTTTATGGAGAAAATTCGGAACACAAATATCGACGACATCAATGCGCGGATCGCTGACTAACTCATGCCAGTCAGCCGTATAACGGTTGAAACCAAAATCTTTTGCTTTTTTCTTTGCCAGTTCTTCACTTATTTCTGCAAGCATCTCGGTTACTATTTTCCCTTTTAACGGGAAAACGGTTGGCGCTTGGGCATAGGCTATTGCATGGCAGCGCCCAATATAACCAGTACCGACTAATCCAATTTTGATTTCTTTCATCATTGATTTCCCAAGCTTTTTTTACCCGTAAAATACGTCACCGCGGGTAGCCTAACCGCCGGGCAAAAAATGCCTTACGAAAAAGTCATTCGTCGCCATTCAAGAGTTCAAAAAAATTAAATGCCTGCAACCTCACGAATATATCGCCTGGCTTTAACGGCATATTCGAAGGGATTGGCTTTGGCGGGATCTTGTTCTGCTTCCACCACGATCCATCCTTGATAACCAAAATTGTCCAGTAATGTAAATACGGGTTTGAAATCAATCACGCCATCGCCCGGTACGGTAAAGGTCCCTTTTTTCACGCCATCGAGGAAACTGAGTTTATGGGCGCGAACCTCGGCCACGACCTTATCCCGCACATCTTTTAAATGAACGTGATTGATGCGTGGCAGGTATTTTTCCAGGATATGCAGCATGGCTTCCTGCGAGCCCTCTGAGTAATACGCATGGCCGGTGTCATAAAGCAGGTAAACATCGTCGTCCACCAGATCCATAAACCGATCTATTTCCTTGGTGGTCTGAATACCGGTGCCCATATGATGATGAAGGCCGACGGTCATTCCTTTTTCGGCGGCAAGATCCGCCAGTTCATTATAGCCACTGGCCACCAAGTTCCACTCGTTGTCGGTAAAAATAGGCCTGCCTTCCAGTACCGGTTTGGGTGTACCTTGAGTACTGCGCGACTGCTCGGAACAGCCAATCACTTTTGCGCCCATGGCATGGAGAAAATCCCTATGGGTAATAAATTCATCGAGGGTTTTGGCTTTTAGTCCGTCGGCAAAAAAAGTGCTGAACCAGGCATTACAGATTTGAATACCGCGGATATCCAGCATCGGTTTGAGAATGTTGGGATCCCGAGGATATTTACTGCCTACTTCGCTGCCGGTAAATCCGGCCAGCGCCATTTCGCTGACCGTCTGCTGGAATGTATTTTCCTTCCCTAAATCTGGCATGTCGTCATTGGTCCAACCAATGGGGGCAATGGCGAGTTTGACTTTGTTTTTATCCATGATAAAGACACCTTGAATAGAGCATTAACCGAATGAAAGTCCCGCGCAGATTCTTGCTGCGCATAACAAAAGGTATTTCCACCTAACGTCGGTAAAAAGCCGGGCGAGGCGGCAAAGAAATACTCACCACGCCAGATTTCTTTTGCGCTGCGATGCAGGCGTCCGCGGCCACCGACGCGGCATACCCGTCCCAAGCTGAGGGGCCGGTCAGTTCCGCATGGGTCACTCCGTCAATAAAGTCTTGCAGTTCGACGTCATAGGCGTCGATAAAACGGTCTTTCCAGTCGGTGAGGATAGTATGCGAGAGCTTGGCTTTGCTGCGCAGTAATACGCTGGACGGTTCTGGCAGGCTGGCGATGCCGTCCTCACCCACGACTTCGGTTTGTATGTCATAACCGTACTGACAGTTAACGAAAATCTCAACGTCAATGCGGGCGCCTTTAACGGTCTCCAGCAAAACGATCTGTGGATCGCGCAATTTGGCGTGGGTATGGGGGCTGGCACGTGGAAAAATGACCTGGGCGGAAACATAATCATCATCAAGCAGCCAGCGTAATACGTCCAGTTCATGGATCATGGTATTGGTAATGGCCATGTCGGTAGTGTAATTTTCATCCACTTTCTGGTTGCGATGGGCACAATGGAGCATCAACGGTTGACCAATTTCGCCGCTATCGATGACCTTTTTCAACGCCCGGTAACCTTCATCGTATGGCCGCATGAATCCGACTTGCACCAGGCGTCGGCCTTGAGCGATTTCAGCGTCGACGATGCGTTTGCAGCCGTCGGCAGTGACAGCCAGTGGTTTTTCACAAAACACTGGCTTACCGGCGGCGATAGCCTGCAAAACGAATTCTTCGTGGGTGGGATCCCAGGATGTGATAATCAGTGCGTCCACATTGGTGGCATTGATAACCTGTTCGCCGTTTTGCAGTACTACCGCATCCAGACCGAGTCGATTAACGGTCTGGGTGGCGCTTTCGAAGTCGATATCGGAAACGGCAACCACTGTGGCTCCTTGTAATTTTTGGCTGCAGCGGCGGATATGTTCCTGCCCAATGGCCCCGGTACCGATCACTCCTAATTTCACCGTCATGTTGATTCTCCTGTATGACATTATTTTAAGCGTTTGATGCTCAAACCGGTCGTCGCCCAATAGCCCTATGGAAAAAGGCGACGTGGCGCATGTCGATTCATAACATCTTTATTTCATCTACATAAGAATATATATTTCATAATATAATAATACAGAAAAAACGTTCTATTCTGAGATGAAGATCATATATTCGAGGATATTTTTTGTCACCAAAGGGAAATTTCTGTTTCTGCTTCCGAGGACGATTATTCAACTATTGCATGTAACATTATGTTATTTATATAAATTTATTTATGTTTATTATCATTTTTTTGTCATTATATTCTGAATATTTAAGGGAATAGGTGAAAAAAAAACGATGATTACTGATGTAAAATCAATATCATGGTTTTTTTACGAATATTTTTTAAAGTTTAAATTTTCTATACTAAATGTATATGAAATT
Organism: Acerihabitans sp. TG2; assembly: GCF_035013185.1. Lineage (NCBI taxonomy): Bacteria > Pseudomonadati > Pseudomonadota > Gammaproteobacteria > Enterobacterales > Pectobacteriaceae > Acerihabitans > Acerihabitans sp. TG2. Next base: position 62,067 of record NZ_JAYGJO010000019.1, read on the forward strand.
TATTTTTTGTTTGTCTGTTTTTTGCCCATATCGAAAAATAAAGCGGTATCGTTGCTATCACATCATCAATGGACTTTGTCGTCGGGCAGGGGAGACGGTAGGCAATGAACGGGAAAAAACAGGTTTTTTGGCGGGTGAGCGGACATGAGACCAGTTGTTGGAACAGCCCGTACCGGCCAAGTGAATTTATCGGTCTTGGCCGGCTTGTGTCATATCACGGGCTGTTCATGACGGTATCACTGACGGCGACGAACCAGGTCGGGTTCAATACTGACGGGCTTTGCCGATATTCTCTTCCAGTATGCGTGCCATGGCCTGTATATCCGTGTTCGCGGAGACCTGCGCACCGCCGACCCGCCACCAGCTGAAATAGCCGTGGATCATGGTTTTCGGCAACACTTTGATATCAATCAACGTTGATAGGGTCTGCCGCCTAGCGTCTTCAAGTGCATAATGCAACTCTTCCAGCGTGCTAACCCGGTAACTTTTACAGCCGTACCCCTCGGCAATTTTGGCAAAATCCACCGGCACCAAGGGACCATCAAGTCGGGATGGAGATTTTTCACGAAAACGGAATTCGGTGAAAAAACTGTGCATGCCATGCCCTATCTGCAGATTGTTGATGCAGCCGTTGGCCATATTGTCGAACAGTATCACATTGATTTTTAAGCCTTCCTGGATAGAGGATACCAGTTCGGAATGGGACATCATAAAGGCGCCATCACCCACCAAGGCATATACCTCCCGTTCCGGCTCGGCCATTTTGACGCCCAGTGCCGCGTTGACCTCGTAGCCCATGCAGGAGTAGCCGTATTCCACGTGATAACCCTGGAGCGCGGTAGTACGCCAGATACGCTGCAAATCCCCCGGCAGGCTGCCAGAGGCGGCGACAATCACTGCATCCGCCGGGATGGTTTTATTGACAATGCCCAATACTCGACTTTGCGTCAGTAGTGAACCGGTAATGCGGTTGAATTCGGCAAAGACGGACTTGCGGTCCAAGGCATCATCCACTTCCGGAACAAAATCGTCACCGGTGTAATTAATGGCATAAACGCGTTCCCGTTCTATCTGCAACTGGTTGCGCACGTCGATGATGCGATTCCCCCAGTTTCCGTGCCACTCATGCGATGCCAGGCATTCATTGAGGGAACGCAGTGCTTCGCGAGCGTCAGATGTTATCTGGCAGCCGTCAAGCTTGAACGCGTCAAAACGGTTTATATTGAGGTTCAGGAACGAAACCGTCGGATTCTGGAAAATCCATTTGGATGAGGTGGTGAAATCGGTATAACGCGTGCCGACGCCGATAATCAAATCCGCCTCTTTGGCCAGTAGGTTGGCGGCCAGGGTTCCGGTTTCGCCGATGCCGCCGACATTGAGCGGGTGATCGGAAAGCAGCGTGCCTTTTCCTGCCTGGGTTTCGGCGAAGGGGATGTGGTAGCGTTCGGCAAATTCCCGCAATGCCTGTCCGGCGTCCGAGTATTTAGCGCCGCCGCCACAGATCAACAGCGGTTTGCTTTTTCGCAATAACAATTCCACTGCCTCGTCCAGCATGCTGGCCGTCGGTGGTCGACGCTCTATACGATGCACCCGTTTCTGAAAAAAATAATCCGGATAATCATACGCCTCGCCCTGGACGTCCTGTGGCAGAGAAAGGGTTACCGCGCCGGTTTCCGCCGGGTCGGTCAGAACACGTAATGCACTGATACAGGCGCTCATCAATTGTTCGGGGCGGGAAATCCGATCCCAATACTTGCTCACGGTGCGAAAAGCGTCGTTGGTGCTGATGCTCAGATCATAGGATTGTTCAATTTGCTGTAGCACCGGATCGGGTTGGCGGGTGGCATAAACATCACCGGGCAGCAGCAACAGTGGAATGCGGTTGGCGGTGGCGGTGGCCGCTGCCGTAATCATATTGGCGGCGCCGGGACCGACGGAAGAGGTGCACGCGTAAATCTGCCGCCGCAAAGACTGTTTTGCAAAGCCTATGGCCGCATGGGCCATGCCTTGCTCATTACGGCCTTGATGGATATGCAATTGCCCGCAATCTTGCTCCAGTGCCTGCCCAAGCCCCAGAACATTACCATGGCCGAAGATGGCAAAAATGCCTTTGATGAATTTCGTTTCGACGCCGTCAACCTCGACATACTGATTATCTAAAAAACGTACCAGCGCTTGTGCCACAGTCAATCTGATTTTGTTCATGTTTCCCTTCCGTTGCCCCTGGCCAGTTGGCGCCCCATCGGCCGGTATGATGGCCGGTCCATAGAGGATCCCAGAAAGACGTAGGGTTATGATGTGGTGACTCATCGGGTTATGAAATATATGGAATGATTATAGGTATTTCGTTAATCAAAAAAACACACAATAAAATATAAATTTCATTTATGAGATAATGATCAAATATTAGAAATATTTTTTTCATTTAAAGGGGAATGAAATGGATTGGTTTTTACCAGAAATTAGTATTAAAATACTGATAAATAACATTTATGTAAAATTTTATTGTTTCAATAGACGTCACCTGCCACTCTCAAAAATTGTTATACAATTTATTTTTTTCATATAGGCAAGGTTAAACGTAACAGTTGAACCTACGATGGGTCGCCTCACGTTAAAAAATAGAAGATTAATGAAATGAAGCGCAGTGGGGGGGATTTTTTCAAGCTGACAGGAGAGTCAGGAGCCTGTGCGTGGATTGAGGGCGGCGGGGGAGTCTCTTAGCCAGACTGCGTTTTAAGTGGTCTCAAGCATGATGCACTTAATAAAATGACGAGATATTTTCAATAATAGGTTGATTTGAAATTTTCAATCGTAATAATCAAGACTAGCGCTTTTGCTGAAATTCACGGTGTGCCGTTTTCATGACAACTTCTTCTTCCCAACTTTCGTCATTGCAGGATGATATACGTAACCGCTACGATACGCTCAGTAAGCGATTGAAGCAGGTGGCGCGCTATATACTCGATAACAGTACCAGTATCCCTTTTGATACTATTGCCTCAATCGCTGCAAAGGCCAATGTCCCACCCTCGACGCTGATTCGTTTTGCCAATGCGTTTGGTTTTGACGGTTTCAATGAAATGAAACAGGTATTTCGTCAACATATGATGGAGGACACAGTCAGCTATACCGAACGCGCCCGACTATTCCGCCAGACCGCCGGTAAGGAGGCCAATGAGCCGGAAACGCCGATGGAAATATTGAGCATGTTCAGCATGGTCAACAGCCTGGCGCTTCAGCAACTGCCGGGGCAGATTAATGCTACGGACTTGGCCCATGCAGTGAAACTTCTGGCAAATGCCAACAATATCTATGTTATCGGGTTGCGCCGTTCTTTCAGTGTCGCCGCTTATTTGACCTATGCATTGCGACATCTGGAGCGTCGTGCTTTTCTTATCGACGGGTTGGGCGGTATGTTTACCGAACAACTGAGTATGGTGCAGTCCGACGACGTGGTAATCGCCATCAGTTATTCACCGTACGCCCAGGAAGTCGTAGAACTGGTTTCCATGGGGGCGAAAAGCGGAGCCAAGCAAATCGCCATTACCGATAGTCTGGTTAGCCCGCTGGCTGCGTTCAGCGAAGTTTGCTTTGTGGTGCGTGAGGCACAGGTGGACGGCTTCCGTTCCCAGGTATCCTCCATGTGTTTGTCCCAGACGCTGATGCTGTCCCTGGCGATGCAAAATGCCGCTCACCAGTCTGACCATATGCAAAAAAACGGCTGATGCCCTGTGGATGTCCGAAGCGATAACCCGCACCCACTCAGGGTGCTGGGTTGATAAATCTCGTTTCAGCGCTAAGGCACCTTGGGATACTCCGCTGAGTTAATCCAAGCATGGTCCTTTTCCCAGGTAAACTGCCATTTACGTACGGGGCCGGCCATGACATTGAGATAATAATTGTCGTAACCTGCCAGCGTCGCCACCGGATGATACCCACGAGGGACTTTAACGACATCCCGGTCATACACCGGCAAACACTCGTCGAGGGAGCGATCATCGGTGTAAACCCGTTGCAGGCAAAATCCCTGAGCCGGTTCAAGGCGATGATAATAGGTCTCTTCCAGATAGGTTTCATCAGCTGAATTTTCCGTGTCATGCTTGTGACTGGGATAGGAGCTGGTATCCCCTTCTGCAGTAAATACTTCCACCACCAGCAGGCTATCCGCCGGGTCGTTTTCCGGTAGAATATTATGTACCAGGCGCTGGTTGCGTCCCTTACCACGGTGTTCGACTCCGACGTCATCTGGCGCGATTAGCCGCGCCGGCAAATTACCCTTGCCCGGCGCCTGGCAAACTGCGAGTTCTAAATCGGTTAATGCTACGATGTGCGCCTGATCGTGATGGGGTACGTAAACCGAATAAGGGGGTATGCGTTCAAAGGGACTCATGCGTTTGCCGATCTGGCTGAATTCGACATGGCGGGTGGTTATGGTCGCCAAACCTGCCACCAGTACCAGACATAGCTCCTGACTGCCGCTGTCGAGATCCAGTGTCTGTCCTTTTTTAAGCAGATAGGCGTCAAAACTCACATAACGCCAGCCGGCATTTTCCGGGGTAATGTGCTGAATATGTCCATTGTCGTCCCTGGCTTGGCACTTCGATAATAATGTGGTCACACCGTCCTCCTATGCAAATCAAACCGCCGCCTCAATGCCTTAAGCAAGATTATGGCGCAAGGCACATGCTGGCGCATCAGCTTGTGCGGGGCAGCCACATGACCACCCCGTAACGCTAAACCAACGTGATGCTGATTAAATCGTTCCGTCCCAAGAATCCACTTTTTCGCGTTTGCGTTCTGCCTCATCAAACCAGCGGCTGGTAACGCATTTGGTTTCGGTATAAAAACGTACGCCGTCCTTACCAAGACAATGAAGATCGCCAAAAAATGAATTTTTATGGCCAGAGAAGGGAAAAACCCCCACCGGTACCGGAATGCCCACATTGATGCCCACCATGCCGCCGTGAGTTCGTTTCTGGAATTCTCGTGCATAATGTCCGTTTTGGGTGAAAATAACCGAGCCGTTGGCTAACGGATTCTGATTCATGATCCGCAGACCTTCTTCAAAGTCTTTCACCCGTTTGAAACATAATACCGGCCCGAAAATCTCCTCGGTGCCGATACTCATCTCTTCAGTCACCCGATCAAACAGCGTCGGGCCGACATAATAGCCATTATCATACCCCTCTACTTTATAGCCGCGTCCATCAAGCATCAACTTGGCACCTTCTTCGATTCCTTTGGTTATCCAATTTTCCACTGACTTTTTATGTTCGGGTGAGATGACCGGTCCCATATCCGTCTCTTTCAGGTAACCCGGGCCGACCTTCAGCGCTTTGGCTTTTTCCAGAATAGCGGCAATCAGCTGATCGGCGATGTCTTCCTGGACCACCACCACCGGCAATGCCATGCAGCGCTCTCCCGCACAGCCGAACGCGGCATTGATAATTCCTGCCGCGGTACGGGCAATAGGGGCGTCTGCCAATACTAACGCATGATTTTTGGCTTCACACAGCGCCTGAACGCGTTTGCCGTGCGCCGCCGCTTTGGAATAGACATGCAGACCCACTGATGTGGAGCCGACAAAAGAGACGCCATTGACATCGGGGTGGGTTAGGAACAGATCAGCCTCGTTGCGCGAGCAGGTGACAATATTAATGACGCCGTCGGGTACGCCAGCTTCCTGATAGAGTTTGGCGATTTCCATACAGGTCATCGGCGTCATGCTGGCCGCTTTAATCACCATGGTATTACCGGAAGCGATACAAAGCGGAGCCATCCAGCCCATGGGGATCATGGCGGGAAAATTGAACGGCACGATGCCTGCAAATACCCCGATGGGTTCACGATAAAGGGTGGTATCAATACCCACCGAGGCATCCATGAGACTTTCACCGGCCAATAATGTCGGAATAGAGCACGCCAGTTCCGTACCCTCCTTGGCTTTCAAAACATCTCCTTGGGCATCACCCCAGGCTTTACCGTTCTCCTTTGCCACAAGTTCCGTCAGGCGTTCCTCATGCTTGATCAGTAGTTCGCGAACCTGGAACATGATTTGCGCACGTTTGATTACCGGCGTATTTGACCACGCCGGGAACGCTTTGCGGGCAGCGGCGATGGCGGTATTAACTTCATCCTCGGTACAGCAGGGCGCTTTGGCAATAATGTCGCCGGTGCTGGGATTACGCACGTCCATAAAACGGGTGGTTTTGGAATCGAGCCAATGGCCGTCAACCAAATACTGTAATGTTTCTACTGTAGGCATATACATACACTCCATAATGTAATAAGAATCACTTTCGTTTGTTAAGCGTCATCACCCTTCACAGCGGGCATTATAAGATTGGAATGTTTTATAAAAACCAATTTTAGAATAAATATTCTATTTATGAGACGTCGATCAAAAAAAATGAAATTTTCATTTCTTTGAACTTTCGTACAAATAATAAAAGCCTTATTTTTTAAAAAATTAATATAAAACATAATGTTAATTATACTTTATGTTTATTTTTGCATTTCAGGAAAGAGGATTGATTTTTTTAATATCACGTTAAAAATCATTTGATTATGGCGATGTTGCAGTATGAATATTGCTTGGCGAGTGTATTTCATTAGAGCTATTTGTTTTAATGCCATTGAAAATGAAATTTTTACTCCTCATAATGTTCACAGACTTTTTATTGACGAGGGGATAACACATTATGGGTACGGCGCAGCAGCAAAAAAAGCTTGATGTGATATGCATTGGGCGCATCGCGCTCGATTTATACGGACAACAGATCGGCGCCCGACTGGAGGATATGACCTCTTTTGCAAAATATCTGGGCGGGTCGTCGGGCAATGTTGCTTATGGCACAGCGGTGCAGGGCCTGAAATCGGGGATGTTGGCGCGGGTGGGGGATGAACATATGGGCCGTTTCCTGCGCGAGGAGTTGCAGCGTGCTGGAGTGGACACCCGTTACCTCATTACTGACAAAGAGCGGTTAACGGGGCTGGTGATTTTGGGCGTAAAAGATCAGGAAACGTTTCCGTTGATCTTTTATCGCGATAACTGCGCGGATATGGCGCTGTGCCCTGAGGATATCGACGAGGATTATATCGCCTCCAGCCGGGCGGTGGCGATAACCGGCACACATCTTTCCCATCCCAATACCCGCGCCGCGATACTTAAAGCACTGGATTTCGCACAGCGCCACGGTCTGCGCCGGGCACTGGATATAGACTACCGGCCGGTACTGTGGGGCCTAACTGCGCTGGGGGATGGTGAGACCCGTTTTATCTCTTCCGAACGTGTTACCCGGGAATTACAAGAGGTGCTGCACCATTTCGATTTGATTGTGGGTACCGAGGAGGAATTTCATATCGCCGGCGGTTGCACCGATACGCTCAAGGCTTTGAGCAATGTCCGTAAGGTCAGTCAGGCGACGCTAGTTTGCAAACGGGGAGCACAGGGATGCTCGGTATTTGAAGGGGGTATCCCGGCCGGTTGGGACGCGGTGGCGCTCTACAGCGGCGTACGGGTTGACGTACTGAATGTGTTGGGGGCGGGAGACGCCTTTATGTCTGGTTTGTTGCGCGGGTATCTGAATGATGAAGGATGGGAGACAGCCTGCCGTTATGCCAATGCCTGCGGTGCGCTGGTGGTATCCCGCCACGGCTGCGCGCCCGCGATGCCGACCCGGGTCGAACTGGACGATTACTTGTTACGTGAGAAATCGGTTCCACGGCCGGATAAAGATGTGCTATTAAACCATCTGCACCGGGTGACTACCCGTAAGCAACAGTGGCCAGAGTTATGCGTGTTTGCGTTTGACCACCGCCAGCAATTGGTGGACATGGCTCATGCCGCTGGGCGAAACGAGAGCGATATACCGCGGTTGAAACAGCTGCTGCTGCAGGGAGCCCGGGCAGCTGCCGTTGAGGCGGGGCTGAAAAACAACGGTGGTATCCTGGTGGACACCACATATGGTCAGGCTGCGCTAAACGACATTACCGGGCAGGGATGGTGGATCGGTCGGCCGATAGAGTTGCCGTCCTCAAGACCGCTACGTCTGGAACATGGTGATATTGGTTCGCAGTTGGTGGGGTGGCCACTGGAGCATGTGGTGAAATGTTTAGTGTTTTATCATCCTAAAGATAGCGAAGCGATATGCAGGGAACAGGAGTCGTTAATCACTGAGGTGTATCACGCTTGCTGCCAGTCCGGCCATGAACTGCTGCTGGAAGTGATCCTGCCTAAGGACAATTCGGACCAGGACGAAAAATACTACGCGCAGATCCTGTCGCGCTTTTATGCGCTGGGGGTTCAACCGGACTGGTGGAAATTGCCGCCTCTGTCAGCGCAGGGGTGGCGGGCTATCAGCCAGGTGATCGAACATCATGACAGCTATTGTCGGGGGGTAGTGATCCTGGGACTGGACGCGCCGGAAGAGCGTTTGAAAGCGAGCTTTGCAGCGGCAGCGGATGCGCCAATGGTGAAGGGATTTGCGGTAGGGAGGACTATTTTTGGCGAACCGTCCAATAAATGGTTCCGGGGCGAGCTTGATGATGGTCGATTGGTCGAGGAAGTGAAACATAATTTCCTCAGACTGATCGGCTACTGGCGGATTTATCGACCTGCCAAACACTGAAATCGACCACAACGGGCGAGGGAAATGCGTTTTTGGAAAGGCCGTGCAAGCGGTCTTTTTTAGGGTGGTATGTCTCGTTGGATTCAAGGCGCCGGTTCTCTTTTGGCACGAAACACGTATTATCCAGCAGTAAGACGGGGGTAAGTGATCACGGCTGTCAGGGCCGTGAATGACAATGATGACAGGAGGATAATGATGATGTCTGACAATCCAAGCATCGCTCTTGTGGGTCCGGGGGCAATAGGTACGACCATGGCGGCGGCACTTCATGAGGTCGGGCGCACGCCAACGATTTGCGGCCGCTCGGCGCGTGAGTGCCTGGAGTTGCGTGTCGACGGTGGTCGAATTGTGGTACCCGGTCCCGTGTGTATTGATCCGGCCGGGATGAAGACCACGTTCGATCTGGTTTTTGTCGCGGTCAAGTCGACACAAGTGGATGCGGCGGCACCCTGGCTTTCGGCATTGTGCAGTGCGCAGACTGTGGTCTGCGTGCTGCAAAACGGCGTTGAGCAGAAAACGCTCTTCGCGCCGTATCTGTCCGGTGGCGCAGTGCTGCCCTCGGTGGTGTGGTTCCCCGCGCAACGTGAGCCGGATGCCTCGGTGTGGTTACGCGGTAACGCGCGCCTCACCTTACCGGATACGCCGGCGACCAGCGTGGTGCTCACGGCTTTGCGCGGCACACGATGTTCGGTCGACGTCGCGTTGGACTTCACGTCGGTCGCGTGGCGAAAACTGCTACAGAACGCGGTCGCGGGTTTAATGGTTCTGGCCGGTCGCCGTGCCGGTATGTTCACTCGAACCGACATCACCCGGCTGTCTCTGGCCTACCTACGGGAATGTCTTGAGGTCGCTCGTGCCGAGGGTGCGACACTGGGCGATGAAGTCCCGCAAGAGATCATCGATGGTTTTCATCGTTACCCGGCCGACTTAGGTACCTCGATCCTCGCCGACCGGCAAGCCGGTAACCCTCTTGAATGGGACTGCCGGAACGGGGTGGTGCAGCGATGTGGGCGAGCCCACGGCATCCCTACGCCGCTCAGCGATCTGGTCGTCCCCCTATTGGCGGCCGCCAGCGACGGCCCCGGCTAATGACGCAACACGCGTTAAGTCCGACGGAATTCTGGAGAACATACCTCGTCTGATTGGCGATTGTTGTTTAAGGCACCTGCGTCTGAACGGGTTAACGGCATCAAGGCTGAAGCTGACCTCAATCAGTTTTCACGCATGTTGACTAAACCACCCCAAGCACCGTCATATTTGTGCAATAAACCGCCATTAGGCTTGCAGCTTAACAATAAATCCCAAAGAGGATAGTATCCATGACCAAAGCTGCCCCTTGGCTGGTAGTGCTCGGCTGCGCATTTCACCGCGGAACGCCTTTCCCGTTGGTTGCACCATGAGTATAAACGGCTTCATGACCCCTGCCGCAATCCGCGTAGAAAATGTTTTCCATTATTTTTCCGCCACTCCCGTATTGAACAATCTCTGCCTTGAGGTGCCTAGAGGCACCATTATGGCGTTGCTGGGCCCTTCCGGTTGCGGTAAAAGCACGCTGTTAAAACTGCTGGCCGGGCTACTGCATCCTGCCGCAGGTCGCCTTTTTTTTGGCGAGCAAAAAATAGTCGATGGTCGTTTCAGCTTGCCGCCCGAAAAACGCAATTTGGGGATGGTTTTTCAAGACTATGCCTTATGGCCGCATATGACGGTGGCACAAAACGTGGTATTTCCGTTGCAAATGCGCGGCGTCACGGCCAAATCACGTCGGCTGCGTGTATTGGAAACTCTCGATCGCGTAGGACTGGCTGACTTCTCTGAGCGTCGACCGGCAGAACTTTCGGGTGGTCAGCAACAACGCGTAGCCTTGGCCCGCGCCATCATTGCCGAACCTCAAATTCTGCTCTTCGATGAACCGTTATCCAACCTTGATCGCACTCTGCGCGAAAGCCTTTGTGAAGAGATGGCCGCGTTATTACGGCAATTGGGCACCACCGCGGTATATGTCACTCATGACCCACATGAAGCACAAACGTTAGCTCACAGTATTGCCCATATGAATCGAGGCGCGGTTGAGCGTATCGATCAACTGGACGTGGTTTCCCGAGTCTCTCCTTTTGTTGCATAGCCTTTGGTGGAATGACTAATGAACGCATTGAAAAATAAAACTCGTCAACCTTCCTTTATCAAAACAGGTCTACTTACTGCAATGACTTTCACTTTTGCACTGGCAACGGTTAATGCGCAGGCGTTGACTGTCTATACCGCTGGCCCTGGTTCCTTGGCCAAAAAACTGGCGGCGGGTTATGAAAAACACACTGGCGTTAAGGTCGATGTTTTTCAGGCGACTACGGGCAAAGTCATGGCTCGTCTGGATGCCGAACAAGCCAATCCACGCGCCGATGTGTTGATTTCCGCCTCCTGGGATACCGCCTCAAGTCTAGAGAAACGTGACTGGCTGCTGCCATATCAAAGCCCTAACGCTATGCATGTGCCTGCGGCTTTTAAAACGCCTTATTATGTCGCTCAGGGAATATCTGCACTGGGTATTGTCTGGAATACCAAAAGTGGCACGCCGGAGCCAAAAGATTGGCAGGATCTCGCACAGCCGGCATTTAAAGATAAGGTCACAACGCCAGACCCTTCACTATCCGGCGCATCGTTGGATTTGTTGATAGGTTTGCAAAATGCACACGGTGAGCAAGCATGGAAACTGTTTGGGGCACTCAAGACCAACGGTATGATCATCGCGGGACCGAATGCCCAGGCGCTTACCCCGGTCTTGCAAGGCGCAAAAGCCGCCGTGTTTGGCGCTGTTGACTATGTTTCGTATAACAGCATACAAGCCGGGGAAGCGATTAAAGTGATTTTCCCTGCCAGTGGAACGGTGATCGTCCCGCGTCCAATGATGATCCTAAAAAGCAGCAAAGAGCCGGCGCAGGCAAAAGCCTTTATCGACTATGTCCTGTCGGCGCAGGGCCAGAAATTGGTGGCTGATGCCTGGTTAATGCCAGCCCGAGATGATGTTGATGCCAAACGGCCTTTGTTTAACTCACTGAAAGTCTTACCCACAGAAGCCACTGATTCGACCGATCGTAAGCGGGTACTGGATAAATTTGCCACCCTGTTTGCCGCCAAATAAACCGATGATAGCGTGTGTTTTTATCTTCTTTGTCATGAGTCGACGGAACATCCCGTCGGCATAGGGAACCGGAAATGAATAAAAATACGCTGCTACCCCTCTTTACCGGCAGTGCTTTGCTGCTGTTGGTGGCGGTGCCTATCACTTTTGTATTACTACAGTCCATTTTCCCGTACCTGGACAGAGGTGCCTTTAACGCACCCTTCAGTGCCTTTGCCCGCATTTTTCAGGACACACGGTTCTTTGGATTACTGAGCGGAACACTGAAGCTTGGTCTCGGTGTGGCATTGGGCAGCGCGTTGGTGGGTATTCCACTTGGCACCCTGCGTGGCCTTTTTGCTCTGCCTTGTGCCGCACTGTGGGATGCGCTGTTTTTGATCCCTTTCCTGTTCCCGCCATATCTGGCTGCACTGTCGTGGATGCTAGCGCTGCAATCACACGGTTACGTTCAACAACTGTTGTTGGTCGATCTCAATAACGTTCTGTTTTCTCTGCCGGGAATGGTGATAGTGATGACGCTCAATGTGTTCCCGGTGGTTTATTTTGCCGTTTCCCGCAGCATGGCAGCCAGCGGGAGCCGACTGGCGGACGTGGCACGAGTACACGGGGCAGGTCCCTGGCGCGCATTTTTCAGCATTACGCTCCCTTTGGCGCTGCCAGCGATTGCATCAAGCCTGTTGCTGGCTTTTACCCTGGCAATTGAAGAATACGGTGTACCGGCCGCATTAGGCAGCCGCAGCGGGGTGGCGGTGCTGACGACCGGCATTGAACAGCGTTTAGCCGACTGGCCGATTGATATGCCAGGTGCCGCGGGGCTTTCAGTGGTGCTGGTCGCCATTGCCTGCTGCGCCTACTGCGTGCAACGCGCCATCATCAGCGGAAAAAACGTGGAAACAACCTCGGGGAAACCCGCCGCTGTGGTGCCACGATCACTGGGTTATGGGCGTTACCTGGTTATTTTACTGTTCAGTCTTGTTGCTTTGGTTACTGTTGGCTTACCGTTAGCCTCAATGCTGGCAACGGCTTTCACGCGCACGCTTTCTGGTGGGCTAACCTGGGACAACCTCACTCTGGCGCATTTTAGCGCGTTGTTTGATGTGCAGGGGGATGCTCTGGGCGCACTGACAACCAGTCTCAGTCTGGCGCTGGTCACTGCCCTGATTGTCGGCGCAGTAGGTTTGCTCGCCGCCTGGCTTGTCGTCGCTCAACGTATCCGTTTTGCCGCCTGCATTGACGCACTGTCGCTGTTTCCTGCTGCCTTGCCGGGTATCGTTGTTGGTGTTGGCCTGATCCTTGCGTGGAACCGTAGTTTCTGGCCGGTTACGCCTTACAACACGTGGGGAATCCTGCTCCTGGCATACTGCTGTCTGCTGTTACCTTATCCCGTACGCTATGTGAGTGCGGCAATCAAACAGATTGGCGACAATCTGGACGCTGCCGCCAGAGTACATGGGGCGAGTGCGGCGCAGGCATTGCGATTAATCATGCTACCGTTGGTCTGGCCGAGTCTGCTGGCGGCGATGATGATGGTGTTCGCTGTGGCATCACGGGAGCTGGTCACGTCCCTGTTGCTTGCCCCCGCAGGGGTACAAACCGTATCTGTGTTTGTCTGGCGACAGTTCGAGCAAGGCTCGGTGGGTGACGGCATGGCGATGGCGAGCCTGGCTGTTTTACTCACCTTGTCCGTGATGCTGTTTGCCGTCAGATTGCAAAACCGACAACGTCGTTAAGCCTATTCGGGGGTGACGAATTATTGCTTAGGCTACGCGCAAATGGTTGGGCTTTCGATTCTGATGGCGGATTTGCGCAAAGAGCGCTCGCCGATGCAGACAAACCACAAGCATCGGTTGTGCATTTATGGGGTGTATCGACGTCGGTATTGTGATATTTGCAATATGGGTGCATAATAAGTGCATGTTGATTGCATTGGAAGGAGTTGCAATGAGCGTATTACTGCAGAACTCGCTGAGCGTTCAGTTTCGCGAGCCCAATACCGCCTACTTATCACCCACGAGGGTCGGCGATTTCTTCGGTTTCCGAATCCAGGAACTGGCCGAGCGTGCTCATGTCCACCGCAACACCCCCTCCGCACGGCCCCATGCACAACAATTGCAGCAGTTTCTGGTAGATCTGGTGCGGGTACTGGCCGTGGCGACCGAGATGACGGGAGATGCGCAGCAAGCCGTTTTCCTGATTCGCAACGAACCCTTGCGTGCGTTCGGCTATAAGACCGCTGATGCGCTGCTTAGAGAAGGCCGGGCTGATGATGTCATTGCCTACCTGGAATCGTTTGCCGGCGGCGCCGCTGGATGATCGTCGCTATTCTAGACGGCGAGCGGTTCCCGGCGTTTTACCGGGTTATTGTGCCGGCCTATGCCACGACACCTTGCTCTGGTATGGGCGCGGCCAGGCAGGGTGGGCGCTTCAATCGTCCTCGTCAAGAAGCGCTGTACCTATCGGTTGATGAGGCTACCGCGTTGGCCGAATACCAACAGGACAATCCCTGGCTACAGCCTGGCATGATCTGCACTTTTTTCGCCAAAGCATTGCGGGTGGCTGACTTGAGCGCCGGATATGACTCAACGCACTGGGCCGATCTGTGGGCCGACTTCGCCGTCGACTGGCGTACGGAACGTTTTGGCAACGGCATTGAGCCTCCTACTTGGTACATGGCCGATGACGTGGTTGCCGCTGGCTTGGACGGCATACTTTTCCCCTCGCAAGCGTATCCCGGTGGAATTAATCTGGTGATTTATCGCAGTTCCCAACTAACATCGGCGCAACTGTGCGTCTATGATCCGGCGAGCCGCCTGCAAGACATCACGCCTAACATCCGTACGTAGCACACATGGGGGCCATGATTCGACTTAAAATCACGAATCAGTCCAGTTTCGCCGCGAATGATTTTCGTCGTAATCTTCCACGCTTTCAGAAAGAGGCAATGCAGAAAAATCAGCAACTGCTTGGCTGCTTGCAGGATGTGGCAGGGAAATACCCGTGTACGCTGGCGCAGCTTGCACTCGCCTGGGTAATGAGCAAAGGGGATGATATTGTCCCTATCCCGGGAGCACGAAAGCTTGGGCATTTGCGGGATAATGCCGCTGCAGCCAATTTCCTCATTTCTGAAGATGATATTAAAATCATCGATAATATTTTCAAACCGGAACATATTCATGGCCTGCGATATACCCAAGATGATTTCGATTTAATCGATAAGTAATTACCAACAACACATTTCCTCACTCATACTTTACGCATCACGGCGGTTCCGGCCATGGATTCCCAATGGACAATGGTCGGAATAACTAAAGCACAATAAACCATGACATCGGGGTAGCGCAGTTTCCGTCGGTTGCCGGTGCGATGGTAGGTGATTTCATCGTTATCCAGCAACCGGGTAAAGGTGAGCCGCGACACATTCAGTATGTCTGCCGCTTTCTGCGTCGTAATTTGTGATCACGCTCGTATTTACATATAAAAAATTTAACGAGTTAATTACACTGTTTAAAATAATACCTTTATTATTAGATAGTTAAATTGCCTATAACAAAAAAATAACATATTGAATCTTTGTATCACTTTATCGATTAATTTATTTTTTTTAATTTCCGATAACACATAAGGCGCGGGCGGACGCGTTACCAGCCATATAAAACAACAACAGGTCATCATGCCATGAAATTATCACTTGCCCATAAACTTTGGCTCCCACTCGTCGTCGCGCTCGTATGCCTTGCCGGGACATTATTCGTTGGCTCGGTGAAGGTTAAAGAAAACCAACTTACACTGCGGAAAACCGAGTTACAGGATGTCTCGCAACTGGCCCTTGGCGTCGTTAAAGTGCAGGCCGATCTTGTTGCCAATGGATTGATTTCACAAGAGGAAGCGCAACAGCGTGCTATCCAGACCATTAAGAATCTGCGTTATGGTAAAACGGGATATTTTACCGTTCTGAATACTCAAGCGCAGGTCATTATGCACCCAATCAATGCAAAGCTGATTGGCAAAGGGGCTGACGTCACTGATGCTAATGGGGTATATATTTTCAGGGACATGGTGGCTGTCACAAGAGACAATAATGCCGGTTATACTACCTATGTTTTCCCTCGTCCTGGCGAGACGACACCCCAGCCGAAAATTGCGTACAACATTCCTTGGTCGCCCTGGGGCTGGGTAATAACGACTGGCCTTTATGTGGATGATATCGACGAGGCGTTTTGGGTCTCGCTTTATCAAAATATTATTGAATTCGTTGCCATCAGCATTTTGCTCTCAATGTTTGTGTATGTGATTAACCGGAGTACATTGCTGACCCTGGGCGGCGAACCGCGCTATGCCGTTGAAGTCGCCGCCCGGATTGCTTCAGGGGATCTTTCCCACGCGGTTGATAAAAAAGCCAATGACAGCTCAAGCCTGATATATGAAATGGACACGATGCGCGAGCAACTGACCACGGTCATTGAAGATATCCGTGCTGGAGCTGATCTCATCAACGCCAGCACCCATGATATCGTCGCCGGAAACCATGAGATAGTCACTCATTCTGAGCAGCAGGCTATATCTCTGGAAAGAACCTCCTCGAGCATGGAAGAGATTACCGCCGCGGTAAAACAAAATGCAGAGAATTCGGGGCAAGCGCGCGAACTGGCTCGTGGCGCGGTGGACATTGCCTCTCGCGGCGGTGTGTTGATGCAGAATGTGAATGACTCAATGAACGGTATTTCTGAAAGTGCCAGTAAAATAGCCAGTATTATTGAGGTGGTAAACGGTATTGCTTTTCAGACCAATATCCTTGCCCTGAATGCGGCGGTGGAAGCGGCCAGAGCTGGTGAGCAAGGCAGGGGATTTGCCGTGGTTGCCGGTGAGGTGCGCAGCCTGGCATTACGCTGCTCTCAGGCTGCGCAGGAGATAAAAAGCCTGGTGGAAGAGTCTATGGCTCGCGTCAACAGCGGTTCTTCACAGATTAAATTGGCCGGGAGCAATATCGACGACATGATAGAAGCTGTGCAGCTTGTGTCGGACATTATGTCGCAAATTTCTGTTGCGACAGATGAACAGAGCAAAGGCATTAGCGATGTTAACGAAGCCGTGGTGCAAATTGATGCAGTGACTCACCAGAACTCCGTGCTGGTTCAACAGGCGGTGGCCGCGGCAAGTGCCCTGGAAGAGCAAACCCGGAGGCTGACGGAAACCGTGGCTTTTTTTAATACTGGCAGATAATACGAATACGGATAATTGAGATGTAAAAAGCCTGCTTAAGGAAATTTAAGCGGGCTTTTCTTATTTTGCGTCCCCGACAGGGAATACCTTTGTCACTCAGTGGCAATATGTCAACAAGGAGAGAATGCTTTTATTGTCAACATCCGCAGAATGAACGCTGACATCCAAAGGGACCATCTATCAAATATATAGGGTAATTCAGGTATGACTTAGTTAAGTCCGTGTATAAAATAGCAATGAGAATCCATAAAAGGAATATGACCATGAGCAATTCTACTGATGAAGAAGCAAAAGATGCAAAGCCTATTGTTGAAGCAGATAGAGAAGCCTCTGGCGGTAAATGCCCTTTTCATGAGGAAAACACAACTAAAACGACTGGCGGTGGGACAAGTAATCGGGACTGGTGGCCTAACCAGCTCAGAGTCGACCTCCTGAATCAGCACTCAAACCGCTCTAACCCGTTGGGCGAATCGTTTGATTACCGTCAGGAATTCGCCAAATTAGACTATGCTGCACTCAAAGCCGATCTCAAGGCGTTGCTCACCGAGTCGCAAGTCTGGTGGCCTGCCGACTGGGGCAGCTATATCGGTCTTTTCATTCGCCTGGCGTGGCACGGTGCAGGGACCTATCGCTCCGTCGATGGGCGTGGTGGTTCGGGACGTGGCCAGCAGCGCTTCGCACCGTTGAACTCCTGGCCAGATAATGTGAGCCTCGACAAGGCGCGCCGTTTGTTGTGGCCGGTGAAGCAAAAATATGGCCAAAAAATTTCCTGGGCCGACCTCTATATCCTTGCGGGCAACGTTGCTCTGGAAAATTCCGGTTTCCGTACCTTTGGTTTTGGTGCCGGGCGCGAAGATGTATGGGAACCCGATCTGGACGTGAACTGGGGTGACGAGACCACCTGGCTTGAACATCGCCATCCCGAATCGCTGGCCCAATCGCCGTTGGGTGCAACGGAGATGGGGCTTATTTACGTCAATCCTGAAGGCCCCAATCACAGTGGTGATCCTGCTTCGGCAGCCCCGGCTATCCGCGCTACCTTCGGCAATATGGGGATGAACGATGAAGAGATTGTGGCGTTAATCGCCGGTGGCCATACGCTCGGCAAAACACATGGCGCCGGTCCTGCCAGTCATGTCGGTGTTGACCCTGAAACCGCACCTATTGAAGCGCAAGGCCTGGGCTGGGCAAGCAGTCATGGAACCGGTGCCGGAGCTGATGCTATCACCTCCGGTCTGGAAGTGATCTGGTCTCAGACGCCAACACAGTGGAGCCATTACTTCTTCGAAAATCTGTTTAAATATGAGTGGGTACAGACGCGCAGTCCTGCGGGCGCTATCCAGTTTGAAGCGGCCAATGCGCCGGATAGTATTCCCGATCCTTTTGATGCTTCGAAAAAACGCAAACCGACCATGCTGGTCACCGATCTGACGCTTCGTGTCGATCCGGAATTTGAGAAGATATCGCGTCGTTTCCATGGCGATCCACAGGCCTTTAACGAAGCGTTTGCCCGCGCGTGGTACAAACTGACTCACAGAGATATGGGGCCAAAAGCCCGTTATATCGGACCAGAGGTACCAAAAGAAGACTTAATCTGGCAAGACCCGCTGCCGCTGCCGGTGTATCACCCAACTACCGCCGATATCGAGTTGCTGAAAGCAAAAATTGCCGCTTCCGGCCTTACCATCGGTGAACTGACGTCGGTGGCGTGGGCTTCGGCTTCAACCTTCCGTGGTGGTGACAAACGGGGAGGTGCAAACGGTGCACGGCTGGCGCTGCTACCGCAAAGGGAATGGGATGTTAACGCCATTGCTGCCCGTGTACTGCCCACTCTGGAATCTATTCAACGGTCATTACAGAAAGCGTCTCTGGCCGATGTGATCGTTCTGGCTGGCGTGGTCGGTGTTGAACAGGCGGCAAAAGCGGTCAACGTAGCGATTGAAGTACCTTTCACTGCAGGTCGTGTGGATGCCCGTCAGGATCAGACTGATATTGAATCGTTCGAATTGCTTAAACCAAAAGCGGATGGTTTGCGTAACTATCGTGGTTTTTCCGGCAGTACGTCGACTGAAAATCTCCTGATTGACAAGGCTCAACAGCTTACGCTAACCGTGCCGGAATTAACGGCACTTATCGGTGGATTACGGGTGCTCGGCACAAACTACGATGGCAGTCAACACGGCGTTTTCACTAACAAAGTGGGTGAACTTAACACTGACTTTTTTGTGAATTTGCTTGATATGGGCACGGAATGGAAAGCAACTGACTCCTCCGAAGAAACATTTGAAGGACGTGATCGCCTCAGCGGGCAGGTCAAATTTATCGCAACGCGTGCCGATCTGGTGTTTGGTTCGAATGCCGTATTACGTGCTTCAGCAGAGGTGTACGCCAGCAGTGATGCCAAAGAAAAGTTTGTTAAAGACTTTGTCGCGGCCTGGACGAAGGTGATGAATCTGGATCGATTTGACCTCTGAACGACGTCGACCGGTTTTAAAGACGTAAATCATCGGTTTCAAAGAGTTAAATCACAAAGCAAAAAGCCCGCTTCAGTTTCTTGAAGCGGGTTTCCTCGTAAAGAACGATCAACAGGTCGACATCTCAAACATGTTGGCCGGTGAATAACAATCCGATACCGGCAGAATTCCATTGTGTGATTATGATCGCATAAAGTTGCCTTGCTAGTCTTTACTATAGATACTAGTATGGTAGGTGAAGATTTAACGTTTAGGGGTAATAAAACTTATGCAAATGACAATGCGCTGGTTTGGACCAGATGAAGACAAAATTCCGCTGGAACATATCCGACAAGTTCCCGGAGTGGAAGGCATCGTGGGCGCGCTATATGACGTTCCGGTTGGTGATGTATGGCCGAAAGATAAAATCAACGTGATGGCGGATCACGTTCGTGCCGCGGGTCTGAAAATGGAAGTCATTGAAAGTGTTAATATCCATGATGACATCAAAATAGGCAACGAAAACCGCGACCAGTATATTGCGAATTACAAACAGACTATCCGCAACCTGGCGGAAATTGGCATAAAAGTCATTTGCTACAACTTCATGCCGGTCTTCGACTGGATGAAAACGGACATGAACTATGTTCTGCCGGATGGCTCGTTGACCATGGCTTTTGAAAAAAAAGATATCGATAAAAGCCTCGATGAAGTTGTTAAGGAAGTCCTCAAAAATTCAAATGGCTTCGCCCTTCCTGGTTGGGAACCTGAGCGCCTGGCGAAAGTGCAGGAGTTGTTCGCTAAATACAAAGATGTTGATGACGATAAACTTCGCGAAAACCTGGTATATTTTCTGAAAGCTGTTGTGCCCGTGTGCGAAGAAGTCGGCATTAAAATGGCCATTCATCCAGACGATCCGCCATATTCCATTTTTGGCCTACCACGCGTGGTTAAAAACCGCGAAGATCTGGACTGGCTTTGCAACGCGGTGGATTCTGAGGCGAACGGTATCACGCTGTGCACCGGTTCCATTGCGGAAGATCCTGAAAACAATGTGTATGAAATTCTGGCTGAATTTACCCGGCGTAAGCGCATTCACTTTGCTCATGTACGTAATATCAAAATCATTAAAGATAAAGATTTCTATGAGTCAGCACATTTATCCCAGTACGGTTCACTGGACCTGTACAAGGTAATGAAAGCGCTGCATGACAATGGTTTTAATGGTTATATACGCCCTGACCATGGTCGTTTTATCTGGGGCGAAACCGGTCGTCCAGGCTACGGTTTATATGACCGAGCCTTAGGGGCGACCTATCTTCTCGGACTCTGGGAAGCACTCGAAAAACAACATTAATTATTCATGCCGGTGGTTCCACCGGCATTCTATTCAAGGCGAATTCTCAAGGTTACGCTGATATCCCGTTAATCTCTCTATTCATTAATATCGACGGTGGGCTGATTATGTCCTGACCGGGGACGGTGATTCGAGACTAATAGCGCGATCTGCACACTGAATCAGGCATTCACCACAGCCGTTGCAGCGTTGCTCGTCAACCGACGGCAGGCCGTTTCCCTGGCCGATGGTCAGCGCCTGGGTAGGACAGACGGCGGCGCAAAGCCCGCAGCGGCTGCGCGGATTGATGCAGGCAGCGGCGTTAAGTACCGGGCGTAGCCCGGTATCGAATCGCGTCTGGGCAAGCAGGGCTTCGCCGGTGCAGACGTCGATACATGCGCCGCAGGCGGTACAGGCGGCATACTCGATGTTCAGGCGCGGATATCCGTCGTCATCGCGTACCAATACGCCGGGCTGACAACACTCGACGCAGCCTTGGCATTGATCGCAGCGGCTGAGAAATATATTTTCGGGTAATGCGCCCGGCGGGCGTGCCGGTCCTGGTGGATATGCCGCGATCGGAACCAGCGTCTTGCGCGACGCACTCAACAATCCACGCAATAATCCTCGCCGGCTTGCCTGCCGGTGTGTAAGATATTCATGATAAAACAGAGCCGATTTATCCATGTTATGCGGTTCTCAAAAATACAGACGCGGTGCGGTGGAATGTAAATCGTAGCGCTGGCGTAAGTCCTGCAGCCATATGTCTGCGATGCGGGCCAGTCGTGCATAAAAATCGCTTACCGTATTTGCCGCCAGTAGGGTTAAATAGCGACCGCTCCAGGGCAGCAAATGCTGCTCCAGCAACACCTTCGCCGCCCCGTTATTATCTTGTTCCAGCAGCCAGGCCAGGGCCAGAAGCATCAGTCCGAACTGATCCTCGGGTTCGTTATGCTGACCGCTGAAGGATAACCCCTGTTGCCGGAGGAATGTCCGGTAGCGCGCCAATGAATCGCCCATCAGCAGATTTTTTTGATCCAGATAAACCGATCCCCAGGGCGGCGCGCTCATTTCACCCTGGCCCTCGAACAGCACCGAAAACTGATAGTTGAAATCATCGGCCGCTGGCAAAACCCACTGAGCGCACAACACCGTCAGCGCGTGTTTATCGACCCATGGATACAGATCCGGCAACCGGCCGAGTTCGACGCCGACGTTGTCAATTTCCGGTGTCCCGGGGGAATAATAAAACAAAGCGCCCAGCAGGCGGGGTAATACGGCAACAGATGTCACGGCAATTCTCCATGGGGAAAAGGCGGCCCGGGGGACCCCCGACCGCCGGACAGCGCTTACATGGGGATGGCCCACAGATTATAAAAGGCGATGCGCCCAGCCAGTTCGCCGGCTATCACCACCAGGGCGCAGGCGGTGACCAGGCCGGGTAATGGGATGCGGCGCAAATTAATGATGCCGCCCACCACGCCGATCGACAGCAGGATCAACTGGGCGCTGAACCAGGCCAGTTGCGCCGTCGCCAGAGCGCTATCGGCACTCATTAACATGGCGATATAACCTGGGCGCAGGCACAGACTGATAAGCGTCGCCACCAGGCTGAGCCCGATGCCCAGGCGCCGGGCTCCAAGGGCGGCGGCCAGGGCGCCGCCGCCGATAAAGGCGGTCAACAGCATGATGGCGCTGGTGTAATTGCTCGCCCAGGTGGCAACGGTAGACAACTGATAGACCCGGGTAACGGCCGCGAGGAAACCCAGTCCGACCAGCGCCGCCAGCCAGGCTAGGCACAAAAATGCCGTTTGCGCTCCCCGATTAATCAACATCCCCAGAGCAGCGATGCCGCCGAGCGCGCAAAACATCCCGGCCAATACGATTTCGTTGCTCATGGGCGAGCGTCCAGCGCCGAACAGGGTATTGATTGCCCGCAGCGGCTGGCCGAGATGGAATGTACTTATCATCAGTGCCGCCACGAACAGACACATCGCGCCGAATAGCCCCGTTGCCAGCCTGCGCGCGTTGATATGTCGGCATAATCCCGCGATAAGCAGCACAATAAAGGCCCCAATGGCGCTTTGGGTAAAGACGGTGAAAAACACCAGAGGCAACTCATGCATTGGAGATCTCCTTGGGATTGAGCACCGCGCCTTCCTTATCGCCGGTTCGGCGGGCATTGGGATGCGGTTTGACGATCAGGTTGGGATACGTCAGTTGCGCGCACGGCAGCGGGGCAATTTCATTTTCCGTGCCATATTTGTCACGCAGTTCGTCAATGGGACCGAAATCCAGCGCGCGCTGCGGACAAGATTCCACGCAAATCGGCTTCAGATTTTGCTCTAGCCTGTCCAGGCAGCCATCGCATTTGCGCATGACCTTGGCTTGATGATCAAACTGCGGCGCACCGTAAGGGCAACGCATCTCGCAATAGCGGCAGCCAACGCAAAGTTCATCGTTGACCAGCACCAGGCCATCCTCTTCACGCTTATACATCGCGCCGGTAGGGCAGCCGGCGACGCAGGCGGGATTGTCGCAGTGATTACAGGCAATGGAAAGATAATAGGTAAAGGTATTATTTTGCCAGGCATTGCCCTCTTTGACCCAGGCACCGCCGCCATATTCATACACCCGGCGGAATTTGGGACCCACATCGAGATTTTTTTTATCCTTGCAGCTCACCTGACAGGTTTTACAGCCGGAGCAACGGGAGGAATCCACATAAAAGCCGTATTGTTTCATTGGTTAATATTCCTCATCAGACGCGCTGTATCTCTACCAGATTGGTATGTTGCGGATTGCCCTTGGCCAGCGGCGACGGGTTGTGGCTGGTCAGAGTATTAATACAGCCACCGATATCTACTCCTTGCGCGTTGCGTCGGTTCCAGGCCCCTTGCGGCATAGCCGTTACCCCGGGAAGAATGCGGTTGGTGACCTTGCAGCCAATTTCCAGGATGCCGCGGTCGTTAAAAATTCTGACCCGGTCACCGGATTGAATATTGCGCGCCTGGGCATCGATGGGGTTGATCCAAACTTCGTCAGGCACCGCCTCATGCAGTTGCGGCACATTATTGTATGTGGAGTGGGTATGTCCTTTGGTATGGAACCCCGTAAGTTGTAACGGAAACTTCGCCGTCATCGCTTTATTGAGATGAGATTCCGGGGCCGGGCAAAAATCCGGTATCGCTGAAATTCTTTCCCCCGGCGGCAAGATCCATAACGCGGCCAGTTTTGCCAGCGCTGCGGAGTAAATTTCAACTTTTCCCGATGGCGTGGCCAACGGATACGTCTGGGGATCCTGACGGAAATCCGCAAAGGCGATGCTTTGTTTTTCCGTGGCGATCTGTTGATCGACCACCCCCAGGTTTTTGGCTACGCTCCAATCAGGCAGGTAAGGCCGGTTGGCTTTGACTTGCTGATAGTTTTTTTCTATCCATTGGGACTGTGTCCGGCCCTCGGTAAAGCGGGTGCGCAGACCAAAATGGTCGGCGATATCGGCGCAGATATCATAGGTGCTGCGCACTTCCCACATAGGCGTAATGGTTTTTTGCATGGCGATCATATAATTGTACGAGCCGGAGGCATAGGAGTTATCCACTAAATCCTCCGCTTCCAGATAGCTGGTTTCCGGCAACAGGATATCGGCGAATTTGGCGCTGGCGGTCATATGGTTATCGATCACGACGATGGTTTCGCACAAGGTATCGTCTTCCAGGATTTTTCGGGTGCGGTTGATTTCGCCATGCTGGTTAATCAGGACATTGCCGGCCTGGTTCAAAATAAATTTGATGCCGACGTTCAGCTTATCGCCCCCTTGGACGCCCATTGTCGTGGCGGTCATTTTTTCCGGCGTGGCAATGGCGTCGGTCCACAAATAACAGGGGATCGACATTTTAACCGGATTTTTACCGGTGGGTAGCGACGGCACGCCGTACTCGGTGGCCTCAGGCCAATTGCCATTGTTGGTGCCGGGGCGGCCGAAGTGGCCGGTTAGCATGGGTAACATCTGGATGGCGCGCGAGGTTTGTTCGCCGTTGGCGTGGCGCTGCGGGCCCCAGCCCTGGCAAATATAACATGCCCGCGCACCGGCGATTTCACGCGCCAGCTGGCGGATGCGTATCGCCGGGATGCCGGTGATCTCCGCGGCCCATTCCGGCGTTTTAACTATCCGATCGTCGCCGTTTCCAAGGATATAGTCTTTATAACTGGCGTTGGCCGGGGCGGAAGCGGGCAGGGTGGTCGCGTCAAAACCCACGCAATAGCGATTCACCTGTGCTTCATCGATCAGACTTTCGGTTATCAGGGTATAAGCAAGGCCGGCCACCAGCGCTCCGTCGGTAGTGGGACGCAGGGGGAGCCATTCGGCGTGTTCGGTGATCACCGAGTCGGTATAACGGGGATCGACAATGACGACCTTTGCCTGGGACGCTTCAAGTGCCCGGCGCATTTCCTCAACCTGCCCGCCGCCGGACATCCGGGTTTCAGACAGATTGACGCCAAAAAACAGCACCATATCCGAGTGATGGATTTCGCTGAAATGACTGCCGACGTATTTTCCCTGGCTATATGGGGTCGCCGCCAGGATTTGCCCGTTGGAATAGGTGTTGTGATAATTAAGGTACCCGCCCGCCATATTCAGCAGTCGTTTCCAGGCCGGGGTACCCTGAGTCTGGTAATAAGCACCGGACTGATAATTATAGTAGACCGCTTCATTGCCGTATTTATCAATTACCCGTTTCAGCTCCGAAGCTACCAGGGCGGTAGCTTCCTCCCAGGTGATGCGCTTGAATTTGCCCTCGCCGCGCTTACCTACCCGTTTCATTGGGTATTTAAGACGATCGGGGCTATAGACGCGCCAGCGGTTGGCTCGGCCGCGCAGGCAAGGACGAATCTGGTGCTCGCCGAAGACGTTATCGTCTTTGCTGTCCTCTGGTTCAATCCGTACGATGCGATCGTCTTTGACGATCACTTTTAATGCGCAGCGGCTACCGCAGTTTACCAGGCAGGCGCTATGTCTAACCGTTTCGCCGGCGGTCATATCGCCACTGTTAACCTGGCCGGGCTGCTGCGCGCTGGCAGCGAAGGGGAGGGTAATCGAACTGGAGATGGCCACGGCGGCACTGATTTTTGCGGCGTCTTTCATGGCGTCGCGGCGGGTAATTTTTTGATGTAGTAGCTCGGTTAAGAAGTTTTTCATGCCCCAATGCTCGTATTATGATTTGTCATACAATACGATCATTACCCGTGTTCTCCCTTGATGACGATCAATCTCTATCGGGCAAAGCGATGCATGGGCGCCAGACCCACGGGTATTATCGTTTGCGCGCCATAAAACGCCGGGTCAGGATCGGCAGCGAGATCACCACTATCAGCATCAGTCCGACAATAATGGACATGACGATGCCCGGCACGTTCAGCAGGCTCAGGCCAAAGGTCACCAGTCCCATCAGGAAGGCGGCGATAATCACGCCGATCATGCTGCCCGACCCGCCCAGCACGCTCACCCCGCCCAGCACCACCATGGTGATCACGTTGAGTTCCCAGCCCAGGGCGAGAGTGGGTCGGGTGCTGCCCAAGCGGGACGTCAGCAGCACCGCCGCCAGGCCGGACAATAACCCCACCAGCACAAATAAAATAAGATTATGGCGTTTTACATTGATGCCGGAATAATAAGCCGCGACGGGATTATTGCCGATAGCAAAGGTCCGACGGCCAAAATTGGTTTTATGCAGCAAGCCGTAAAACAGCAGCGCCAGCAGGATAAATAACGCGAACTCAAACGACAGTGCGCCGAATACATAGCCTTGACCAAAATAGGCAAAGTTGGCCGGATAGTGGCTAATTGACCGATCGCCCAGCAATACGTAGGTGATGCCGCGAAATAAACTCATGGTGCCGATGGTGATAACGATGGAGGACAAATTTAAACGTGTCACCAGCAGGCCGTTAATGGCACCGCATAGCAGCCCGACCCCCAATCCAACGCAGACCAGCCAGGGAGTGGCCAGCCCGGCCTGGGCGCAAAAGCCCATGATGGTGGAGCTCAGCGCCATCGTTGACGCCACCGACAGATCGATTTCCCGGGCGATAATCAGCATCGCCATCGGCAGCACGATAATCGCTTTTTCGGTAAAATTAAATGTGGCATCCGACAGGTTCCAGATATTGAGGAAGTAGGGGGACGCGGCGGCGTTTATGGCGAATACCGCCATCGTCACTGCCAGCAAAAAACCTTCCCAACTGACAAAACGCCACCAAAAAGCGTTATGCTGCGGCGGCGCGGATTCGGGATGTGTGGGTGAGACAAGGGTCTTATTCATGATACCGGCCTCTTATTGCTATCGGGTCCAGGGGCGGCGGGCGGCGGCATCAGGACGGCGTTGCGCAGGATCAACCGCCCCTTACGTTTATTGGCCCGTTCATTCATGATCACGGCAATGACGATCACGGCGCCGGAAATCGCCATTTGCCAAAATGGCGATACGCCGATCACCGGTAGGGCGTTATTGATCACCCCCAAAAACAGTGCCCCCAGCAGGCAGCCCGGTACGGTACCGATGCCGCCCATGGTGCTGATGCCACCGATAACGCAGGCGGCGACGATTTGCAATTCGAAACCATTGGCCACATCCACATAGGCCACAGCAAACCGGGTGATCCACAAATAACCACAGAACCCGGCTAGCGTGCCGGATAAACAGAAACTGATAAACTGCATTTTGCCGGCATTAATGCCGGTGTAATAGGCAGCAGTGGCGTTGCCGCCGGCGGTGTATAACGCGCGCCCGGTACGGCTGTAACGCATAAAATAGCCCACTGCGATCAGCGCGGCTATTGCGCACCACCCCAACATAGGCAGATGCAGAAATCGGGTCCGCGGCAGGCTAAGGAACTGTGGGCTCATTTGGTGGGCGTTGACCCAGCCGCCGCCGGAGAGCAAAAAAATGATGCCACGGTAAATGCTCATGGTGCCAAGGGTGACGACAATCGACGGAATGCCCAGTCGCCAAACCAGCAGGCCATTAATGGCCCCCATCAGCAAACCGCCCGCCGTAGCGATGATCACCAGCAGCCAGACCGGCAGTTCCGGGTGATGAAAGTTTAATAACGCCACTATCATGCCGGTCAGCGCCAGGTTGGCTGCCATGGATAAATCGATGCCTTTGGTGAGTAGCACCATCATCTGCCCGAGGGCCAGAATAATCAGGATCGAGGTATCGTTGAACATGTCCAGGAGATTGCCTGGGGTGATAAATTCCGGCGACCGGCTGCCGACCCCCAGAATCATCAACAAGATAACCACGGCCAGGAACCCTTCGCGGTGTTTGAGTAGATTTTTCATGATTACGCCACATCCTCGCTGGCGCCGCTGGCGACGCTCACTATCATTTCCGCCGTCGCTTCCCCGGCCTTGAATTCCCCCACCAGCAAGCCTTCGTGCATCACTATAATCCGGTGCGCCATGCCCATGATTTCAGGCAGCTCCGAAGACACCATGATCACCGCCAGCCCTTGCGCTACCAGCTCCGCCATAAATTGATGCACCGCGGCTTTTGAACCGATATCAATGCCTTTGGTGGGTTCATCGAGAATAATGATTTGCGGCTGGGTCGCCAGCCATTTGCCGATCACCACTTTTTGTTGATTGCCGCCGGATAACGTCTCTACCGATTGTCGCCAGCTAAACGCTTTTACCTGCAGGCGTCTGGCGTATTCGTCGGCCAGTGCCCACTCTTTGTTTTCATTCAGAATGCCGTGCGGATTAAGTCGGCTCAGTTGCGGCAGGCTGATATTTTGATAGATAGGCAGCGCGATAATCGTCCCCTGCTGCTGGCGCTCTTCCGGCACATACACGATACCGGCGGCGATCGCCTCGGAGGGATTGGCGAAATGCCGCGCTTGCCCGCCGATCAAAATTTGCCCCCGACTGGGCGGGGTTACACCGAATAGGGCTTTCATTAATTCGGTGCGTCCGGCGCCGACCAGGCCATAGAAACCCAAAATTTCCCCTCTGCGCAGCGAAAAACTGATGGCGGAAAATTCAGTCGGATGGCTCAGCCCGACGACTTGCAGCACGGTTTCACCTGGCGTCTGGGCGGGTTTGGGGTAGGTCTGGCTGATTTCCCGCCCAACCATCATGGTGACCATTCTGGCCTCGGTTATATCGCTGATATGACCAGAGCCGATATAGCTGCCGTCGCGCAGTATGGTGTAATAGTCTGAAATGGCGAAAATCTCGTCAAACTTATGGGAGATAAACAGAATCGCTTTATTTTCCTGTTTTAACCGCGCAATGATTTGATAAAATTCGATTATTTCGTGCTGCGACAGCGCTGCGGTCGGTTCGTCGAGGATCACCACCTGGGCGTCGAACGACAGGGCGCGGGCGATGGCCACCATATGGCGCTGGGCAATGCTTAATTCTTTTAATACGGCGCGCGGGTCAATCTGCACGTCCAGTCGGGTCAGAATTTCTTCGGTTTTGCGCTGCATGGCCGGCCAATCCAGGCGGTTGAATAAACCGCGCTGCAGATAATGCCCGGCAAAGATATTTTCCGTCACCGACAGCTCGTCAAACAGCACGGTTTCCTGATGGATGGCCGTAATGCCGAGCTTATGGGCGGATTGCGGATTGACCAGTTTCACCGGGATATTTTTATATAGGATTTCCCCTTCATCCGGCTGGTAAATGCCGGTCATGACTTTGACCAGCGTTGATTTACCCGCGCCGTTTTCACCAATGAGTGCCGTCACTTTGCCGGGATAAAGATCAAGCCGGACGTGTTCGAGCGCATGCACCCCCGGAAAAATTTTGGTGATCCCCTGTAGTGATAATAACGGTATGGAATCGGTCATCGCGTTCTCCGCACTACCTTATTGCTGCCGTTAATCACCGGCTCTGCTATGGTGCGGCATAGCCGGTGAGCGCATTAGAATATTTTGGCGAATTGATCGATATTGCTGGCGTCGTAGATAAACGGTTTTGCCATGGCGCCATTGCCATCGGCGTCCAATTGCACGTTGCCCAGTTTCCCCATGCTGGCTTGGGTGGCGGTGGTTTTGCCTTTCACCAAATCATAAGCGATATAGGTCGCCGCATAACCGAGATCGATAGGGTTCCAAATGGCGAAACTTTTGGTGGCGCCGGATTTAACTGCGCCGGCCATTTCCGACGGTAGGCCCAGTCCGGTCACGTAAACCTGGCCGATTTTGCCCTGATCCTTCACCGCTTGCGCCGCAGCGACGATGCCGACGGAAGACGGGGAAATGATCACCTTCAAATTGGGGTAGGTCTTGAGCAAGCCGATGGTTTCGCGATAGCTTTTATCCGACAGGTCATCTCCATAGGCCACCGCAACCAGGTTTACCGCAGGATATTGCGGCAATACCTTTTTCATTTCCGCAATCCACAGATTCTGGTTCGTGGAGGTGGGTGTGGCGCTTAATATGGCCGTATCCCCTTTTTGCAGACCCAGGGCTTTGATGGCGTCGGCTGCCAGTTGGACATTCATCTGGCCAATCAGGTCGTTACTGGATGGATTAAGATGGATCTGGCGCCCCTCCTTGGCCACGCCGGAATCCCAGGAAACCACTTTTATCCCGCGCTGCATGGCTTTTTTCAGCACCGGTACCAGAGCGTCCGGATCGTTTGCCGACACCGCAATGGCATCCACCCCTTGCGCAATCAGTCCGTTGAGCACTTCTATCTGCGCTTCCGCCGTGGTGGTGGTAGGCCCGGTATAAATGACTTTAACATCGCCCAACTCCTTGGCGGCCCGCTGTGCCCCGACGTTTGCTGCCTCGAAAAAACCATTGCCCAGTGATTTCGCCACTAGCGCGATTTTGATTTCGGCCGAAGCCTGTCCCGCTAGTGCGAAGCAGGATGCCATAAGGGCACAACTGAGTATTTTTTTAAAGGTCATGGTGTTTACTCCAGCTGATGATCATCACCCCAGCTACAGGGAATTATCATGACTCTAGATCCTGGCAGTAAACGCCGCCTTTGCGCTATTGCCACTGGTGGCCAAATCGTGGCAGTAAGACGAAGGTCCGGATGCGCAGTATCACAAATCCATAACATTCTTTTAAAGGGGCTTTGTCCGCGCGGTAAGCACAAAATTTATCGCGGCAAGCCGCTTATGCTAGGATAGTTTTCGCCTCGATTTTTCATCAGGGGGAGTGGGACATTTATGATGGCCAGACCACGGCAAAATCAGAACGGTCATCCTGCCAAAACCACCTAAATGTCCACATTTAGAGCATCATGACAGGACGAAAATAATGGTCTTCCCCTCAGTATCGTAGCGTCAACGTTAACGCCCCGGAAGCCTTGCCAAAGGGATGAGTTCGCCATTCCTTGATTAATGGAAGTGAGAAGGCAACCAAAGTGATAGAAATGGCAAATACGTAATCATCAATAGCACGATTAATAGTACAAAATAGAACGGTATCATGGCTTTCACCACCTGTTCTATTTTCAATCCACTGACAGCACTCGCGACAAACAAGACCGACCCTACAGGAGGTGTAATCAAGCCAATGCCAAGATTAGTCATCATGATAATCCCAAAATGGATGGGGTTGATACCAAGTTGAATGACCACAGGTAATAGAATCGGTGTGAGGATCAGGATTAATGGTGCCATATCCATCAGGAGTCCGAGCAACAATAGCATGACATTGATGATCGACAAGATGACATATTTGTTATTTGAAAGCGAAATCAACGCACTGGATATCTGCTGTGGTAGACCCACTAGTGTCATCACTGAACCAAATGCCGCAGCAAAGGCAATCAGTACCATCACCATGGTTACGGTCTTAATTGTGCGGTGAATCAGTTTAGGTAAATCACTAAATTTGTATTCCCGGTAGATAAAAAACGTGACAAAAAGTGCCCAAATACAGGCAATGGCGCCAGATTCAGTGGGTGTGAAGAAACCAGAAAGTATCCCTCCGGAAATAATCACTATAGTGATTAACCCCCAGAAAGCATCAAGTGCTATCTTGATTTTACGTTTGAACTCTATTTTGTCTTGTTTCGGGTAGTTATTTCTTCTAGCTGAAATCAGACACATGACGATCAATGAGCCACAAAGAACCAGCGTAGGAACAATTCCTGCCAGAAACATTCCAGGGATCGTTACCGCTGCAGTATTCGCGACAATTGCAAATAATACTGAATTATGGCTAGGCGGAACTAAAATAGCTTGTACTGATGCGCTTGCAGTAAGTACAGCACTAAATGTACGCGGATAACCTTTGCGTTCCATTTCAGGAATCAACACTGAACCAATGGAGGCGGTATCTGCAACAGATGAGCCTGAAATTGCACCGAATAACGTTGAGGCTAGAATATTCACTAGTGCAAGTCCACCGCGGATCCAACCGACAAATAGCCCAGCAAAATCTACAAGCCGCCGTGCCATTCCTCCTTCGGCCATAATGGCACCCGCAAATACAAAAAATGGGATTGTAAGAAGGTTTACATTATCGGTACTGTGAAAAATGGTAATAATCAATCCATCAAGGGAATAACCAGCAATTGCTGTCACTATAACTGCCGTAAGACCCACAGCGTAAGCCACGGGCATGCCAACAGCCATTAGAACGACAAATGTCACCATGAAAATTACTAACGTCATATCCACGCTGTTTATTCCTTTTTAATGGCCGATGGTTGTTGAACCAAACTGGACTAATTCTCTGTCTGCTTGTGAGCCATAGAGAATTCTTTCTAACACAAACAAAAGCGTGAAAAAAGAGCCTATCGGTATAGGGATATGGGTCATGCCTGACGTCAGGAAGGGTAATGAAGGAACGATGTCATACCAAGCATCCATACATCCTAGAACGCCCCAGCGAATAATAAACACACAGATGATGAGCATTGCGATATTAACAAACAGATCAATACCTTTTTTAATGGTTGCCGGTACTCTGTCTGCCAACATGGTAATGGCAATATGCCCACCAGCACGGTAGGCCGCTGCTGCACCCACGAATGAGAAAGTAATCATACAAATTAGTGATAATGGTTCAGGCCAACTGGTTGAACCATAGGGTAAAAAACTTAACCATTTTGGAAAGTCTGGACGAAAACGTGCATAGATTCCAACAAGATAAATAAAGGTCATAAATAACAAGCTAATACCAGAAAGCCATATACAAAGACGGTAGACACAATCCATTGCAAGGATATAAATAGTCTTCATTAGTCACCTCTGAAAAAATCTTATTGGAATCGTATGTTATTATTTGGTGTCTTGAATTTCCTTGACCAGGGCACTATATTGTTTACCGTATTTTTCGCGTACTGGTGCAGTAGCATCGACAAAAGGTTTTTTATCTACCTTGATAAATTCTACACCTTCAGATTTCAGCTTTTTCGTTGATTTTGCATCATACTCAGTCCATAACACGCGCTCTTCAGCTTGTGCTTCTTTAGCCAGCTTCATTATTAGTTGTTGATCTGATGGTGACAATTTAATCCATTTTTTCTTTGAAAATGCCAGCACTTCAGGGATCATAAAATGTTCAGTCATATCATAATACTTCGTCCCTGCGACAACGTAGTTTTCTGAGTCAAATGTTGGCACGTTGTTTTCGGCGGCATCGATAACACCGGTTTGTAGACTAGCAAAAACATCTCCAGTAGCTAATACCACAGGGTTCGCACCCATAGCTTTAAATGCATCAAGACCAATTGGGTTATTTTGCAGTCTAATTTTTACACCGCGTAGATCCGCCAGATCTTTCACCGGTTTTTTGGTTATCAAGCTACGGGAACCCGCATCCATCCAACCTAAGAATTCTAACCCCAGATTGCTATTGGTAATTTTCTCACTAAGATCCTGGCCAATCTTGCCATCCAACACATGGTGTAAATGCTCAGTATCGCGGAAGATAAAGGGCAGATTAAATACACCCACTTGAGGCAGAATGCCACCGACAGGGCCCATAGATACACGAACAATATCGATTGCGCCAACACGCGTTTTTTCTAGGGTAGTATTTTCATCCCCCATTTGGCTGCTTGGGAACATCTTTATGGATAGGCGACCTTCAGTTTGTGCACTTAATTTGTCACCCATATGGATGACGGCTTCGGTTGTCGGGTAATCAGCAGGATGAACATCTGAAGCAATAAATACAGTTTTGGCCATTGCTGTTGTCGAGCCCAGCATCAAGGATAACGCCAAACTACTTAACACTACTTTTTTATTAAACATATCAACCCCATTTTTATGGACGATAACTTTAATAGAGCTTAAATTAATTTTTATGGATATTTTAAGTCATCCGCTTCCGGATATTAATAATATTGATTAAATGGAAAAAGTAAAAAGTGCTGCGGATCACAACTTTAAAAGTTGTATGATATCTTTTTTTTACGAAAACATTGCTGACATTGTTGGCTGCGAAATGAGCTGAGCAGTATTCCAGATGTCTAGGTTATCTTGATTTACCCGATAGCACTCACTTTGGCTTTGCTGTGTCAGGGTAGCGTTTTTGAGGGGACAGTATAGTGGAAAGCAAAAAGCCCACTTCAGTTCCCTGATGGGCTTTTCTAACATCATGACTCCTCTTGATAAAAACGTCTGTTTCCCTGCCGCTAACCCTCGATTTTAGCCCGGGTACAGAACCCCATGCGCGCCACGGCCGATCAAACTCTGCCTGGTTAGCCGCCGGCGTCGGGAAAGGGTCTCGGGTAGTTGCTGATGCAATCGACAGTTCAGATAATCATCCGGGCTGAACGGGGGGAGATTTTTCAGTGAAGCGCGATGTAACCTGGCAGCATCCAGGACTGTGCTGATATGCAGGTCTGCCAGTACGGAAATAATTATATCCGGATGAACGGCATCGAGGTTGTATACCTGCAAAGCAATCCTGGGGAAATCCTTCAGATTGACGCTCACTATGCTTTAGCCTTAACCACTATTGCAGCTGTGACGACATGTTGGTCATTTCATCAGACAGACCAATGATACCAGTAATGACAAACACTCACGCGAGACGGGAAAACACGCGCTCTCAAATCAATAACCCCGAGTGTAAATTGATCATCAAGGGCATGTCCGACTTCGTCAGCAGAATTACACATTTGCGGATGCAGTTCACATTGGGCGAGGGTTTACGGCGGATCTCGCTAAGTGGAAAATTATGCTCGAACACACATGAATGTCGCGGTACAAACCCTTTTATCCAACACAGTTGCCACACCGGCCAGTTGTATTATTCTCCCTCTTTTACGAATGAATGAAACATCAAGATATAACTGATCGCCGGGATAAACAGCATGATAAAAGCGGGCTCTATTAATGGCAGCAAAATAGTATACTTCATCAGAATGCGTTTCGCCTAAGATATGCTGTGCGAGGAAAATCGTCGCCTGTGCCATAGATTCAATAATCAGGACCGCGGGGAATACAGTCGATAAATTGGAACCGGCGGGTATAACAGAGTCATTATTGGTAACATTTTTAATCGCTTTAACGTGCATGCCGTTAACATCATTGCGCATTGAAATAATGCGGTCAATCATTAAGAAAGGATAACGGTGAGGAAGGCGTGATATGATTTTATTGATATCTACGGGCTGTGTATTTTGTAACATTGTGTGCTCCACTAAATCGGTTTATTCGGGCCCGTATATAATTTTCATTATGCGTGAAATTTTAGAATTATTTCAGAGTGTATCCCCATCATTGTGAAAACACAAATGCTCATTAACACTAAACTATGTCAAGGTAATTCATGTTTAATTGATAAACAATGCGCTTAATTTACCACACTTGTTTTTTTAGTTGAGTCTAATCTTAACGCATAATTTTAATGAATTTAGAAAAGAATACAGAAAAGGATTTTTTGTTGCGGTTATTCATTGTGCATTATATCCTTGCAATGGATTCATGTTTTATCTCCATGAATTTAAAATTTAATACGGCATCATAAGTGTTGGCGTGAAAGACCATAAAATAGTGGTTAATGAGTATATGATTTTTATAACTTTGATATCATATAACATCAATAAGAAATAATATAAAGCAGTTGAGTAAGGTTATTTGATATGTGACGTTTTGTTGTATTTTTTATTAAAGTCTTTTACTGGAATTAACATGAATGAAAGTGTTGTTATTTTAAATAAAAAACATCAAAGAATGAATTGTGTAATAAATCACTTGTTGTTATTTATTCATTAACTTGCTTGAATCTGGTTGCTCATCCAAATAGCTTAGTATCATGGCGCTACACTTGCTTTTGTCGTTCGAGTGGCAGGCACCATATGATGCAGATCTATTTGCCGGGTGCGCGACGCCACTTCGAGCAAACTATGCTCAGTCGTTCCTTCATGGGGTGCGCCCAAATCATATTTTGCGAACCGGACAAAATGAATTCAAAACGATGACATTTACTCGCTAAGCCAACTGCGGCGCCGTAGGCTGTGATATGCAAAATAGACCTCGGACTCCAGTTGATCTGAAACCAAGCCAGTCATCAACGTTAGAGCACCACTGAACATAAATCATCCATTTGTAAGGCTGACGCCTATAACGATTTTTTCATCTTCATCTTGCAAGCACATGGCTACTAGCGGGGACGAGGGTCGGAGCTGAATAACACCGGTGCCAGCGTATAGCAATCAAATGGGTAAAAAGTAATCAAATCGTAATTAAAATTACTTATTATTTACTCATTCTTTACGCATCTTTACGAATTACCCACGTTTTATGCTTAAAGGATGAAGTAACAATGAACATGCCACTATGTATGCGTCCCGCCGCGTTTGTTGTCGTCGCGGTTGCCTTGGCCGCCGTTCCGGCACATGGCGCAAGCCGTGCTGGTGATAATGCGATTAACGGGGTCGATCTCCTCTCGGGTTTCAGTAAACTGTGGATCACCGGCGCGACCTGGAATACCGGCGCGCCGACGGCGCTGGGCGCGCCGCTGTTGGCCTATAATATTCAATATGTCATCGATCGCGCCCGCACCCGCACCGAACAGCAGGAAATCGCGGCCTATTATGACGACCGGCGTAACCAGAGCTATAGTGTTATCAGCGGGCTGGGTTCTCTGACCAACGGTTACCTGGCCGGTTCCGGCGCCTTTACTACTATCCCTGTCTTTGATGACACCACCAAAACCGTGCAATACAACGATGCAGGCAATGGCGCGGGAAATAGCGATTCGGCGTTGGGCAACGTGGTGCGACTGGTCTCGGCACTGCGTAACGACGCCTCCACCACGCCGGCCAAAAACCATTATCTGTATCCCCGGCCTTGGCGACAGACGGACGAAGACATTGTCGCTGACTCCCTGAAACCCGAACGCAGCACCACACCGGCATCGGATTCGGGTTTCCCCAGCGGCCACACAAATGCTGCCTATCTTTCGTCGATTGCGCTGGCCTATGCCATTCCCGAGCGTTTCGACAGCCTGCTGCTGCGGGCCTCTCAATTAGGCGACAACCGTATTGAAGCCGGCATGCATTCGCCGCTGGATGTGATAGGTGGACGCATTACCGCAACCTATTTCGCGATCGATAACCTCAGTAATCCAGATAACACCCAGGTGAAAGCCGATTCCCGAGCGCAGGCGCTGGCGTATTTCACCAGCCAATGCGGCGGCGATATCAATAACTGCGCAGAGCAGATTGATCCCGCCACCGATCGTTTTTCCGCCCACGCCCAGGATAAAACGACCTATACCGACCGCATGACCTACGGTTTTACGCCTATCGGCCCCACCGACCTGGCACCGGTGGTACCCTTAAATGCCGAAGTACTGCTGGAAACACGTTTCCCTTATCTGGGGGCCGCCCAGCGCCGCGAGATATTGGCCAGTACCGAGATCTCCTCAGGCTATGCCGTAATTGATGAAAGCGGTGGCTACGGCCGGCTTAACCTGTTCGCCGCCGGCGACGGCTATGGGGCGTTTAATAATACCGTAACCGTTGATATGCGTACTGAGCTGGGCGGATTTAACGCCAGGGATGCCTGGCGTAACGACATCAGCGGCAGCGGCGGGCTGGTAAAACAAGGCACCGGCGAGTTGATACTCAGCGGCGACAACACCTATACCGGCGGCACGGCCGTCGAAGGCGGTACCTTAACCGGCTACGCTCTGGCTTTTGGCAGTGGCACCATCACCATCGG
This sequence comes from Acerihabitans sp. TG2, assembly GCF_035013185.1. Classification (NCBI taxonomy): domain Bacteria; kingdom Pseudomonadati; phylum Pseudomonadota; class Gammaproteobacteria; order Enterobacterales; family Pectobacteriaceae; genus Acerihabitans; species Acerihabitans sp. TG2. The sequence continues at coordinate 100,004 of NZ_JAYGJO010000019.1, forward strand.
CACAAACGGGACCTTAAAGCTCGACCAATCGGTCGACAACAGCATGGATAATATCCTGGCCGGGCAGGGCACGCTGATCAAGACGGGTGCTGGTTCGCTGAATCTCACCGCGAACAGCGGCTTTGCAGGCATTACACAGGTACGGCAGGGGCGGCTTGCGGTTAACGGCAGCCTGGCCAGGTCCGCTGTAACGGTCAATTCGGGTGCCACACTGGGTGGCAACGGCACGGTCGGCAGCACGCATATCGAGAACGGCGGCATCCTGGCGCCCGGTAATTCGGTCGGGCTGCTTACCGTTAATGGCGATCTGAACCTGGATGCGGGGGCGATTTATCAGGTTCAGTTCACGCCGGCGGGCGCTGCGGACCGCGTCAACGTGGCGGGGGTGGCGAATATCAACGGCGCTCAGCTCAGTCTTGACATGAGCCAGTTGCTGGATCCGCTGGTGCCATTACAGATCTTAAGCGCCACGGGTGGGATAAACGGTGCTTTCGCCAGCCCTACGCTTAATTCCATCTTTCTGAATCCTGTGGTGCAATACGGCGCACAAAACGTTACGCTGAATCTGGTGCGCAACAACACCGCGTTCGACGATGTGGTGACCAATCCGAATCAGCGCGCCACTGCTCAGGGGATAGAAAGCCTGGGGGCCGGCAACAGCTTGTGGAATCAGATTGCGTTATCCGACACCGTTGGCGCCAGGGACATGTTCACCTCCCTGACGGATGAGATTCATGCCTCGACCAAAAGCGCGCTGATCCAGCTCGATCAGACCGTGACCAACACCATGCGCGATCGTCTCTGGTCGGCGCAGATGCATGCTACAAGCCATGACCAGCGAGCCCCTGTGGCACAGGATCGGCTACAGGCCGATATGGGACAAGACAGTACGGTGTGGCTACAGGCGCTGGACGGTTCGGGTTATCTCGACAGCACGGCAACGACAGGGCGTTTGAATACCGATGCCCATACTGTGCTGGTTGGCGTCGATATGCCGGTAAATAGCGTCTGGCGGCTGGGTGGCCTGGTCGGCGGCGGCAGAAGTTCAGCCAATATCGATGGTCGCAGCGGTTCCTCTGACAGTAATAATATCCATGTTGGGTTATACAGCGATGCCCAGTGGGGCGCGCTCAGCCTGAAAACCGGCGCGGCGTACGGCCGGCATGATATTGATGCCAGTCGTACGGTCAACTACACCGGTGTGTCGGAACATCTTGACTCTGACTACCGTGCCGCCAGCATGCAGGCTTTCGCCGAACTGGGCTACGATATCGGTGCCGGTTCGACCTTTGTGCAGCCCTTTGTTGGCGTGGATCACACCCACTTGCGCACCGGTGGATTCAGCGAAAGCGGCAGCGCCGCCGCACTCAACGCTCGGCGGCAGAATAACGACGTCAGCTTCAGTACGATCGGGGTGCATCTTGCGTCGTCTTTCCCGTTGGGAGCGGTGCAGATTTTGCCCTATGCCACTCTCGGCTGGCGCAATGCGCTGGGCAATACCGATATCGACAGTCGTGAAGCCTTTACCCACGGCGATGATTTTACGCTCACAGGCGCGCCGTTGGCCCGTCATGCGGCAATTCTGAGCGGTGGTGCTGAAGTGGCGATCGGCAAAAGCGTCAGCGTCGGGATAAACTATGCCGCGCAAATCGCCAACAACGCAACGGATCACAGTGTAAAAGCCGTTTTGACCGTCCATTTCTGACCCTGGCGGGGTCAGGATGGCGATGCTGCGCTCGATGGGGCGTGACGCTTACGTTTGACCTGCAATCCAACTATCGGTGAAGGCAAAGCCGAGCGCATTACCGAATACATGGTGCAGCCTCGGCTTTCATGGTGTGGCTCATATGCTTACTGCGACCAGTATACGATACTCTTATGCGAGAAATGGCGGATGAAAAAGTGATTGTAGACAAACACGATCTCTATTCCGCCCACAGCATTCGTTGGCCTGAACTGGGTGCCGGTGAATATCGTTATGGCTGTCAATAATGGTGAAGCTTTGCGAAGCGCAGCGTTAAACGGGCTGGGAATGTTAATGCAGCCAGAGGTTCTTCTGGCAGAAGATTTGAGCCAGGGTCGGCTAATACCGTTGCTGCCTGAGTATCAACCGCTGGCGAGGCCGGTGCATATTCTGACTTTTGTTGACCGCCAGCAGTTGCCAAAGATTCGTTTGTACGTCGAATTTTTTCTGCAGCATTTTAGGGGAACGCTCTGCCTGCCGGGTTAACCTAGGAATGCCGCCGAATCGGTAACTTTCAGGGATTTGTTGCCATAAGTGGTGCAAGCTGTAAGAGGCAAGATCACCATCTTGTGCCTGAAATTAAATCATCATATGTCTATAAAACATATTTCTGAAAGACTAATACCCAACGTTCACAAAGTCCCTGATTACCCGCAGGTTCTTTATTCACAATAGGTATGTTTATTTTCCATGAAGGATAATGGATGTCATCGGTTAAGATAGTTATCCCTGAACGCTGATTAGCTAAAAATTTTTCTTTTCCATTAACAATGGCAGCATTATTCATACCGCGCAAAGTGCCATTGCCATAATATTTCCCTGCTTCGGATAACGTGTAGTTAATTTCCCTGATGTTGTTATAAGAATAAACTTTATCTTTTTCTGCATTGAATAGCCGAATAGTGCGCTGTTTGGTATCAATGGAAATACCTGTTTTCTGACATTCATACGATAAAGTATCGCCGTCTAATACTTGTGTAATTGTATTGTAGTACTTCTTTTTTTGTATATCAAAGGTGGTCATGACAATAATAAAGGCCACCACTAAAAATATGATAAGAAAAGCTTCCACTTTGCCTGTCTCCATGCCAATGACCTAATTGCGTTTAATTTTTACTAAAGAAGCTTCTGGATTGGTTGTTTCTCTTACCGACGCTTCTGTTCTTGCGGAAAAAGCATACCACGCCGAAAACTGATCTCAAACAAAATGATCGCTATAATAGATATATAATTATATATTGATAGTGTGTAACGATTAATAATGCTTTATTGATCTATTTTGTTAATTATTTTCATCGTTCTAAATTGATTTTATGATAGTTAAAAACTATCATAGTTTTGTTTTTGATTGGTACAAACGATATGACGAGCGGTAAAATTAACTGAATTATATCAATTGGTTAAGGATGTATATTGTTGGCCAATGCCTATTAGAACTTTTTGCATCTTTTATTGGCATAGGAGAACTACCTCAAAACAGCAGGATTCATCATCATAAAGGACAGGGAATGAAGAAGATTTTACTCGTGGCTGGCACGGTACTGGCTCTAACGGGATGTGGTGATAAAGGCAATTTTGAAAAGGCTATCAACGCGAAAATATCGCAATCCAATGTATGCTTCTCACTTCAAAACAACGATATCGCATTCAACAAAGGTTTTCCCATTCGGGTTAACCGTGGTTACCGTTCTGCCGGATACAGTTCCAGTGATGAAATTTTGAAGGGGCTTGCTAATCAGGGCCTGCTCAATGTTTCACAGCAACCTAACGGTTTTAACAGCGTCGATGTTCTGGAGGTTACGGATAAAGGTCAAGATGTCGAATTTTGGGACAGAAAAATCGGTGCTTGTGTTGGTCATCGCGTTGTTGCAGAAATCAAAAACTGGACTGAACCGAGCGAGGGCGCTGGCGTTAAAATGACACAGGTGACTTATACATGGAAACTGGACGGTGTTCCGGGTTGGGTTGATAAAAAAGCTTTTGCTGGCGTTAAGGGGATGGCAGAGCCAGAAGAAACCCGAATCGTGCTCGTTAAAACCAATAATGGCTGGCAGGCGCGTTAATTTTAGGGGAAAACTTCTATGAACTATATATATTGGGCGATTTTCATTGGTTCACTGATAAACATACCAGCAATTGCCCCGGTACTTTTTCTCAAGAAGACACAAAAGCAGGTGAAGGTATCGATGGCTTTCAGGCTCTATCTGCTTTCTGTTTTCTTGGTTCTGTCGTTGATGACACTATCGCAAAACATGACGCAAAAATACGGACTGTTCCCTGTATGGCTGGTCTTTGCTGCTTTTGGGTTGTTTGTGGTAATGCTGATACCTACGATAAAATTTGTACGTAAGCATTTATCCATTGGGAAAAGTAGGGCTGTGATTCTGTCATCGTTCCTGATTGTCTACGCCGTAAGATTTCATGGCGTGTTTTCATTTGGGAACAGTGATGGATACATGCTTAATGGATACAACGCGACATGGACAATTTTCTTCTTGTTTGCCTGCCTGATGGTTTATATTTGCTGTGCTGGGGATAAGACTTACTATGGTTCTTCTGTGTCATCATCAAGCACACAACCAGATTATTACAAGCCATCAAAGGAATATGAAACACAAACTCAAATTGATTATGATATTGCTGTGAAGGGGGCTAGTGTTCTACTTGATCCAAACCTCAATATTGTTGAGCAGCAGCGTTATCGAGATTCGCTAAATAAAAATGACGACTCGAATTAGTTAGGGATAAAATAAAACCCTGCTTGGTTTTATTTATTTCTAATACTAGATGTACATATTAGGGAGGTGAAACATTCACCTCCCCAAAATTAAATTATTTGGTAATCCCCTGAAAAGCAATGCTGTGGATTCAGACGGTCACTGCAACATAGCGTCCAGCGTTTCGGTCGGTGTTTTGAATCCCAACATTTTTCCTGGCTGGGCGTAACGGACAAAGATACTGGACTGCTTTGCTGGCGCTAACCCTCGATATCCTGGATTAGAGACTACAGTTTGGATCTGCTCGTAAATATTTTTCCCGCTAACCTATCGCATCAAAATCATATTGGGATTCGCGCAGGCGCAGGCGCATGAAAAGCAAAAAGCCCGCTTCAGTTCCCTGCAGCGGGCTTTTTTAAAATCTTGACTCCTTTAACTGGGATCGTCTTTGCCAATAACTGGCTAATAAATAAGCTAAAGGAGAATGCTACTCCTGTCAATACCCCCAGAATG
>NZ_JAYGJO010000020.1:0-103412 GCF_035013185.1 Acerihabitans sp. TG2
ATATATCAGTACGTAGAGGTACCAGTTTGTAAGCACCTCAGTTGCTACAAAACTGCCAAATAGTGGTGTCTAATAGGAAGATGTCACCATATATCTATATCAGTATATTGATGCGCCGGTTAGCAAGCGCATCAGTAGGCGCAAAGCCTAAAAATAGTGATGTCTGCTGTGGGGTATCAGTAAATGGTAAAATCAATGTGTGGTGATATCAGCATGTAATGATATCAGCATGTAATGATATCAGCATGTAATGATATCAGCATGTAGATACATTGGTTTGTAAGCCAATCAGTTGGGACAAAGCTTGAAAACAGTGGTCTCTGCTAAGAGAAATATCAGTATATAGGTATATAAACATATGTTGATATCAGTATATACTGATATCAGTATCATAGAGTTTTAGCTGGCACCAAAAAAAATAGAGGTGCCTGCTCAGGATCGATTATGAAATCCAAGTCAGCCGATCTTGATGACACGATATAAATCATAAACATTGCATAACTTGTTGAAAAATATCATGTGTGTAACTATGTGATCCTTAGTGATATATAGTGTTATATTGTGGTTAGTAGTGTGTTTTGGTGTAAATAAATGCATTATAATGATGAAGTGTGATTGTGGGTGAGGTATAGTGCCATTGACGTATTGTCTTGAATCGAGGGGGCTTTATGCAGGGTAGGGCGCACTGGAGTAATGGAGCTAAGTCTCCAAAATTTTTCTTTTTGCCAGCGGCAACAGTTTTGTTTGTGCTTCTCATTCTCTTTTTCCCTGGACTAAAGACATTTCTGGTCGGAATGTCGGGGATAATCTTGACCATCTATATCTATTCGATAAAAAAAACCACATATGGTGCTTTTTTCAGAAGTGTAAAAATGTGGATTACCGGTGTTACTGTAACCACTGGCAGTGTGTTGAAAATTTTTCGTAAATAATTAAAAAGGAAGAAAAAATGGCAACTAAAGTGACTGAATCCATAAAATATGCGGGTGTTGATGATGGTTTTTTTTCTATAAAAGTTGTTGATGAAGAAGGGAACTGCTTCTCAATTCCTTCTTGTGCTTCGCATGATGTCGTGATCGGTGATATGGGAAATGAATCTGATAAATCATTTATTTTTGAAACCAACGGTAGAAAGTACACTGTTGATGAAAGTGTACCTTCACCGCTTGATACCAGAAATTTAGCGCAGCCTTATCCGCTAAGTGATCTAAACCGTGTCCTCGTTCATGCAGGTTTGCTGTGTGCTAGGTTTGCAGGTGAGAATGTACAAGTAACTACAGGTTTACCAGTTCGTGATTATTACCTACCAACTACCCTAAGAAATGAAGATCTAATCAACAAAAAAATTGAAAATCTGAAAGGTGAAGTTGCCTGTGGTATTAACAATGAGCTACCAATAGCCACAATCGTAAAAAGTTCTGTATGCTCAGAAGGTATTGCGGCGTATATAGACCTTCTCATTGATATCAAGGGTAAACCAACTGCTGAGGCCGAAAGTCTAAAAAACGATCTAACTGCTATAGTTGATATCGGTGGTCATACTACAGATGTGGCTGTGTTGCTTCCCAAGATGAAAATAGATATTCGCCGCTCTGGATCTGCCTCTGTTGGGGTGCTCAGTCTGTATGATGAGTTACAAAGAGTGCTAGCAGCTAAGTTCAACACTAATCCTGGAAACATCACAAAACGACAAATCGAGATGGCTATCACATGCGAAAAAGTGCTTATCAGTAGGCAGGAAGTAGATGTTAGTGAAATTGTCACTGCCCAAAAGTCCGCGCTTTTTGAAAGAATTGTAATGGCCGTTAATCAAATATTGGGCAATGATGAAGATATTGAACACCTGGTTATTGTGGGTGGCGGTGCGATTGTGTTCGATAAAAATCTTAAGGATCGTTATAAAGGTTGTATTATTCCTGAAAATCCTGAATTTTCCAATGCGCGTGGAATGATGAAACTCGCTAAATATCTTCAGTGATCGGTAGGGGGTTAATGTGGCAATCAAGCGAATTACTTTTGGCCTGAGTTTGAATGAGTCGGTTCAAAAGAAAAATGCCGAATACTTACGTAATCTTGCCGGTTCAAACCGGCAAAACATTTTACGGCTACTCTTGATCATAGGTTCTTCAGCTGAAAGGCGAAATGCCGAAAGTAGGGGGGACACTGATGGTTGATGATTATGAACGGTTTGAGGTGCAGCTAAGACTCGGTTTTCCTCTTGAATATGAGGTTTTCCGAGTGTATGAAAAACTGCCTCCAAGGAGTCGGAGTAGTGTTTATCGAAGGCAGATTCTTGCAGCACTAACACAGATGGCCAGTTTTGTTGAGAGCGGTGATGTTCCAGATGCATCGAGTGCATTATATGTCATGGCTAGACGAGTTGGGCTAAGTGATATTGAAATCAGTATTTACTTACCAAATTTTGACTTTGCATTAATGCAATCCTATGATATTTCAGAAGAAAATTTGAAAGACAATGCTACGCAAAATCTGAGCGTAAATGCAGGGATAAACCACGCAGATTTACCACAGCACTTGCATCTAGAACAGTCAAAAACAGATATTAAGCCGCTGACTGGAAAATTCAATACCAGTACTAATAATGCTAAAGAATCTATTGAAAGTGAAATTGACAATAAAAATAGCGATATGAATAAAGAAGATGATTATTTAAGCGGTGTTCGCAACTTATTAGGCTGGCAAGATTAAACGCTATAAAGTAAATTAAAGCCAGCCATTGCTGGCTTTAATTTAATGAGGTTCAATATGAACGATGCGAATAAAAGTGGCGGACAAGAAAACGAAGCCGCCTTGATGGTTATACCGTTATTGGGTTTTATACTAATAATTATTTTCTGGATGACACAACATTACTATATATCAATGGTATATGTTTATATTAGGTATGCTGAGTTGATTATACCAGCAACTATTGGAAAATTTATTGAACTCCCACCTTTTAGTACAGCTAAAGACTGGGTAGATAATTACTGTCAGCCAAAAGGTTGGGGATTGATTGGTGTTTGCTCTAAAGATTTTAATGCGATTAAATTTAAAAGTATTGAGTTAAGTACATTTGTAATTAATTTATTTTTGTTAATCCCTATTTTTTATATCGCCGGGAAAGGCTTTTTGAAAATTCAGAAATTTCATCCTTTTTTGATTTTTCGTAAAACACACGGAATTAAATCATTTATGGAAGAAAAACAATTAGAATACCCTCATCTTAAAATGTTTGTATACTTGGACTTGGTTGCGAAGGATTTAAGCGACCCACTATATGGAATGCCTCTTTCATCAAGGGATTTTGTTAAAAAATACGGTTTAATTGAAGGATGGCAAGAGAGCAAAGATGGAAAAACGTTTACTCCAACTTTAAATATTAATAAGACAAAAAACGTGTTAATTGAACAGTTAGGGAAATTATGGACTGGTAATAATTTCATGGAGCTTACAAATTCAGAGGTATTGATGCTTGCTATCTCGATACCTGTCGTAGCTGCTACTGATACCAAACTAAGTGACGACGAGTTTAAAGAAATAAAAAAAGATAGTCAGGAAATGATTATTTATTGCTGGAATCAGTTCATCCCGCCATCTAAAATAAAAAATAAAAAAGAAAAAATAAACACCAGTGATTCCATTAAAAAATCAGGTCAGTTCTTAAAAGAAGAGGAACAATGGTTAAATCCTGAAATTGATATTAGCAAAGCAAGAGATATAATAGTTAAGTATTATAAAAGAAGTGAAGAAGTTAAAAAAATATTTAAAAAGCATGCATATGTAAGTACAATTATTTATGGCTTGTTTAGTGAGGCACGTAGATTAGGTGTGTTACCTGCGGCTGATGTGCGTTGGCTTCGCTTCTATGACCGCCGGATGTATATATTAATATCAAATATTGGCAGACCATCTGCACACCCTGAAGGCTGTGCCATCCATGCGCATTATCTTTATGAAGCAACCGGTAATGTAGGTTATCCCGAACCGCTAGTTAACAAAGCAATTGATGCTTTACAGTCACAAATACAAAGCTTTAAGTATGAGGCAGAGCATGTTTCGCAATTTTAAATAAATTAAGGTTTAAAATGAAAAAGTCATTAATAGCTTGTAGTGTTATTTTTTCCATTTCGTTTGTACCATATATGGCTAAAGCTAGTGGGGCTGCGCCTCTGGTGTTAAATAATGAATTAAACCTTGAACAACAAGTCCAAACAAATAATCGTGATATTATTTTAAAAGGAGCGAAATTAATTTCTAAGTTTGGAGTTGTTGAAAAAATCTACAGCATTTCTGTTCCAAACGAATTACCAAGCAAAGAAATCATCATTGCCTGGCTAGTAAGTAATGGCACAAACAAGAAGGTGATATTTAGTAATGTAGGAACCGGCTATCTGTGGATAGGGGACACCTGGAGTAGCCTGAATGGACAAAACATCACTGCGTCCATCACAGTCGATTTTATGGAGAAGAATGGCTTACCGTTTAGCCAAAATGATGAAGGTGAAACCGGGATAAACCTCAATGCTGTTATGGGTAGTCCGAACAAAAATAACACAACAAGTGCTAGCTACATTTTGAAAGGTTCATGGACAAAAGCTGTTCCCGACATTATGAAAACGTTGGATTCATTAGCTTCTTTTAAAGAAGGCCCGGGTTCAATAGGTGATACAGTTTACATTTTTATCGATCCTAAATGTCCTTGGTGTCACAAAGCATATAAGAATACACGAAATATAGTCGCAAAAGGATTTACGATTAAATGGATTCCAACCAACCTTAGAGGAGGGCAACGCTTATCCTCAGCCATTCTCGATTCAGAAAATTCAAAAGTATTTAGTCTGATTATGAGTACTCCTATTAGCGAGCTTGATAATCTTGAAAGTAAAATGCCAAATACTACTACGCCCATCGAGGCTTTATATAAGAAAATTGATGATAACGGCCAGTTTTTAATGAATATTTTTCGCGAGCATCCAGAAATTGAATTACAAGGTGTACCAGCTGCATTGATGCTTGATCATACTACAGGCCGACCTCGTTTAGTAATGGGAATCTCGGAGCAGGAGGTGCTAGAAAATGTTTTCGGTAAATAGAAAAGTTAAAGATTTTAAATGTAACTTTATGATTGCAGAAATTAAAAGTAAGTTATATTTAATTTTCAAGACAGACAGTGAGTATGACCTAAATTATAACTCTGGTGTCACCATAATTCCATTTACAGAGGGTTTCTACTCAGCTGAAAGAGATCATATAAAACTGTTTGTTCGTAAAAATGATCAGCCAAGTATTGCTGAAGGAAAATTTATCTATGATATTGTTTTTGATCTTGGAAAGAATGGTCAAAAGATAATTCATAGTATTCATATGGAAGATACCCTGCAATTTCCATTTTCTAAAATAAAAAAAACAATTGAAAGTCAGTTTTACAATTCCCTCACTGAGTTTTTAGGTGTGAATTCTGGCGTTAAAAAAATCATAGAACTTGATGTAAAACAAAAAACTGTCCTAGAAAGTACGAGTGCCACTAATTATTTATCTAACACAAAATTCATAACAGGTGTAATTTCAGCAATTGTTTTTGGGTTTTTAGTCATTCATTTCAGTACTGAAAAATCCGATGTGCAATCAGAACCGACAGCCAGCTATGATTTATCAACTAAGTCACAGCCTTTTCATGAGGCACTTAACCCGGCTGCGCCAGATCAACAACCTGTTAAAACCAAATCAATAAATAATGTTCATGATGTCGATACAACGAAGGGAAAAAATTTGAGTGATTTTTTGCAAAACACGCCTACTTTATCTGATGTTAACAAGGTTCTTAATACTCCGTTCCAGGACGCTGATGCCAGTAAGCAGCAAGTTGAGTTAACCTCTCAAGTTCTTGACCGTCTTAAGCTACCTCGCGGCCCACAAACGGATACAGGTTGTTTCAGTGAGTAGGTTAGATGCCTTTTTCCCCCATGCACTCATAAGTTGTGACGAAATTTATGAATGGGAGCATGGACTCTTTTCTCATTTGTTGAAAGTTCTGCCAGATACAATAAATAGTTATTCGGATAAACAAGGAAATTTAGAACACTGTTGCTTGATGTTACAACGTCAGGGACTTTCATTAACTGAGATAGTCAGTTTGTTGTCGAGGTAAACTAACCTTGCTACTCACATGCGATATTAATAAACGGAAAATTCAGGCTACACTATTAGACATTGATCCAACCTGGAGTTATCCTGTTGAACACTCAAAGTTAGTCGTAAGAGCAATATTTGAAATCGTTCTTAGATGTGAAAAGAATGTTGCGGTAAAAGCTTTGATTCAATCTCTATTAATAGAGTTACCAGGGTATGATGAAAGAAATTTAATTACTTGTGTTGTGGCATGTATTTCTTTATTAGATATTGAAATAAAAAAAATTAGGGGAATATATTATTTATGCCTTAGACAAGACATTACATCTAAACCTGATTTGACGAGATCCTACAATGATTTGATGACAGGGTTGTTTGAGCAATCAAGCGACACTGCTCGCAAGAGTTTAGAAATGAACTTCAGATATCTTTGTTCAGTTATTAAATTACTTAACGTCATTGAAAAAGTACACTTAATTACATCAACAGGAAAGATTTTAACTAAAAGTGAAGTTATTAATCAATATAAATTAAGTGAGCGTGAATATAAACGCTTCAATAAATTATATACTCATGTGTCAACTTCTTTTGTGTTGAAGCGTACAGGGATGAATATAATTTCCATCCCAAAAGCCAAGGCTATCATACGGCATGATTTGAGACAGTTCAGCCTGAGCGATCAAAATTTACAAAAAATTAGAATTTATTCTCAAATATTCAAAGAGTCGGATGAGCACACTTTAAATCGTGTGGTGAGAGAATTCTTTTTCGTTCAGGAAAAGACTAAACGATTAAGAAAAAAAAGAGGTTAGTATGGGTGAGAAAAAAAATCCAGTTGACCAGTTAAGCAAACAAGATAAGGCTCGTTTGAGCAAAGCTTCCTATCTGATCTCAGGCATGTCCCTTTTTATGAGGTGGGCATCTTCCTTTTCACAATACGAAATGAAGGATCACCCTAAACACAACCAGGTTAAGCTATTTTCACCAGTTCAATCTGGCCGCTTTTGCTTAGCATTTAGTGAGGGTCAAGCCTGTTTAGGTGTCCAGCCTAACGAGGCGGTATGGCTAAAAACTATTCCTTTTGACTATGGAATTGCTGATGATAGGCTATACCTTACTATTCCTGGGGTCGAAGCTGTTGATATCAAGTTTCCATCAATTACGCTAGGTATATTAATTGAGAGCAGCAGTTCATTAGAAAATCTAAAAAACGCAGATATGTTATCTTTTGCTGAAGTAAAAGTGCGTAATGGGTACATTTCTGAGGTGATTGGAGACTTACGTGAGCCTGTGCCGCTTCTAACTATTGGTTTGAAAGATGGGTTGAATCATCGCCAGTCCATAGCTAATGCTCAAGTGACATATAACGATTTCCTATAAAAAAAGCCCTGCCAATAGGGTAGGGCTTATATAAATGATTTATTTTATAGTGACAGATCGCTCCAATCATTATCATTCCATTCATCACTACTGGAAAATGGTTGTGAGCGTTCTTGCTGACTGTCGCTTGATACCCATTCTTTATCAAGATTGTTACCCTGAGCGATGTCTTCGAGCATCAGTTCCTTTGAGATCAAGCTGTTCATTAGATTGCTGATTTTCTCCTGAGGTAACGGCTTATAATCAGCAACCATATCCTGTACAACATCTGGAGGCATCAGTTGAAGAGCTGACTTCAACGTCGAGCTGTAATCAACTAAATTACTTTGCCGCGAAGACAGTGCTTCTTTACCATCTGAAGAGTAAAGGGCGGTCATCGTACCTCTAAAATCGTTTTCATGAAGCTTCATTGTAACTCCTTAAATGTTGAGACCAGAGTCATTATTTTCGGGATCATCAACGTCATATGCCGCGAATACTGATGCCTGCACATCTTGCACATATAGAGTTTCAGCTATTTTCATCAACATATCAGAAAGTTGTTCATTTCCAATTGCGAAAAAAATTTCGTTTCGAAGTGTACTTTCTAGCGAATCGCCAACTTCTTTACCACTATTACTGGCTTCAATTTTATGAAAAGATTCTTTTATTGCATCTTGTACTTTTTCTTGTGCCAGTTTACTACCGGCTAAATCTTGAGCAGTCAGTCTTGCTAAAGATGCAGCATGCTGAATACTGCTTGCTGCTTCTATAAACTGATTATTTTGTTGTTGATTCTGTAATGTGTTTAACAGTCTGGATTCGGTTTTCCCATTTTTTAAAATTGATTCCTGAATTACACGGTACGAGTCCCCATTACCTGTGGCTGACATTAAAATTTTGTCAATTGGCGGGATGCTGCCGTGTCGGTCTGCATACCGGTTGCGAAAAACTGATGCTCCTAATAGAGCTTGAGAGGCTTCCTGAATTGAAAGTGACATTTGTGTCCTCTGCATTAGTAATTTTATCTATCATAACATGTCTGATGAAATCAGGAATAGTAACAGTGAAATAGACACTTATCCTTTATCTAAAAGATTCTACTTAACTCTTTAATATAGTAACCTGTATTTAATTTATTATCTTTCTAGGTGGCATATATGACAATGCCTTTTTCGCCATGTACCTCTGTGGGTACTGGTGAGTGCCAGGATATTTCTGTAAATACTCTAAAGCAAGTATTTGGCCCAATTATAGATCAACTTGTAATTGGTGGTGATCCTAATAGTATTTCTGCAAATTCAAATGTACTTGCCTCCATGTTTTCAAGCTTCAACAGCGCTGCACTTGTTCTTGCCTGTTTGATTATTACAGGCTCACTATTTGTTGGTGTTGCTAATACAGCTAATGATGGTGAAGCTATGGGTAAAAGCTGGTCTTCTGTCTGGACATCAACAAGGATAGTGACATTCGGAGGATTGTTATTACCTACAGGTAGCGGCTATTGTTTCTTACAAACCCTCGTATTAATGATCGCTTTATGGGGGGTAGGGGCAGCAAATACTGTGTATAGAGCTGGCGTTGGTGTAGGTATCGTTTCTCCTAATGCAATTGTAGGAGGCATTAATAAAACTGGCGCATACTATGGTTTGCGCGATTTGGCTAACAAATATCTTGCTGTTTCATATTGTGCAAGGTTAGCAAATAATATTTATGCAAGTGACACTGTAAAGCCACAGGTAGAATTAAGACATACCAATTCTAATTCAGGGGATATCTCATATGTCATGGCTGATTCAAATGGCTCATCTAATCTAGCCGGAGGCCTTGGCTTTTGTGGTGGAGTCTCGCTTAGTAGCTACGCTGCCAAAAATTCTGATGACCAATCTGAAAAACTTCTTGAACAACTTCATCAAAGTCTACAAAAGGTGAAGCAACAGACTGCATCTCAAATGATCAATAATATCGATAGTTGGGTTGCAACATGGCCTTTATCATTGGATTCTCAGGACTGGAGTAATGTTGATTCAGCAAAACTGAACGACATTATTGCTACTGCTGAAAATGCTGTTGTGGGTGCATCACTAAGCCAGGGTAGTCAGTCTGGCTCTAGTTTAAACAACATTATGAAGCAGTATGTTGATTCCATCACTAACAAAGGATGGGCCGATGCTGCGGGATGGTTTCAGCGTGTTGGGGCAATTCGAAGTGCTATTTCAACGGTGACGGCATTACCAGCAGGGCAGGTTGTTCAGCCCTCTTATGTCCTTCTGCCAGCTGATAGCAGGACGAGTGAATTAGTAAATACAGTTAATACAGTTACAGAAACTATAATCAAAAAGGCAGATGAAAAAGATGCAAGTAAAGACAAAGCTGTCGCTCCAACGGATATTGTAAATTCTATACCTAAGAGTGCTGATTCAATAGATATATCTGCTCTTCAAAATGATATTGACGATAAATTAAATAACATGAGTGGTCATGTTATGAATGCCATTGTAGATACGCTTATTGACGCCGATGGTAATTCAACCTATTTGGGTTGTGGTACGGCTGGACAGATTGGGGGTTCACTCAACAGGATAAAGTGTGTTGGAGATTATTTAGCAGTACTTCAAGCAAGTACCAGCGCGAGCATTGTTTTGATTAAAACGGGGGTATCTGCATTGCGCGTTACAGCAGGGGCGGCTTCTTCTGTCAAGATTATGGGGATCGGGGTTGATGCTGATAAAGTAACCACACCTCTATGGGATTGGGTGCTTAGCGTTGTCGTAAATTCCCTGGCTACCTTCAAACAAGCACTGTCTTGGATGGCATTATATTTTTCAGTGCTAGTTCCTTCACTGCCTTACGGCATATTCATGATCGTTTTTGTTGGTTGGTTATTAGCGGTGTTTCAGAGTGTTGTGGCAATTGTTCTTTGGGGTATCATGCATATGACTCCAGAACGAAGCTTTATTGGTTCTCAAACACAGGGCTATTTGTTGCTTGTCGGCCTGTTTGTACGTCCGTCTCTTTCCGTCCTTGGTCTATTCGCTGCGATCTTGATAAGTGACCCGGTCATTGACTACATATCTCAAACCTATTTTTCAATACAAGGTGCTGTGTCAACATCAACCGGTGCGATAGGAAGCATTGCCCAATGGGTAACATTTCAATGGTGGATGGGCGGCTATGCTTTCATCTTACTATCAGTGCTCTACATGGTTTTTGCACTTCCGCAGATTTTGCCTGATCACGTTCTTAAATGGATAAACATTGGTATTAGCGATTTAGGTGAAACAAGTGCATCCTCAAATATGCGCGGAAGACTTGAACAGATGAGCATTATGAATGCTGGTTCGCCTGCTAGTGCTCCACTACAAATTGGTAGTCAGAAAGGTTTGGAACACGCAAATCCAAATGGCACAGATACAGTTGGTGCTGGTAGTAATCAAAGGCGGGTGGATCAAGTTATTGAGATGTCTCCGGGGGTTAGCTCATCGGGTAATTCGAATAAAGATCGAGATTATTAAAAAAAAGCCCTCATGTAAGGGCTTTTTTATTTACTCAAAATAGTGGCGAGAAACTTATGAGTCTTTGGAGCCAGTTTTTGAAATGAGGCCGATTTCACAGGATCAGTCCTGATGTCGCCATTATCGATTGCTATCTGTGAGTGCTTAACATAAAAGCCTCGAAATATCTTTGCTATTAGGCTGAACGCAGCGGGATTTTGTGTAACCACTGCATCGAGTGTATCTCTTGTGGCGCTTAATGCTGCCATCGCTGTGTGCAGTTCCATATCCTTTGTTGCTAAAGCTGCTTCAAGATTACGGATGTGGTTTGCCTGTTCTGCGTTAAGATCATTCAGGTAGCGAATGCGACGGTTTGCTTCTTCTGTCAGTTTGTCGAGCTGAAGATTAGCTTCCAGTGTTGCCTGGCGGATACCAGCCTGACGTCCATAATGAAGCTGGGTATTCGCGAAATCTTCTGATTTATAGTAGTCGGCCATTTCATGCTCCAGCTTCTGTTTCTGTGTCCATGGAGAGACTTTAAACCAGACTTTTCCGCGACGCAACAAAAATTTAAAAAAAAGATTGAAAATATTTCTTTTATATGATAGCGCCCTCTATTAAGGGCGCTTCTCTTCGGCGGCTGTGATGGCTTTGTCTACAGGCAGATTAAATGATTGTAGGCGATATAAGGCTGACAATATCCAGTCACCGGAAATAGCGCTGTTGGTGAGGACAGACTGCAACGTTATGATCGGTACACATTGTTCAGGGTTACTGTCTACATAATACGCCCCGCACCAATCCGGCAGCATAAAGGGTAGGTCACCTCGCCGCTCTATTGTGAATGTAAGAAATAGCTTACCGGGCATATCGACTACACGGTTGCTTCTGATGCGATCAGCTATCCAATGAGCAATATATCTGAGTTCACCGCTCCCAACGGTCAGAATTAGAAGACACTTCGTGTTGTCTGAGTTCACATAGACTCCTGACAATAAACTATTTACATCTACCAGTCTATCCACTGTAAGCGGAAGTGTTCTTACCTCTCCTTTCTGTTCCAGAACATAAGAAAGAAGTGAATAGCATTCAGTAACTGCTGGAATATCGAGAGAAAATGCCTTCCCTTTTTTATACATTAGTTGAATAAGACCAACATGATCATTTTCTGTGTAATCTACTACATTCTGTGATAGCGCTGTCTTGCACTGATCCTCAATAAAATCGCGTGTGATTGAAAAATCCATAAGAAACTCCTGGCCAACTCATCATGATTTCCATTATACCACTCTATCTCTTATTCAAAATAATCAGGTTAAAAAATAGCTCATTTTGACACTTTTTTGACAACCTTCACCACGGGTTGCGTGCTATGTCTGATCTTTGGTGGCCGCGAGGAAGACGCGCAATGATTTTTCACCCTCTTTTGCGTCATTCCGGACATGATAATCCTGTGAGATGACGGTTCCATAATTCATTTATTAACAAGTATGGTGATTGTCATTTTTGACGACCCTAAACACATTTCATTTTTAGCTTGGCTGTTAAAGGCCATTTTAAGCGATCTCTAGGGTGGGTGTAGTCATGACGAACCTTGAGATAGTTATCTTATGTTCAATATAAATGAACATTTTTCATTTACAGACATTAGCTGTAAAGGATGTTCAAGATCGACCGATAGTGATTACTATGCTTATTAATATTAAACATTTTAGATGGAGGGTTTAGTTCTGATAGCACTTTTATGACTTCTCAGTAGAGCCTTTTTGGCTTACATCTTGAGCAATCAAACGAGCAGTAAGCGTCTTAGGTTTTTTTCATTAATTTTGAAAAAGATCCATTTTCTATTTGAATAAAATCTGAATAGCATCAATTGAAAACCCAGTGTTTTTATTCAATATTTTTTTATGATAATTTGAAAATAAATTTAAAAAACATTGACAGATTGACTGTTTGGCAAGTTATACTAGCTCACCCCCACCAAGTGGTGTATTCAAACTAAACTTTCTTTTGGCGAAGGAATAAAGTTATGTATAACGTAGAGCTTAACATTGAAAAACCGGTACAGAGCCTAAGCGGCTTCATCCGTGAATTGCGTAAAGTTAACGAAGAGCTGGGTTCTAAAACTGATGCCGGTGTTCGTCTTTCCCCGAAAATTATCCAGATTGATCCAGGCTATAACACTCGGTTTGAGGGCTATAGCTCTCCAGAGGAATATTTTGCTGTACCGCTTAATCGTCAGTACTTGGAAAAACTCAAAGCTGCTTATCGTGGCGATCCAGACACCACGTTACCGCCGCCGATCCAAATCGAGATCATCGATAGTGTGCCTTACAACCGTGACGGTAACTCTCGTTTGTTCGCTATAAAGGAGCTGTACGATGAAGGGTTCGAAGTTAAGCTGCTTGATGTAAATGAAGTAAAATGCGAAAGCGGGGTACAGCGTGATCTGCTGTTGCTGCGCGCACAGGATGGAAGTAAGTTTTCATCTTTAGCCATTGGTGCTCTTCTTTGCCGACTTCTTAATAGCGGCTGGTCGCGCCAGGCTCTTGCTCAAGAGCGCGGTATCACAGTGAATTCGGTGAACAACTTTATCGAATCGTACCGTTTGCCTCAGCAAATTAAACGCTGGATTGCTGACGGCATTATTTCGCAGACTTTAGCCCTCGAACAGGTTCGTAAATATGGTATTGCACCAACTACCCAAAAAATTGAAGAGGCTATGAATCGCCGTTTTGCTGAAGTTCAGAAGGAAGAAGAAGCCAGACGTCAAAAAGAAATTGAAAAGCAAAAACGCCTGGAAGGTAACGATCAGGCTGAAGCAGGAGACCGCACTGAAGTTCAGGGTGATATTCCGGGTACAAATGCGCCATTGGTACTTGATGGCGGAAAAAATGAAAATACTTCAGACCGTGCTTTATTGCGTCCTTCTGATCTGAAACCTAAATCTTTACCGAAAAAAATTGCTGAGTCTTTCCACAATTCTCTGTTGGATTTAGTGTCGCTGGATGATGAAGAGCGCTACTGGCGTGATGAAGCAAGTAAAACGGTTGTAGTCACGTTGCAGGCAGATGAATTCGATAAGTTACTCAAAATGCGCCAGGACTCTGTTAATTTTGATAACGAAAATTTCAAGCGGCTCGGCGGTACGATCGACGAGACTGTTAGCGATGTAGATGAGTTAGATAGTGCTGACACGCACAATGCCGAGGCTGAACAATCGACCAGCAATACCGAAGTTTCCCAATCTGTCGCCTGACCTTCATTATCAAGGAGAGAGAAACTTCTCTCTCCAGAACAAGTTTCCAAACAATTGTTTTAATATTTTCTAAGGAAATATAATTAATGAATTGTTATACATTGCGACTGGCTTGCCTGGGGTTTGCGCTTCTATTACCTCTCGCAAAACCAGTGTTTGCTTCAACCAACGAAGGTGCAGGAGAGTCATCATCCATTGCCCAGGGCTGTCCAGAGTGTGTCTCTTTTGATGTGTCTGTCTGGAAATTTACGCCGACACGTCCTGATGCTCTCAAAAATATTATTCACTCGCTTAAAGGACTCTCTGGGGACGGGCTGGGCGATGGAGATGGTCAACGGGTGATTTCGCCTGGCCAGAGTGCAATCGTTGCCGATATGTTCCGTCAGGCAGGGGCATTGGAGCGGTTGCTATACTGGCAGGCAGTGTCGGTTCAGGGGGAATCAGTGCCGATGGAATCAGTATCGCGTTCCGGTAATTTCAGCGCCGTACTCAAGATAAACGGCGTAACATCATCACCTGTCGTGACTTCATCACTTCGCGATTTAGCGCCTCCGGCACTTTTGAACTTTTCTTATAAAGCAGATCAGCCAGGAAATAGCAGCAGTGGGTTTAATACCTTTGCTGGCAGCGGTCGCGTTTTGTTGCGAAATGGTGGTGCTCTACTTAATATCAACCGCCAGGAGCACTGCTACCTCATCTGGCTTGTTCGCGTAGCTTATTAAAAGTGACATCGAACCAGCGCGGGCCGTCAGTAAAGCAAAGCAGCCCGCTTCTGTCATATCCTTTTAGAAATGAAAAGGCCACAACCGAAGCTGTGGCCTTTTTCTTTTGGCGAAGAAAACCTAGTCGATTTTCGATGCATGTTCGAAATATTGACTGGGGAAAAAATCCTAACGCATCATTTTGTAGATAGCAATAATTCACTGCTTAATCAGATTAATCCGTATGTTGATTCAAGGCGGCTAATTTTTCAGCGTCTTCTTTTCTGTGCTTACTGGATGTTTTGGCATAAATCCGTGTTGTCTGAATACTGGAGTGGCCAAGTTCATCGCTGGTACTGTGAAGGCTGGCTCCTGCCATAAGGCGATGAGTAGCGTTGGTATGTCTTAACCAGTGAGTAGTCATGTTTCGTATCTGCTCCCGGATGTGTGGGTCATCACACCTGGAAACCAGAAATTTTGATATTTCCCTAATCAGACCGGACAACAAGCGGGTCGATAGATGTCCTTTACGCCCCGATTGCACGGAGCGGAGCAATGGTGATTCCTCTCCTGGTGAAGGGTAGTCGGTAATCAGACCTATAAACCTTCTGTACCTGACCAGCTCCTGCATCAGGACGCTGTTAAGCGTTATATATCGTGCTTTGTTACCTTTCCCCACTACGTGTAGTGACCAGACACCATCGCTCTTTTTAATGTTGGCCATAGCTGCGTAAGCGGCATCTTCAGCTCGCATCCCTGTATGGTAAAGTAGAGCAAATACCCAGCGGTATCGTACTGCATTACGAAGCAGGCTGTTATCGCCAGATGAGGCACATTGAAGCTCATAGTTCACTAGCTTACCCCAGCTCCATTGCCATGTAGCAAGATCTAGATATCGTTGCTGTGTCGTTTCTTTGATAACGCTCCGCTCAGCCGTAAGGATGGGGGGATTTGTCATAGCGTAACCCGCATCCTGTAGATAGCGGTACAGGTTAATAAGCACGCGTCTGGTATATGCGATGGAACTTTCAGAGAGGCCTTCTGGCTTAAGCAGCCTGGTCGTGAATGATTGGTCATCCCGGTGCCTGGATTTAGGCTCATGCCATGAGAGTGGAGGGCGACGGAGTAACTTGAAATACGACTCTATATCTTCAACTTTAACTGAGGTAAGCGACAAGTTCTGTGTAATGAGCCAGGTCATAAACCGGCGCAATTCTTTCTGGTATGCCCGATATGTGTGTTCGGACTTCCCGGAACGAGAAACCAGCCAGGTCATTGCGGCATCGAGGTCGTTAGTTGCAGAAATCGCGATGTGTGGGCTACCAGGTGCGGAGCTGGACACAATACCCTGACGAAATTGAGCCATTAAAGCAGGGAGCTTTTCCAATTTAGACCTCGTATCAAATCTCGACTGATACGATACCATAACGGATCTGTGTACCAACCCTTTAGCAAAAAAGAACTTTTATTCGGCATTGACCTGGACGCGCACCGGCAACCCCGCGTCATAACACACTTGATACCAGGTGGCCACTTGTAGCGCTGGTAAGCTGGACAGGGCAGCTGTACCGAAGTGATGAATTGATCCCTGCTGGCCGTCTTGGCGGCCAGTGATCTGTTGTGTCGTGACAGCGGCTCACCTTGTCACGATTATTCTCTATTATCTGTCGGAAAACTTCATATAGCCGCATTTTATTAAATAGGGTTCAACTGAATAATACGCCCAGAGTGCAGCTAACGTAGGGAGAAAATTTTCTCCCTTCTTAATATACATATCAACAAGCGCTGATTGTTTGTCTTTTACCAGCACGTCATTGGCCAACGCCTGGCGCATAGCGTCTTGAACGTTATCGGGTGCCGATTTATATATTTGGGACGCGAATACATTTTGTGTCAGCGCTATAGACAGCTCATTATAATTTTTACCATCCCCTTCAAACTGCATTACCGCATCTGCGGCCGCCTGGGTTAATGGCAGCGCAGTGGAGTGACAGTAGTGTTGGACATCAGTCAACTCGCTATTTTCAGATGCCGTCACGCTAAACGCGAGAAAAATTAAGGATGAAAAAAATGCCTTCATAATCGCCTCATTTGTTTACATTAGATTGTGGATCATCGGCAGGATAGTCAGTTTCATGAGGGAAAATTTTGTTCTCAATGGACACTCTGTGCTGATCACCCTCTGTTTCCCCTGTTGTGCAAAATCCCCGTTGCTGTTAATGTCAGCGGCTTAAGACACTACATGCCGTGTTTCCAGGGCTTCTAGCCCGCGCACGCGGCGCGGCAGCGTTTTTTCTTCGGAATTATGCTGTATAGCATAAAATATCTGAAACGATGATCGGTCAACTAATGATTATTGTTAATGCCGGAAAGGGCAGTTAGCACAGGTTTTTTCATTTTAAAAAATTTGTTTTATGGACTTGGCCATAATGTAGTTTCCACTTGTTTTATCGGCAATTCCTCAAATTGTTCTCATAAAGCTGTACATGCCAAAGCTGTTTAACCCTCGCAGCCTCTTCGTGATTATCAAAATGAGCCAGGGGATAGATGTCTTTGCCATACTTGCCAAACACAACGTAAGCATAGGGTTCTGTGGTCGTTAATTGACCGTCTTGATTGATAGATGAGATATAGAATGCATCATAATCTGCATTGGCACCCAAAGGGAGGTCATGAATTACGCCGCGAAGTGGACGCACGATCTCTTCGGTTGATGCACGGCAAATATTTTCTAAACTTTCTGGGAATAACGAGCATAACTCCCGCACTTCTATTTCTGAATAAGGGCGCTGGCTCATCTCAGACAGTAACCATAATGCACCTTGCTGGAATGCCTCATTTTGAGAAATGGCGAAATTTATATCAAAGATAATGCACATTTTGACCTCGTTGTGGGTAAGTGGCCTAGTTAGTAACTCTGTTCATGACGTTATAATCGAAATATGAAATTTTATTTAATTTATATAATTCAGCGTGATTGATAACAGTGTCTGCTAATTCTTTTTTTTCTTTGCAGTTAATATGGTTTCGTAAGTGTTTGGTATTCACTTCGGCACTTAGAGAAGAAAAGGCTAACGATTGAGGAAGGCTAACATGCGGTTCTCTCAGATTAAGAACATAATAATGCTCATCTGCATCAGGGTTTGCTGCCGGTTGAAGCTGTTCAACAGGAAAGTGTTCCAGATACTCCTTTGTAATGTTAAAGCAACCTGATTGTAGGATGCCCTTTTTCATTAAGGAGTAATAAGCGATCTCAATCTCTTCCTCAATCCCACATACATCGAGTACAGTCTGAGTGAACACAGCCGCACTCAGCGGTGAGAAAGAATATGCAGAATCAACCCTATCCGGCGTATAGAAACTTAGCTGGAGTCCTTCTCCACGCTTGTCATGCACATATGAGCCAATAAAATTGAAACCCAATGCATACTTAATCAGGTTAACGTCACGGAATTCAGTGAATCTACCGTTTTCTGTTATTATCGACGAAAATATTTGTGTAGACAGTGATTTTTTCCGTGAAGACAGCTCAGCAAGCATATTGGGAGCATAAGCCACACGTTTAATCATTTTTAACGCATAACGAGCACTGTTGGCCTGCATAATAGAGCAGGGGATAAACCAGGTTGCCCCAAAATATGAACTTTGCATTGGTCTGTCCTGACGGGAAGTTATCTGTAGCTGGAAATATAATCCAGCGACAAAGTCTTGTCAATGAAAAATGTATACTCATTAGATATACTTTTAGTTATGTCAATAGGTAGCGCCTCTTTTAAAAGATATACTCATTGAGTATACTGGCGGAGTTGTTCTTTATAGGAGAGTAAACCCTTGTCTGACACATTGATCTACGAACGAGAGTTGTTGCCATGGGGAAACGTAAATGGTTTGCGTATACCGAAAGCAGCCTGGATGAAAGCTGGGCTTGAACCTCTCAAACCGCTCGTCATCGACGTAAGCGCCGAGGGGGTGTTTATTCGATCTACAACCAAACCTCAATGGGAAGGCACTGTTGTCACACATTTAGGTAGGCTTACGCGTTGGGGCAATTCTTATGGGGTTCAGTTGACAGGCGTAGCCAGGCTAGTACCCGCTTTCTTGCCAGGGGAGTTTCTTAAGATCTATGCGTCAGAGTACGGACTTTTAGTAAAAAAAGTCGTTAGTAAAGTTAAGCCATCTGCATAAGAATTATTTTATAAATAATTAATAAAGGTCAGGTTATGGATCTTTATTAAATTAGTCAAATTCCTTGTTAATTGCATAAATCTCACCTTTTAGTATCGCTCTTATTTGTTTATATTGTGTAGCACACAGTATTAATATTAGGTTATGTCTATGTACTATCATATCGTTCCACGACTCATAAATGCTTTAAAAAATAGATGTAAGCTAATAAGCATCGAAGTTCCAGAATTCAGTTTCTCACTCCCAGCTGACGATATCAGCACGGTTAGACCTTTTCCTAATAAAAATTTCTTTGTGGGCATGAAAAAAGGTCGGAAAGCTAAGGTCGGACTACTAATCGAATCCCCAGTGGAACATAAATCATTTACAGTTATATCCAAATGGTATGTAGAGAATGTCGGAACCATTACCCATACAATCACTACGTATGTTTCTGATTTCAAATACGACATGGTTTCACAAGATACGATGCTGTGTGTTGGTTATGGCGGTGGTGATCCAGAAATCTGGGGCTATCGAGTTCACCCCGATTATGAAGGGGCTGCACCGGGTGTCATCGACCCAACGGCTGAGACAATTCGAGGTCGTGAAAGAGACCTTAGTCATGATGTATGGACGCCTTATCCATGGGGCAACTTCCTTAATAGCAGAGAAGAAGCATATTTGGCTGTTACAATACCATCAGCAAGGCTTAAAAATGAATACGGTATTTCTTTTTTTGAAAACATGCCTCAACTTGAAAGTGCTCATAAAATCTAAATATGACTAATTCGACATTTTTGATAAAAAATCCTTAATTTTTACTCGCTGACATAAGATTGCTGAGCAATTATTATAAATAATGCACCATTCTTAATAGTATAATCTAATTCTCATAAGTTAAAGTTGAATAGTACTGGCGGATTATTTAATGGGTAAACTAACTCTGGTAGAGCAAGTATTGCAGCTTCATAAAGAATACTATGGTGAAAATAATTTCGGCACTGTAGTAAAAGATTATGATTATTATCCTAAAGTTGCCGAAATAGTCATTAATCGTAAAAACAAAAAAATATATTCTAATCTTGATGTTGAGCCGATTAAGTCGAGTGTCGTCCACACAGGTAGCAGCCCTGTTATGACAAAAACAGGCAGAATTAAAAAACTAATGTTCAAAGATGGTTCTGGAGCATATCGAGTCCATCTAGGACAAAATGAAGTAGTACACATTATTCGTTTTATTCTTAACTCCAAAGTCAGAATGGAATATGCTGTAGGTACAGCAAAGAGCATGTCCATGCTTCATAATTTATGTGAGGCTGGTAGAGCGAAGCTTAACCGTAACTTACCTCGTAAGGGGATTTGGAAACTCGGAAATTATGAAGGTGTTTTTTATCATGGCAAGGCGAGAAAAGATGAAATAGAAAATGCTGCACGTTTTGCTGTTCACCCAAAATTTCAGGAATTAGAGCGAGATTTCAATCAATTCTTTTCTGATATTGAATTTTACACCCGCTATGGTCAGTCAGGAATGCGTAAGGTACTTTTTACTGGCCCTCCAGGAACAGGGAAAACTACTATTGCGAAAGCTTTAGGTGCTAAATATCAAGATAAATATGTATTCGTATATGCTGATGATTATTTCAAAGAGGTATGTTATGCAGCTTCGCACAAAAAAATACCTGTTATCATCATTGCAGAAGAAGTTGATGAACTTTATCGTGCAGATGCTGGTACGTTGAGTTTTCTTGATGGGGCTGATTCCCCGAGAAATGTAGCCGGTACATATATAATTTTTTCAACAAATTATCCAAAGCGTATTGATCCCAGGATCAGAAAGCGCCCTGGTCGTATTGATCGGGTGATTTCTGTGGGAGCATTTAGAACTAAGGATGCTGCGAATTGCGCTCAAATGTATTTACCAGATGATGTCCTTCTTGATTCCAAGGAACTAGGTGCGGCATTGGATAGAACTACTCCAGCGGAAATTAAAGAAATAATCAACATTGGTATAGGGATGATTCGAGGCACAAAAACAGACCTGTCTGTTGATATAATAAAAAAAGCGCGAGCTTTTCTTAAAGGTACTCTTGATATTAGCGCAATGGAAGCTGATGAGGATATAGATGAGCGAGAGAGTATTTATAAAAATAATGGGCCTCGCCCAGACTATGAAAGCTATCTTGACGACTAACCTTTTATTAATAGATGTACAATAAAGGCCAAATACTGGATCGTATTAAAAAAGCCCTAAATAAGGGCTTTCCTTAATAATCGTTCTGGTTGAACTGATAACCTGCCAGATTATCAAAACGTGAATGCGCCCCGTTGAATAGCAATCTTACTCGGCCAATTGGCCCGTTACGTTGTTTTCCAATAATTATCTCTGCTGCGCCTTTATCTTCACTGTCATCGTTATAAACTTCGTCGCGGTAGATGAACATGATCACATCCGCGTCCTGCTCAATTGAGCCTGACTCACGTAGGTCAGAGTTAACAGGGCGTTTATCGGCGCGTTGTTCAAGCAAGCGATTGAGCTGTGACAAAGCAACAACAGGGACGTTTAGCTCCTTTGCTAGCTCCTTTAATGCACGCGATATCTCTGAAATTTCCTGAGTCCTGTTACCGGCATGTTCAGGCACTCTCATCAGTTGCAAGTAATCAACCATAATTAGGCTAAGCCCACCGTGTTCACGGTGTAGGCGTCTCGCACGGGATCTAACTTGCGTCGGTGTGAGTCCGCCTTCATCATCAATATGGATATTGTTTTTTTCAGCAAGGATTCCAACGGTGCTTGCTAGCCTTCCCCAATCCTCATCATCAAGCACGCCAGTGCGAATTTTGGTTAGATCTACTCTGGACTGAGAAGCGAGCATTTTCATGGTCAGCTGTTCCGTAGGCATTTCAAGGCTAAATATCATTACAGGCTTGTCATTTTCCATCGCAGCGTTTTCGCATATATTCATTGCAAACGTTGTCTTTCCCATTGAAGGGCGAGCAGCGATAATGATAAGGTCTCCTGGCTGAAGTCCGGATGTCTTTGCATTGATGTCTGCAAAGCCTGTATCTATGCCTGTGACGCCGTTGTGGGGCTTACTGATAAGCTCTTCTATTCTGTTGATCGTAGCGGTCAGTGCGGTACTTATGTCTACCGTGGTTTTATGAGAATTGGCCCGGTTTTCTGCAATCTGATAAATTTCTTTTTCAGCGTAATCAATAAGCTCATCACTGCTTTTCCCTTGGGTATTCATTCCTGCATCTACGATACGATTACCGGCGGCGATCATTCCTCTTACCACTGCGCGTTCACGCACAATATTTGCGTATGTTAAGCAGTTGGCTGTACTAGGCGTGTTTTTAGATAGTTCCGCGAGGTAGGCAAATCCTCCGACAAGCTCTAACTGTTCTTTTTGTTCAAGCGAATCCGATAGGGTCAGCAAATCTATGGGGCTTGATTTTCTAACCAAGGCACCCATTGCGGCCAGGATAATGCGATGGCCCCTGTTAAAATAATCGTCTTCAGAAACTATTTCAGCAACGGAATCCCACAGCTCGTTATCCAACATCAAAGCCCCTAATACAGCTTGTTCAGCTTCAAGGCTGTATGGTACAGACTTGAGTTGTTGAACAAGCTGTTTGGTCAGAGTATTCGGATCGTTGTGGGATTCGCTCATTTTGCTGCATCCTTTGAAGTATTGTTTTATTGCTTTAGTATATCATAACGATAGCTCAACTTGATACGCAACCTGTTTTTCTGATAAAATTTATCACAACTTGATTCTGGTGCATTTGCAGGTTTTAGATGGAAAGGAAAAATTTTACAGTAGGGCTATTTGATTTCTACCCGACAGACGGCCATGAGAACACCGCTGAGGCTTTTTACTGTGGGCGCTATGTCACAACCGTCAACTTAACGCAGCCAGACCGGATACGGGACGATGAGTATTGCGCGTTACGCGAATGCTTTATTTCCCAGGTCAAATCTGTACTGGTTCGGTCTCAGTATCAACTTATTGATTCTAATGCTAATCTCCTCGCACATTTCGCCGCTCATCGCTTTGTGTCATCAGATATGAACCTGACAGATGAAAGTAGGCCAGAGTCCTATAATTTACTTGTTGATGGCCAACTGATCGGGCCAATCTCCATACAGGCTTTTGCAAGGCTAGATGCTCTCTTTCGTGAGCAGAACAATGGTTTCATCACTAGCCTGCTTCCGTCAGACACTCTGACCAGAAATGCTGATAAGTGGCGCTCACCCACACGGTTTGAGATAATGCACGTATCTGGGATGCATAGCCTCACCGGCATCACACACGATAATGCTGCAAACATTGCAGGAATAACTCCCAGCAGTTATCGTAAATATGTTGCGTCAGAAACAGCAAAAAACCGGGCAACTATCAGCTTTGCAACCTGGCATTTTTTGCTGATTCGTTTAGGGATCACCGGAGCCTACGATGACTATTCAGCGTAAACCGACATGTTCTGCCTTCGAGCAGATTGATAATGAGTCTACTCTGGGAAGGCTTAAACGACGTGCTTTAGCCCTTAATAAACTGACCGCTGAAATGAAATCATACCTGCCACGTTCGACCAGAAACTTTACGCGCGTAGCTAACTACAATGGTGGAAATCTCGTGCTTGAAACAGCATCTAACAAGGCCAAACTTGATATTTCAATGCATCGCGATGAATTGCTCAAAAAAATGAAAGTATCGCTGCCAAAAGTAATTAAGATCACTGTAATTGTTAACCCTAATCTTCATAAGAAAAACGTTCAGTCAGTGGGGAAAGGCCTCTCTTCTCAAACCGCTGAAATGCTGATTTCAATCTCAGGTATAGTGAAGCCAGAATTGCGCGAAGCACTGCTTAAACTCGCCAACGTAAGTAACAAATAAATAGGATTAATATGGTGTTAAGAAAATATAGTGAGCGATTAGCTGAGTTTGACATGCTAACCAAACGGCTACTACTTTCTTTTCGCTCTCAAGACGATCAGGAGATAATTGCTAATATTCATTGTCTTTCCGGCTTAAAACTTTCTTTCTCCTATATTGAATCAGACTTGTTCTTTCACTATTTCAGCTGTTGTGGATACCTTAAAAAACCCGATTTCATTGTCTTTGCTTTGTTAATTCAGAATGGAGTGACTATTTCTGGAGAGGCGAGGGCACTGTTTAGTAAATTATATCTTGAAAATAAATCTTTCATGGATATTAATGATGATGTTTTTCAGATAACAAAAGTCATCAATAGATGAGTCCAATACTCGTCATTTTTTTGCCAATACCCCCTCAAGTTGTGTTTATCACACGTCAAATCAGTATGTCATGAAATGCTGATATCAGTACAAATAGGGTCGTTTTTCTATCACCGCTCTCAATCCCAAGGTCATTGAAGGGGTATCCTTGAATTGGATTTCATGTAGTAATTCTTATTGTTAGCATTAATAATAGTATATTTAATAACCTATTGGGGATTCATTCGCATAAAAAAAGGCCATTGTGAGTCGCGAATAGAAGAAACTTGCTCATGTTCAATATTTTCAAACAAAACCCTTCCAACATTTTGCTATAAGTTCTGTCAATTGAGAATGTTTCACGTCTTAAGAGATAGTGGTCAGCACATCAAAAAGTGTTGGCGTTTAACCAAAAACCTGCCAAAGAACGCTTTGATGGCTGGAAAGGTAGGTTTTGAACCTAATAAACGTCATTACATTACCGATACTCAAACGGTGAAGGTCTTTGTGCAGGCATATTTTTAAAGACCTTATGTGACACCAACTATGATCGGTAGACGGTTGAAAGCTGCTAGAAAGCTGAAAAAAATATCACAGGAAAGATTGGGACTTGAAGCAGGAATGGATGTCTCTACGGCCCGGTCGCGGATATCTCAGTATGAGAATGACTCAGTAAAACCTCCATTCGAATTAGTTTGTAAATTTGCTGATGTTCTAGGTTTTCCTGACAGTTATTTTTATACCAGAGATAATGAGTTCGCAGAGCAAATTTTAGATATTTATAAAAATAAATATGAGAAAAAACAGATTGGCAAAAAAAAATAAAAATAATGAGATGAGCGCCCGGCAATGCGTATGTTTAGTCGAGCGTTCTAAAAAATAAATGATTTAATTTTAACTTATTCTTTAAAAGTTAAACATTTTTTATTCGTTGCACTTTAGATAGATAATTTTCAGCTAGTCGTTTAATGCCACCACTGTCTGTTTCCAGCTTTTCAAAAAGATTGCTGTTTGGGTCGCGAACCCCCTGTATCTGACTGCGTTTAATACCAAGTATGTCAGCGATTACAGGATCAGACCCACTATCAGCAACCGTAAAATAGGCTGCTATGCTTTTGTCTTGTCCATCTCTTGCTAGTCGCCCTATGCACTGTTCGTGTACTCCTGGCGACCAGTCAAGCTCGCCAAAAACAGCAGTACGACACCTTGGATGGTACTGAAGGCCATCTAGTCCAGCGCCAGCGCGCAGCGAAATGATTATCACCTCACTCTCTTCATTCAGAAAGGATTGTTTGGCTTGTTCCTTCCTTGCCGGTGATTCTGAACCGGTATACATCACCGGTTTGTGTTTAGCTAATCGCTCAAGCCATATGTTGTAGACTTCTCGGTGCCAACCGTACAAGACTACAGACTCACCGCTTTCAACCAGTAGGCTTACAAACTCTGCGACATATACCGCTTTGGCGATCCCCGTTGCCTGGCGCATCATCACGTTGAATTCTTCTGTCGCACGCATCTTCTGCCCACGGAAAGCTTCATTGGCGCTCAAGATGATTTTTGCTAACTCAACTGCACTACCTGTAATCTGATCAAGGATCGTGGCATCACTCTCCACAGGGAGCACAATCGGTTCTACCGGCGGTAGCTCACGATTTACTTCCGCTCGCGTGCGACGAAGCATCAAGCCTTCCGACCTCAAATATGCGCCGAAGGCTTTCGGATCTTTAATTTTCTTTTCCCCCGTACACCATTCGCGCTGAAATTCGTCGCGTGAGCCTAGGCATCCAGGCCGAAGCACATCGAGCACGTTAAAAAATTCCGCGCCCATGTTGTAGATTGGTGTGGCTGAAAGTCCAAGGCGTAAGTCAGCACCACTCGCAACATGCCTGGCGGCATGATACTTCTGGGATTCTTCGCCAGTGCGTAACTCCTGAATTTCATCAAAGACAACATATCGAATGAAGTGCTTGAGGATTTCAGCCCAACCCCGGAGTTTAGAGTAACTGCAAAAGATGACATCTGGCATTGGTTCGCCGGGTTTAGCAAGAGGGTAGGGTGTGCCTTTTTTGATAATGTGCGGTCGGTGATTAGGCAGAAATTTTGCCAGTTGAGCCTCCATTTGACGGGGAAGGTTAGGCAGAGTGACAAACAGAGCAGGGAGATTCTCTGGTAAACACATTGCCAAAAAGCTGGTCAGCGTTTTCCCTAAGCCAACATCATCTGCAAGCAGTAAACCTTTAACCGTGAGAAGCATTTCGCTGCCGGTTTTTTGATAGTTCCGTGCAGGCTGAGCAAGTTCGAAATCACGTAATGAACAGTTGTTATCTAGTATTGCGAGAATACTTTTTCCCAGGAATACGTGATCGTTTGCTCGCTGCTTCAAATAGTCAATATCTTCGATATCCATCGGATAACGTTCCATAAACCATAGCAAATCTCGGCAATTTTCGATGTTATCGCTGATAGTTATCGTGTCTGAAGCATACTGCGTGACCTGAGGAAATACCCGGCGCATACGATTACGAACGTTAGGCTCGCACTGAATGAACCATTGATTTTGTTCCCGAGTAATTTTACCAACTAATTTCGTGCTCATCTCAATAGGCTCCCAATGCAACGATGACTCCATACGGGTTTATTATTTAAAGATAGAGGTAATTGATTTATAAAATAAGGCGTCCCAGCGACTAATACCCCAAATATTTCATTATGGTTGAGATAGCGATTTATCTGACGTAAAAGCGCATTTTTAGTTCCTCCTGTTTTTATTTCAAGTGCAACTTTCCCACAGTCAAGCTCAAGGACGAAGTCAGGCTTATCTTTTGCGGACAGACGTACCTCGCGGGAAAATCTAACATCTTTTGAAATAAGCAATTTTTCAATAGCATCTTGTAATTCAATCTCATCAGTAAAGTTAAAACAGTACGCGTTGAATAGCGCTTCAATTTGAGTAATGTTTAAGGTCATTTTTATTCTGCCTTTAACAGATAAAATTAGCTCAGGAAGTGAATACATTCATAGATAAGAAGTTTGATTGATAAATTATATAATGATGATGGTATTAAATGAATTTAAATTTACTCACAAAATTTATTATTTGAAGCAAGTTATACTGTGATTGACTGTCATAGGGGGTATGTTAAAATTTAGACAGAAACATTCACTGTAGAGAGGAAGTAGCTATGAGACCTTCAGATGTACTAAGAGAAAACAGAGAGCTGATTCTTAAAATCATCTCGACCTATCCAGTTGCTAACCCTCGCGTTTTCGGTTCGGTTGCAAAAGGCACTGATACTGAGGAAAGTGATCTGGACATCCTGGTTGATACCCTACCCAACACCAGTATGTTCCATATGGGCGGTTTGTATCAGGAGCTGCATGATGTCCTTGGTATCGAGTTAGATGTGCGCTGTCCAGGTGACATAACTTCGCATTTTCGCGACCAAGTTCTCGCAGAGGCACGTCCTCTATGAGCAAGACAGAACTAAAGGTGCTGATTGATAACATTTTGAGTTCGGCGCAAAAATGTCAGCTGTATATGGATGGTCTTGAGCAGATTGATTTTTTCTGTGATGACAAAACACAAGATTCAGTCCTGATGAATCTGATCGTGATTGGCGAGCAGGCGTCTAAAATCATAGCTTTCTACCCTGAGTTTGTTGAAGCCAATAACGACATACCCTGGCAACCGATCAAAGGCCTCAGAAATAGGGTAGCGCATGGCTATTTTGACGTTGACCTCGGAACGATCTGGAACACTGTCAAAGATGACTTGCCTTTACTTAGAGAAAAACTTTGCAATCCAAATTACCCGTCACCTGGCGAAGATCCTACACCGTAAATATACAGCATTAAAATACCGAATATTTTCAAATCCCG
Source organism: Acerihabitans sp. TG2 (assembly GCF_035013185.1). Taxonomy (NCBI): domain Bacteria; kingdom Pseudomonadati; phylum Pseudomonadota; class Gammaproteobacteria; order Enterobacterales; family Pectobacteriaceae; genus Acerihabitans; species Acerihabitans sp. TG2. Next base: position 28,231 of record NZ_JAYGJO010000020.1, read on the forward strand.
TGACCTTTATCTCTAATTTTATTTTTTAGTGCTTGGTCAGCCCATATATTAAAATCGGTGTAGGTACTAAATTTTTTCCCAAACACGCGCCGTCTAGCTGAATTTCCAATTAGGATAACGGGTAACTTATCATTAGGTGATAAGGGGGGAGTTAGCCCACTTCTGTCGGTGAGCAACCAATTTAGATAATAGAAAAAACAAGGTTTCCGCAAGCCAATTGTACCCGCTACTGCACTGGAAGCAAGGAACTCGCCAGTATTGGTTACTATCGAAGATGGCTCGACAAGAGTTTGAGAACGGGGTAGAACGCTAGGCCTGCATACACTATCTTCATATATACTGAACTTTGTTCTAATATTATTAGAAGACGTGATGTCTTCACCCCACATAATATAATGGCACTGCCGATGCCATGATCTTATTTGAGGCGTAGCTATGAGCCCTTCACAAAGTTTGTAAACTGCTGTTTTTTTTGACTCGTCCTTTATGTTATATATTCGAGATTTCATTTCGACGATAAAAAATATATCGCAGGCAGTAAACATATTGTCGGCATTGAAATCACGGTCACTACCATTGAATGATAAAGTTAGGTCATCTATTCCGTTAAGCATGCAAGATAAGCGTAGTTCATGCCCAAATATTTCCGTGACGCTACTTTCAATTCCACGTTGTTTCATTTTTTTTACTCAAGCAGTCTTAGATGGAGTCAGCTAATTTGTTTATTTCTACAGCCAGCACCCTAAGGAAATCAGGATCACGAGGAAGCTGTATTGTTGAATAGCTGTCCCCAGCCTTGTCCCCGGCATAATTCATAAAAATTGTCTCGTAATCCCATGTAAGATACAGAGCTTTAGCATCCATATTGAAACGTTTTCCTCGCTGATCTGAAGCTCTAACTGAGTAGCTTTCATTGGGGAAGGGGACATAGATACCAGATTGGTTTTTTTTCATCTTGTTGATCTCATCTTGATAATAATCTGATAATTATTATCAAGATTTGCTACCTAATTCACAAGCGACTGAATGCAGAAATTGGCATTAAATACTAAAATTAACCTGATTTTTCAACATTTTGTCATTCCGTTTAACAGCGGGGCAGCAAGTATGGCTAGTAGGACTGGAATACATAGGTAAAACCTATCCATCCAGGGCGGCCGTGCCTTCAAAACATAACCCTTGGTTCTTGCCTTAAATATTTTAATTGAGGTCACAAAGGTTAACTTGATCATTCCATCCTCGAGTCTCAACGCGCTTAAACTCGATAACCCAGACTCACTGGTTAGCCTGCCAGCTTTCGGCGCCATAAAGTAACTGCCAGAGACGGCTAAACACTCTTGGTACAGACATGATTACGCGGGAACTGTGTTCTGAGTGCGTAGTGTGTAAAAGCCCGATTTACGGCCTGCGTTGATGTAAAAAATCTTAGTGGCAATGCTAGGATAAACATTTCCAGAAATCATAAAACCTCCAAAAAATGCAGATCTGAATCAGATTGTAGCAAGCACAATAACTTCTGATAATAGAAGTTATCAGAAGTTTTATATTTTGTACATTACAAATGTAATTTTATACGTACATACGTTACACTTATGAAAATCTTAAACATCCCACCTGAATGCTCACTTCATGCGCTGAGTGACCATAAAACAAGCGGATTTATTCAATTTAGTGATGTAATATGTACGTATCCGTATGCTGGAGGCTCGAATGCCTGTTAAAAACGAAATTAAACACAAGCTCATACGTGAATTCTCTAATGCAGATGCCTATTCGGGCATGAACGCCCTTGAGCTTTCTCAGAAATGTTGTGAGCAACTGGCACTTCTAGGAGAGCCATTGCCAGGCTGGCAGGAAATCAGGGAAATTATAGGTAAAGGCTCAGCTACTGACGTAAACAAAGGAAAGCACCTGTATCAGGAACGGCAAGGAAAGCTACTCAGTCAGCTCGCTGAGATGCCTGGCGTTACTGAGGACATGGTTGAGTTGATGATGCAGCTTAGAAAGCTGGCGTTTTCTGTAGCCACGAAAAGCTTTGCGGAGAAAGTCCAGAATTGGGAATCTCTCGTAACAGAAGCTAACCGCCTCGCCGACGAATCTGACGATCGATACGAAGCCGCTATCCGGGAGCGTGACAGCTGGCAAAGGCAGACGCAAGACAGACAGGCGCTAATTGACAATCTGTCAGAACAACTTGAGGACAATAAGCGAGCTAAAAATGCTGAAGTGTCACGGTTGGAGACTGCACTTCGCGAGGCAAGAAGCCAGGCAGAAGAAGCAAATCAACTACTTGAGAATGCCCTCAACAACTTAGAAACTTTGAAGCAAAAAAGTGAAGGAACAATAGATCGTCTCAAAGCTAACCTAACTGAAAATGAGAATGCGTGTGATCGATTAAAGCGTGATAAAACCCATATCGAAGAAAAATTCGCTGCACAGGCCACTGAACTAGCTGAGCAAAAAGCTATGTTGACCATGTCAGAACAAAGAGCTAAAGAGCTTGAAATTTCTCAGAAAGAGCTGATTACTTCAAGTCTACAAAAAGACGAGAGAATTGCAGAAAAAGACCGCCGCTACGAGATCACGCTCCAACAACTTGATGAAAGTCGTCAGGTGTGTTCTACGCTTGAAACCACTCTTGCAGCTGAGCGACACTCAAGCAAAACGCTGACTGAAAATAATGATGCACTCACTAAACAGATCAAAAAATCAGAGCAGCATGTGAGCAAATTGCTTACAGCTCTAAATCCAAAAAACACAAAGTTTCAAACAAAATAAACTGTTAGGAGAAAAATAATGATAAATCAACAGATAGTCAACTTGAATGCTCAAGACATATAGAGGATGTATAATGAATAAAAACTATTCAAGATGCCGATTAGCACGAGGCGAGGCAAAATGCGATGAGACTTTACATAATAGGAAACGGGTTTGATATTCGTCATGGTCTGCCTACAGGGTACAAACACTTTCAATCATACGTAGCAGAGCGTGACAAAGAACTATATGACGCGATAGAAGAATACTTGCCTGCTGGAGATAAGTGGAATGATTTAGAACGTGCTTTAGGTCAAATCGATTACGACCATATTCTAGAAAACAGCGAGATGTATTTGGGTTCGTATAATTCCGAAAATTGGAGTGATGCCTACCATCACGATTACCCGTATGAAGTAGATAAAATCACACGACTGTTATCTGATCGCTTGAAACAGCACTTCACTGATTGGGTGAAAGGAATCGACATTACTGATGCACATACACCTACTCAATACATACCTCCCCTCCCAACGGAAAGCCTTTATTTTTCATTTAATTATACTAACACCTTACAGCAGGTTTACTCTATTCCAGCGTCGCACATCACACACATCCACGGTAATTGTAGTTACGATGATGACCTCAAATTAGGTCACAGCTTTACAGTAGACGAGTCATTGAATCCTTATACAGGGCCAGATCAGGATACAAGAATTGCAGAAGCATACAACAACATAGACGAATATTTCGGCACAACATTCAAGCCTGTAGCGGATATTATCAAAGAAGAGAGCGATTTTTTCACTTCGCTTAAAAATGTGTATGAGGTCTTTGTTTTAGGCCATTCGCTTGCTGAAGTTGACGGCGAATATTTTGCCAAAATCAACAAAAGTATTCAGGAAAATGCTCGATGGGTAGTTGCCCTATACAAAGGTGAAGAAAAGTCAGGCAGCCTAGATGACTACGGTATTAGAGTCTCTAACATTTCCTTTGTGCAGTATGAAGATATCTGAGGATGAGATCTTAAAAAGGAAATGAAGCAGCCAAAATACCCGCAAAACTGCGTATAGCGCGGGAGCACACCCTATTGCGATAACGGGGTCTGTTCAAAATCAGGCTTACCGTACAATATTTTTCGATATCCAAACTGACCCCAGACAACACATTCTGTCCAGTTATCCCGCACTTATCCCCCGTTTCTGTGGATAATCAATATGTAGTGCCTCATGTGGTTGACTGGAGCACAAGATATTGTGTTTAGCTCCCCGCCTGCCTGATCCACCGTTATTACGCGTTTTTAGCCTAGACGTTGCGGCATTGAGTGACAGATACCCGTTTCCGATATCGCTGGATGAAATCTGGCTCAGTTCGTGGGGTATTATGCCCAATTTTTTAATCTCCGCACTCGGTCAAAACCCCCCAGACGCGCCCGGGAAAACCGCCCCGGACTTGTCCAGCCCCTCCGCGCCCAGGACAACCATGTCCCGGCCACGTCACGGCTCCCGGTGAAAAACCCCATCGCCCTAGTATGGCGCAAAGGGATGCCCTGTCCGATCACAATAATTCCCTTTTGCCCTTGCGGCAACTTGGACATTTTTTCCGATAGTGCCGTTTAGTCCAGTAAAAAAACGGCGGTCGGGAGCGCGTCGACGCCCGTCTTGATCTGCAAAACCCAGATGTAGGCACGAATGTGGGGGTGGGCACCAGATATGGGGCCAGTATGATGCATGTTGTAACTACTGTAAGTCATAACAAAAGATGGACAGAATTACCGGAATGTCTAACTGGAGGGAGAATTATTAATGCGGGAACGTATCCGGGCAACGGTAAAACCATTCCCGGACTTGTCGGAACATGCGGAATGAGGTACGTCTGCCCAAAGCGACTACTTACCGTTTGGCACGGCGATAAGGGTCGGACGACGCTGTGTGCGCTTGAACTTTTCTACCGCAGCCCGGCCAGCTGCAACTGACGCGACATCAAGCATTTTTCCTAAATACTGATCCATACCGCCGTTCTTGCTGGCCAGGTAAAGCGTGGCGGCGTTACCGTGTAAAACGGTCTTGTCCGGTTTTACTACTTTGTCTGAATTACTCATGTCGAAAATGCCTCTGGTTATAAACGCGACTACAGCAGCCGTGTCATTACCATGCATTACCCCTCTCGAAAGCGCAACGTAAATTTGCAAATTTAAAGTACGTGGCGCTGCTTAACTGGAATGGCGTACAGGGATATGGGCAAATAGCGTTGCCGACGCGTAACATCGCCTGAGGCCGTTAATAGGGGGATTTGGATGTGTTATAAAAAGGCCACAAAAGTGGCCTCGGACAAGAGATTCAACTCTGAAAGTTACGGATTAAGCTCTGAAAAGAGCCTCAAGCCAAGCCGTTACGCGGTCATAACCTGCAAATAAGCGATCCTGATTGGATTGCTGAAATGGGGTCGGTTCACCAACGGTGGCGTGAGCCGCGAGTGCGTTGCTGTAAAACGCCTGTGCCGCCTTAAGCGCTGCGATTAGTTTATCATTACTCATTAAATAATCTCCTTATGTGAGTAGTTTATGCTCAGACTCCATGTCTGGCTCTGGCAGTATAGAACACATCTGCGTTTTGTTTTACGAGAAGTATAAGTATAAGAGCGGGACATCATCATTTTTGATAAGAGTGGCAGTTGGCTGCCGCAATGAAATGCCAGCAGATTTAAACTTGGTTAAGCGGCTGCAAGTTCAGGTAATGATGGTGCTGGTCTGAAGATAGGGTATATCTGATCCGGGAAAATGACACCCCCGCGTCGGGGTTTCGCAACCGGAATCGGTTCGCCAGTACCGCCCCGCCACGTCCGGGCGCGTGGGGGATCTTGTTCAAATAAACTGGGCCGGTCGCAGCTGCGAAACGGCCTGGCCATCCCGATCTCAGGGTTGCCGGCGTTTTGATGAAGTGTTGTTTTACAGTGAGTTAGTTATCTTTTTGTGCCAAATATATCGGTGAGTATTTTTGATGGAGCCAGTAACGGCGGTACGCTACGTGAAATCTGGCGTTGAGTTAGGGGGAATGATCTGTAAGGCGTTGCTTTTATACTTACATTCTAATAAATTAGAATGTGTATTCTATTTAAATGCCAGCCTGAGTGGACAGAATAACCTTAGTGTCCAGGTGGCGCGGGAATTACGCTTAAACACGCGGGGAACGCCTGGATGCTCCCCGGATGGAGATCACATTAATAAAATACAAAAAAGAATTTACATACTGATTATTTCAATGCTGCTCATTTTCTCAATAGCCTTTTTATATTTTAAGCCTTTTGGCATTGCTTGCATTATGTGTTTTCTAACTACATCGTTTATACGGCACCCAAAAATTATTGACTCTATAAAAATTGGGTCATAAGAGACTTTTATGAATTTTTTTCCTGCCTGGATAAAACCAAGACCGTGAACTCTATATTCTGATTCATATTCCCATTCATCAAGTTTTGTTCGCAAAGCAACTAAAATTTGATTCCCTAAATCCTCACCATCGTCGAGTCCAAAGAAGGGACGGTGCATAGCCAATGTTTTGATTTTCGGGATTGTTTTCTGATAGACCACTTTTTGAGCAGGCACATACTCTGATTTAAACTCTATACAAAATCCAGTGTGAGAGCCTGCATAGTGAGACCACATCAGATTGTTGGTCGCATTGCTAGAAACAGAAAAGAACGGATAACTATCAATAAGCTTGTTGAATTCCTCCTCTATTTTTTTGACCATCTCCTTTCCCAGTGGTGTAAATTTCCCCTTGTCAATCCATTCCGACAGATATTTTTTATCTTCATTTTTAACCAGTTGTCTTAGCTCCTTAATATCATGTGGCGTAGGGGTAATTAGTTCTATTTTTGAATCAAACAGGTCGTTAAAGTTTTTTCTACTGGAAAAAACTGATTCATTATTAACAAGTGCTTCTATCGCGTAATCTTTAGACAGGTTTTCGTTGTTTGAAACATTTCGGTACTTGTAAAAAAATTTTGGAAATTCATCGCTCACAGTTTTACCCTTCACGCGAATTCTTTATTGGAAGTAGATAACGGTTTTTCTCTGATACGCGCTGTACCAGTGGCTAACGTCAACGTGAGCAGACATATCTGAATAGTTAGAATAAGTAGATCTGCCAACCATCCGAAACCGTTGATTTGTAGATCGCCCAAGCAACGGACACGCTTACCTCTTTTGTAAGCAATTAATAAACCATCATAAATTAGTCTTAATTTACAAGGCTTTCAAGAGGTATCGAAAATTGCTTATGTAGTTTTCTAATCATCGGTAGTGTCAAATTGCGTTTGCGGTTTAACACTTCTGATACCCGCCCAGAACCCCCGATGGCTGGTTCTAAATCCTTCATTGTAAGGCCCATTTGTTCCATGCGAAATTTGATGGCTTCGACAGGTTCAGGCGGTGCAATCCGATAATGCTCATTCTCATATGCTTCAATGAGTAATATCATTATTTCCATATAATCAAATTCTGGCGAACCAATTTCTGGTTGATTATCAAACAAATGCGAAACTGATTTTAGCGCCAGCTTGTGATCCTGTTCATTTCTGATGGGTTTAATATCCATTTTGCTACTCCAGATCTATAGTGTTAGCGTCAATAGCATCATATTGCTTGTGTGTACCTATGAATTTCACATACATCCAACCAACTGGATAGAAGATAGAAACAATTAGTCGATAGTTATTCCCTTTAATGTTAAATACCACGCGATTGTTTTTAAGGATACTAGCACTTCGGTATTTTTCTTTGATATCTGCTGGCGTTTTCCAGCTAGCCTTCTTGGCCTCATCCACCCATGATCTGATCGGCGCTTCTGCGTCGGGATAGATTTTCCAAAATTCTTTAAGAATCGCTACTGAGATTATCTTCATGCAACTAAGTTTACTCCCACTGTGGGAGAACACAAGAATTTATCCCGTGGTGGGAGAACTTTTTTTTAAATGACTTTGGAAGGTATAGGGTGCTCGCGGGAAAAACTTAACAAGGGGAAACAAGGGAAGAGCACGGCGCGATCGGTGACGTTGCCCCGAGGCCGTCGCGCCGTTGTGCTAGCGGCGGTTAAACCTCTAATACGGGATGATTCTATCCAATCTCGGTCTGGAATGGAAGAGCTTGTCTGGATACTAAAGACTTGTCGATTATCTTGAACTGCAACTGAATTCATCAACACTCAATAAGATGGTGAAAGTCAGTAGTGGCGACTCATTCGTGGAAATGCCAGATATCAGTGAGAAATTCGTGCAACAGACGATTGCTATGCAAAAAGATGAATCGTTGTTACTGAGTGCGAATGAACACCTTTTCCTGATTATTCCTTTCGTTCAGCCCTGAACATGAGCCAGAATAAAGCACCTGTATAAGAAGGTACTTTTTTAAATCAATTATTACCGCGCTATTTGGCTCTACTGCCAAGGTGCTCATTTTATCCATCACTAACCTCTTATTTCACTAGTCTCCATACTTCTTTCGGAACGTTTTCATAATACCGTCCAGTAGCTAACTCAGCTAGCCGATGGTCAACAGCGCTTCTGAATACAAAAAGATCACTGCCCACCAAATCTCTTTCAAACCCCGCGACCATCTTGTCAAAGGTATCCATTTTAGTACAACGTCTTAATTGCATCACATAGTCAAATTTTGTCTTTACGACAGTAGTATCCATATAGCCCTCATGGCCCGTTTATCACAAATTATTTAAGGTGCTTAAGAAGCGGTCACTAGCCAATTACATCCAATTAAAAGATTACAACACCTAGCACAATAATATAAAATAAGTATCTCACAATATAATTCAGGTTAGAATCATGTCACTAAATAAATATTTATCTTTATCAATACTAATTCTAATTAACTCTTGTTCTTCCTTTAATTCTGTAGCTGGCCACAATGATAATGAATATAGGCTATCACAAGCCGTCACCTGTCAGACTAATACGACCCCAGATGAATTTATTGATCTGCTTAAAAGTCAACACGGTGGGAATTTGATTTCAGGAAATCAGGGCGCAGAAGAGGATGGTGAATTTACTGTATCTAATCCCGTTGACATCTGGGGTATAAAAGTCCGTCATTTTTCATTTCATAAAGGTAGCAACGAAGATGGCGATTTCACCGAGTATCGTGCAATCGTGCCTGCAACATCCAATACGATTTCAGCTCAAAGTTTAGCCCAGATCGGTAATGTACCGAAAATCGCAGATGGATATTTCTACAAATCAGTAGGCAATAATGACCTGTTTATCCGTCAATACGGCGACGATATCGTTGTCAGCTGTGCTAATGATGTTCGCACAACCCGCAAATCAATAAATCGATTCATCCGTAATGTGCAGGAGAAAACTGAATGACAATGCGCATCCCTGCTCAGGCAATCAATGCTCTAAAAGCTCTTAAGGAGTACTCTGACCTTACTGTCAAAATAATTTTGTCACCTGTACTGCGTCCTTCGCTAATCGGTGACATTGATATTGCCAAAACTCGGATATACAATAATCGCCAATGGGTTAAGTCAATTATTGCTCTCGCGCAAAGCGAAGACTCAAACATACATGCCATTGACAATCACTGGCTCGCAAACAAGCTAACTCAAAGTGCGCGAGCCGCAAAACGCCACAGCCCTACGCAGATCCCAACGTCACAAATTCTCCGACCACATAACTCTGTAAGAATTGAGGCCATGATAAAGGTATCGGATACTGTCCAGGTAGAACACTCTTCCATTTCCATTATTCATCCTGATGCCATCAATGCACTGGCTGGCTTTTGCTTGCTAAATTTCGAGCCAATACAGGGTTTTCAGCCACTTCTAGATGCTGATGGTGCCCAGGTAATCAGTTGCTCCCTGTCAGCAGCTGATTTCGTCAAGTTCGTGGCCTCATCAGCGCAGATGATCTCTGAATCTGGCGTCACAGAATTCCTTTACAATGCACAAAAGTTGGGCGATCAACTTGCCAGCTTTGATATTAATTTCCCTTACTGAACGTTGTAGGCCAAAATGAAATTTCAGGTAAATGTGAGCAACGCTCTAAACGGCATTGCTTTTTTTAATGGTGAAGTTCTCATTGATAACGATGTTATTGATAGTGATAGCAGAAGTGAAGTTGAAGTGATTAAGGCAAGTATCAGGACTAATTTTTATAAATTATACGGTGCTGACATGGTCGTTGCCGTTGAACGATGCTGATGAAGGATATAAATGAATCGTAGTAGACTGGTCGATGCGATGGCCATCCGGTTAACTGAGACTTTTCCTTTAACATGGAGCCAGCTTACAAAGCAAGATAAGGCCGACATTACCCCTCAAATGGCTGAGCAGCTGCTCAGGGCCACAGATGAAGTCGGTGCTACCCGAACGCCAGTTAAAGATGCTTACGTTCTTAGCAGCGTTTCTAAGTGGGTTAAATCACCTTTATCAATCGTTTTAATGCCACAGGCTATGCCGACTCTCTCAAATACTGACTTCCTGCTTGATTTGCCAGTAAGCTGCCTGGATGCAGTTGCATACATGAACCGCACTTTCCTGTTAAGTTTTCCACAAACAGCACACCATGATACAGGTAAATTTAGTGAGTTGATCGTCACGCTGATTAGCAATTCCAATTCCGCGCTTTCCCTTGAGATCATCAAATTTAGTGCACTACGATCGCCTAAAATAATCCCTGTACCCCTTATAAAAAATACAATCAGAGAATCTATAATCAGTACGGCACTATTGGACGCGAATATCAATACAACTGATGCATTGTCAAAAAACACCACTGAAATAATAGAACTAATTAATATTGCAATCACCGGAATGAGCGCGTTGCGGAATACGGATATAACCTCATTAAAAACTATATATTTAGATAAAAAAGATGTTGAAGTAATGCATTTTTAACTCTAATATATATTTATTACGTTCCTTCGCCAATGTTAAATTGTACTCACCCACCTTGAGTAATTCAACGCCCACTTTAGTGGGCTTTTTTTTATGGTTTAAAATATTGTCTTTTACCTTCTCCTTCATTATCAGCCACACCAGAATTAAACTCTGAAATAAGTGCGGCTTCATTATCTGCAACATCATCGTAATATTCATTATCCCCTGTCGCACAAGTAATACTAAAACCAACCATTTCTAGCTTTTTAACAAAGTCGAATAAGAAAAGATGTGCCTGAATTGTGTGGCTTTTTGACCAGGACTCAATTTCGCAACGGTCACTTTCCTTGATATAAAATTTATAAAATGGTTGTGCTAATGGAACTAATAATTCTGATTTAACTTTAGTGTTTTCATCACACGCTCCTTCTTGTATTATATAACCCATTTGAACAAGGCTTATCTCCATAAAATTTAAGAGGGATGAATAAAGCGGCACTTTCTTATGGAGAATAATTTTCTTTGCCACACCATCGGTAAAAACTTCATTTTCTACACAGAAAAGCATTTTTTCACCTCAAGAACATTATATTTTTGCGCAATCCTATTCTGAATAATTAATTTCAGATCAAGGCTGACTTGATTAAACGGACACACCCTGAGATGTGTCCTCTGCGAGGTATATTTTAAATTGAAGGGGAACTGTCAACCGTTAAATCCAGTGCATTTCCCAACGGCCTGAGAACTTCCTCATCTACTTCCTGATTTTGGCTGCGCCCTTGCACCGGACTTGCTGGCGGTTCATCAAACACTGGCAAAGCACCGTTAAGCTCATCAATGTCGGATTCAGGTTCTTTTACATAGGGAACATCATCATTTTCATCATCCAGATCATATCGATTACCAGATGGCACAGATGGTGGCATTTCTGTCACTTCTGGTTTTTCTTCTGCCGGATAATGCCGTTTTTGCCACTCTGTAAGCAATTGCGGGGGGACATGCCCCATTACAGCACATCGGTATGAGTCGATGCTTACAACAGGCTCTCCCTCAGACATGAAGGCAGAACGCATTAGTTTACCTATAACGTCCTGGTGATGTGATAGATCGGTACTGCGTTTAACAACTTCAGCCACTTGAGCGAAATCTTTGCGGTAGGCTAAAACACCATGCAGAAAAGCTTCACGCCCCTCACCTGCGCCGTCACCGATAATGGACTCATCAGCGTCCCACAGGGTGCGCATTTGCTTGCAGAAATCCCCCCAATACCCGTGGATTTCACTCGCCCGCTCCCATCCCTGAACAACCTTGGAGGCATATGAATCAACTTCTTTCTCAGTGATATTGTCCAGTGTTTTCAGATGCGCCTCAAACATATCTTTTTCGCGCTCTTTTATCTGTGTAACGTACTTATCGCTAAGATTCGCGTCCATACATTTACTGTGGCTGATTTCACAGAAGCGTTGCCAGGCATCAACTGACGTTAGTACAGCAGCCGAAATTTCAACTAAAGACAGAGGTTCAGGCTGAGTAGTAAAATCAGGAATATCGATAGGTTTCACTCCATCACTCTGGATTTGCTCTTTAACCTGCCCGTTGTGCAGATTATTGGCTTCAATGATATTTCCCTCCAGTATCTCTCTGAGTTCAGGATCGAATTCAAAAAGGTAATCAATGATCGCCTCAGCATCTTTTGCTGCTTTGAAGAGAACGTGCTTACCGCCATTCTCTGCGCGCATAAGATTCAGGTAATGCGTCGTGTAAGCCGCATGACTTTCAACGTCAGCTTTAAGACCAAACATAGAGGTGAGGATGCATGAGCCGATTTCAGCTCGAAGCTCTTCTGTCGCATATTCAACTGAATCATGGCTACGGGTTTCACCCGGTTCCCGTCGACGAAGGCGATCTGCGTGACCTGTCCAGTGGCAAAGCTCATGCAAAAATGTTGCATAATAAGCATCAGCACTTTCAAATGCACCTTTCGGCGGCATAACCAACATATCATTTACATGGTTGTAAAAAGCAGCATCTGTTTTAAAGTCTTCAGCCAATGCCGTTACCGTTCGATGCTGGTAACTGACGCCTGAAGCAGCGATAAGACGCTCAATCATTTCATGAGGTTCAAAATCGGGGCGCTCGTAATAAAGCTCTGGAAGACCTTCAATATCAGCCCCGTTAAACTCTGCATAAAAACGGGAAAACATAATTTTTTCGTCTTCATCGTCAGCATCTGATGATTTGTTTTGCGGTTCATCAAGACCCTGCGTCTTTTCTTTATTTTTGTTATAGAAGCTCCAGTACTCGACATAAGCAGCACTTGATCCTTTGTTTAAACGTAAACCGGACTTTTTGATTTGTCCAAACGTCATCCAACGTGGATCAATAGAGGATTTAATTGACTGTTCTAACAGTAAGTTAAGAACGTTTCCGCCTTTAAAGCGAGTGCCTGAGTAGGGATTAAAAGGTCGAACCATGACATTGTCCCATTTCTGACGCCACGGCGGGGTTTCACCATTTTCAAGGATTTCAATCACACGGTCTGTCAATTCTTTACGTATGTCTTTCTTATTACCAGCCATACAACCCCCTTTATTCACTTATTTTCGTTGTGGACGACAAGAGATTTCCCATCAAATTCAACAGAGCAATTAGATGTAATAAATCCACTGTCCTTTTCGAGGGAAAATGGTAATTCCTCACCAGTATTAATAATTTCAATTTCGTCAGAAGATAGATTTAAATCAGATAAGTCATACGCTGTACACATCATATAAAACCCTTTTAGTAAAGAATGAACCGTAAAGAATGAAAGCCCATGCATTTACATGCATTGATTAGGGGAAAAGCAGCGCGAGGGGAATTAACATTCTGCGCTATTAATATCAGAATATAATATCAATAGCACAGAAAAAACAACAGAAAGGAATAATTATTAGTCACGAAAATTAAAACTAATTGCACCCGTTTTTTTATCTAGATCAAGTGCTGTGGTAAATGTACGACCCGCTTTACTTTTGTATCCAGCACGAGCATCTAAAGTACCCGTTTCAATAAGTTGTTTAATTTCATCATCGTTCATTACCCGATTTGCAACTATACCATTAACCAAAAAACTACAGTTATTGCATCTGAATTTTATAAATGGATTAGTTAATTTAATTACATCGCCGCTGCACCCCGGACAACTACAAAATTTATCCCCCTCAACAATACTGGCATTGGAAGATGAATATGGAATTAAAGGCTTACCCGTAATTTTAATAGCCCGGTTTTTAATGATCTGGACACATTCTCGAGTCTGTTCGGCGATGCCAAACATAAAATCTTGCTTACGAATGCTACCATCTTCAATCAGTGCCAGCTTTTGCTCCCACTGCCCGGTAAGAATGGGGCTGGTGAGAATTGAAATGCCCGTTTTCTTCAGAAAGGAAATAAGGTCAATGGCTTTTGATGTTGGCACAAACTCCTGTCGCTTGCCTTCACATACCATGTACGGTTCCATGGATTTGCCACCCGAAGTTTTATTTTTTTGAAGCTGCTCAATGATCCCTGCACGCGTTGCGTCAGTACCGAGACCACAGCCTTTCATCGCTGTCGCTAGCTCCTCATTATCAATAAATTTTCCGGCAGTCTGCATAGCGCCAAGCAGAGTATCGGGGTTATACCGGGCCGGAGGCGTTGTTTCCGATGCTTTAAGCCCAATTCCATGGTTCTCTGCGTTCTCTCCAGGCTGAAGAGCGCAAAGCTGAGTATCATTGGAAGTCTGTGGGTATAGCGTTTTCCAGCCCGCGTTTATCAAAACTTTTCCACTTGTATAAAACACTTCTCCAGCGATATGCGTATGGCGCTTTGACTCATTATATTCAGCCGAGGGGAAGAAGACGGCCATAAATCGGCGCACGATGAGATCGTATATTTTTCGCTCGTCGTCCGTCAGTGCGGATACATTACAACGCGATCCAGGTGCCGGGATGATGGCAAAGTGATCTGTGATTTTTGAATTATCAAATATAGCTTTGTTATCACCATTCACCCAACCACTGCTGACAATCTGGCGAGAAAAATCTTCATACTGCGTCCCTTCAAATGCCGTGCTGAGCGTTTCCACCACCGACTCAACATCACCCTCTGGTAATGCCTGCGACGATGTGCGTGGGTACGTGACTAATTTATGCCGCTCATAAAGAGCTTGAGTTAAATTCAGCGTCTCCAGCGCACTAAATTTATATCGACGGTTCGATTCTCGCTGGAGTTCTGTCTGATTAAATAATTTGGGAGGCTTCTGGCGCGTCACAGCCGAAGTTTCTTCTACTCGTGTCGGTACTTCATTACGGCACTTATTGAGTATCGCTTCTGCCTGCTTTATATCGTAAAAACGATTTTTTTCATCTTCTCCATCCTTTGTCACTTCGCTCCGGGAATTAATCCACTTGCCAACATAATCCCCGGTATTGACCCCAAACTTGCCGAGGATCACCCAAAAGTCACGCGGCACAAAATTTTTGATTTCCAGCTCACGATCTACAATCAAAGTAAGAACCGGCGTCTGCACCCGACCGCAGCTGCTAACAGTTTGCTGCCCTGTTTCTACCCTTTTTAATGCAGACACAGCACGCGTCATATTCATGCCGAGAAGATAGTCAGCTTCAGCACGGCTACGAGCAGCCTGATCCAGGCGGTCATAATCTTGCCCATCATGCATGTTTTTAAATGACTCTCGCAGTCCTTCGTCAGTCATCGACTTGATCCACATCCGCTTGACCGGTTTGCGTCCACCAACCATCTGATAAATTAGACGGAAAATTAACTCCCCTTCTCGTCCAGCATCACACGCATTAACAACCATGCTCACATCATCACGTTGGATTAATCGTTTGAGTGCTGACAACTGCTTCGCGGTGGCTTTTGTCGGGCGAATAGAAAATTTATCGGGAATAACAGGCAGGCTGGCTAGGTCTCCAAATTGAAGCTCCTCAAGCTCTGATGAAAATATTTCAACAAGATGACCAAAGGCGTAACTTACAATCGCGTCATCACCTTCGAAACAGTCCGTTTTTTTCTGACAGTGACCAATAGACTTTGCAATTTGCGCAGCAACCGAGGGTTTCTCCGCGATAATTAGTGGCTTTTTCATAAACCCTCAGTTAATTAACCATATTTTCCCGAGCTGACTTAATGTACTGAATAATGCATACACGCAACTCATTCAACATTTGTTGCTGCTCTTTACTGCTTTTTATCGCATCATCAATAACATTGAGACTAAGCTCCTTAGTTTTTTCTTTACTCAGACAGTCCAGTGATCGAATGATAAATAACGGATCATTTGCCTCGTCATTCATTTCTTTACGAACAAGGACAGATAACAGGCGGTTATATGCCTCATTTAGTCCATGTGTTTCAACAAACTGAGAAATACTGCCAAGCAAGACCGGCTTAAAACTTTTGTGAATAAGATAAGGTGTCGCAAAGCCAATCACTACGCTGTCAACTGAAGTAATACCATCCTGACATACAAGCGATATTTTTCTACCCGAAAGCAGATCATCAAGCTCTACAAATGCCCCAGGCGGGAATTTATTAATTAAGATTGGTTGTGTATTCATCATCAGTGTCTTCCTGAATTTCATGCCTCTCAGGCCCGGTTAAATCCACAGAATTAGAAACATCAAGCTGACATATTTCCAAAAGTGCTCTAACCATTACTTCTGGCGATTGATTATTTACTTCAAAATACTTCTCTATAATATTCGATATATTTTTATTGTGGAATATTTCTTTGTGATTACTAAGCCAAATTTTACCTTTATCTGTCAATGAAAAGTCAGTATTTATAAGGCAACGAGAAAGAAACTTCTCAATATGGACAATAACTGTAGATGGCCGACCAAGATGAGTCTGTTGCATAAAATGAAGAAGACTTTGTTGTTGAGTCCATTGTTTAAAATGAGGCGGATTATTTTCATTCCACAGACACAATCCCTGAATATCCTTACGGTGCCATTGGATATTTTTTAATATTTCAGGTAATTGTGATAATGACTCGCTATTCGCAAAGGTCATTTTGCACGGCAAACCTGATTCAACCTGGTTTCTGGCGACTAATAATTTTACTGCCGTCTCAGCATCTGATAGATCATTGACCTGCCGGTTAATAGGAACATCACTTTCGAGAATTGTTGGTGCTTCATGCCCTACAGCATCCGGCCTTCTGACATTCCTGACAAGCTCAGGGCGGAAATTGACCCCTTGCATTCGCGCAATAAGCTGTGTTCGGTTAACCGAGTTACAACTGACAGTACGCTGTGACGAACGCGGATAAGTCATCTGACCACGCTCATAAAGTCGCTGCATGGCATCGGCAAGAGATACAGGAGATTGTCCGGTTCGGAGGCTACAGTTCAGTAAAATATCGGTGTGGTTCCATGTTGTTGACACTGATGTGTCTAAGCTGGCCCCAGGTGATAGCTGTAATCCATTACATAATTCATTTATTTCATCAAAGTCAAAAGACTCGCCTGCAAAAACAGGCAATATGCCAGTAAAGGCGCTCCCGCCATCACTGGACGGAATTTTCAAAACAGCAAGACCGGTAACAGGCGTTTGCAAAGCTAATTCGATCAGTATCGAACCCTGCACCCTACCAATCGCGCCTTGTCGGTTAGAAAGAGTACCAATAAGTCGATCCAATACACGCCGGGCATCCCCCTTGTTTGCGTCAGGGCTAAAAGGCTCTCGCTCAGAAATGGCACGACGAACTTCGTCGATGGTCATAGCTCTCAACCTGACACGGAATAATTTATTTATGTCGACACCATCAAGTGCCTTCTTGACAACATCTCTTGCAATAACATCGCCCTCGTGGTCATCGTCGGTCGCAAGATAGATCTCATCTGCAATGCGGGCTGCGACCGCAAGGTTTTCAACAATTCGCCGTCTTTCAGGTCTTACCTGATATGAATGCTCAGTAAGGGAGTTAGTGATCCACTCAGTGCCAAGGTTTGGAGGGTTAGCGCAAATGTGACCTACAGTTGATATTACTTCACAGCGCTGTTTATATACCTGATAAAGTATCCTGTTGAGAATACTCTCTTTGCCAGGTGCCTCAATGATAAATAATCTGTTGGCCACAGCCCCTCACTTAGATCACATTAAGTAATTTATAAAATTGAAGTGCCTTCTGAAGCTCATTAATCGCCTTAGAATTATCCATAGTTAGCGTGTAATTCGCATCTGACATAACATCAGACGTAACAATAATCTTAGATACACCAACGTCATCATTCATAACAAAAATAATGTGGATAATATTTTCGGAAGATAGACCGTCTGTTGACTGGATGGAAATTTCAAAAACATCATCATGATCGCTGAAGGAATGTTGATGGGTAACGCCGACCTGAGGATATTTAGCCCATTCAAAACGAATGCCATTTTCTACAGGAAGTTCATTCTCGATCGCTTTCACGCAAATATTTTTTATAGCCTCGTGTTCAAGAATTATCATGTTCACACCCTTGCTTTAAAGTATTAATTAAACATTATACTTCTATACACAGAAAGATACTCAGTTATCTTTTCAAACGTCATCTCACTTTCTAATGACTTTTGTAGCGCAATCATTATATCCTCAGGATAACACTGAGATATAATACGATTACGTAAATGCACGGGACATTTCTCAAAAATAGCAGAAATATTACTACTCAAAAGTTCAGGTTTCATATCCTTATAAATTATAAATCCTCTTTTCGTATTGCGCAAATCTGCAACTGTATACGCGAGATCTCCTAAATCTTCTACAATAAACCGCTTAACCCTAGTGACGTACCGGCCCAACCCTTTTTCATCCAGAACTAAATGCTCAACGGCAACCCATGCCATGTTGGGACAATCAAAAGGAATTCTTTCCTGCGATGGAATAAAGGGGAAAGAAGAAAAATTTAAAATGAGACCTTCAGCAGATAAAGGATTACTGTACATTTTCTAAACCCCTTTCTTTTTTAATGTCATAGCGGAAAGATTCAGATCATAATGTAGCTCAGACGTGTCATTTATAAAATACGCGTGACACTCATTAATAATGACTGCACCTAATGATTCACTCTTCGACATCTTATTTATTTCATTTAACACCATGTTATTTAACATCTTGGAATAGGAATCCATTCCTGCATTAGTAAGGTATTCTATTACACCACCAACCCTATACATCAGACTTAGGAAATAATAGCGGTATAACTCCAAAGGAATAAACGAAACAAGGTCAGGAACATTAATTAATGAAACTAAATCCTTCAAGTCTGAGACAAGGGAATCCGACTCACTCAGACAGTATGCCTTTTTCATATTTGAATAAGTAACGATATCAAGCCCTCGGTGCTCAATCTTCTCGGATTGATAAAGTTCTTCAACTCTTTCATGAATTGCTGATTTATCCTGTACAAAAACTGACGAATCCGAAGTATGCAATAGTTCAACTAACTTTTGCTGAAATCCAAAAAGTACAATCTCCCGCAATGCGGGATCATCTTGGGTCTGAAATGTTCTTAACTCTTCTAAAAATAAGTCGGCATTATCTTCAGCTAATTGAACGCCCATTGCTCATATCCACTTCTTGTTTTGTTGCATTGATTAATGTGGCTGACTTAATACTATTATACTGAGTTACTAGCTCAGGATGCCTTTGTTGTAGATTGAAGCCAGGCTCCAGCACACTACCTGCGAGCTGATACACAACCGAAAGTTCGCCAGCATAAGGAAGTATGTGCTCTTCAAAGACATAGCTGACAACCGGCGCTATAAGGGAAAACATCGTCGCTTTGGCCTGAGGAACAGCAGACAACGGGAAAGGTGACAAGTTGCCAGAACTGCGCTCCATGACGAAATCCAGATTGGTGTCAGGTAGCTTATAGGCCTTCATATAGGCATCTGCGATGCAGAGTATAGAATCAGTAAAAAAAAGGGCTAATTGTTTATCAGTTAACTGCTCAGCATTAAGAAAATAATGCGCGTTTTTATCTTGTGCCATCTGTTCAATTAATACTTTATAATCGCGGTTAAACGACATGTTAAACTTCCTCATAATATTGGGAGTAATAAACATCCATTATAAACTCTACATGATCTGTAACCTGCTTAGAAGCGGCTCTGTAGTGCTTGCCAATGTGAGTGAATGACATTCCTTCTGTTTGATAATGCGAAAGAAGTACGCTCTTATCTATGTCACTCATTCCCTTCAATTTAATGACATCATCTTTTGCCACTCGCTTGTAAACTTCACACATTAACCCCACATTATTATTATAATAATCTGCGACCATAGCGAAACTTACTGGCACGGCAGTATTCATTTTAGCAACAGCCTTTAATTGGCGCTCAGTAACATCCATAACTTCATTAATTAAAAAACGAATAATTACGTTAAATTCACGATAAAAATAATCAAAGATATTTCCAAGACCAGTAAATTTGATAGCGGCACTCATTAACGCTGTACGTCTAACTTGGTCGGATGAAAGCAAGGGTGATTCATGAGAAAAACCAACTTCCCCTGAGGGTGAGAATGAAATAAAATCGAGCTTCTGTGATATAAGAATAGATCTCATAAAATCACCTAAATCTTTTTCATTCAGACCACCCTTAATCACTTCAACTCCTGCGGCTTTCAGCCTGATTTCATTTGTCATCAAATCAATGATTGCATTATTCATCATTTGAACTACATAGAGATGGTCGTCCGTTGCCGCTCCTATTTTCAAGAAATCATAGGCCGCGTTAAATAACGTCGAAAATCGCTTAGTTAAAGCATCCATGGCGTTAATAAAGTTGTTGTCCGGTGTGATCACTCCTTGCATTAAAACCAGTGAAACGATGCGCGAAGCAATTCGGAGGCTAAAACAACGCCTCATATTTTCCTCACTAGCACGTATCTGGCTCAACTCATCCATGACATAAAGTTTATCTTCTTCAAAGGACAGGTCAGAATTAAACAATAAAACCGGATCAAATGCGTCCAATTAAGCCTCCTTAACATCGCAATTATTTATTTAAAGTAATACTATATCACAAAGCTTATTCAAATCATCAATTAGAAAAAAGGCCGCTTGTGAAAATAACCTTTGGCTACGAATCATGGGCAATAAAGAATGACAACAAGAAAGTACCTGTTGAATGGAACAGCAAAACAGCTGTAAATCCACATATGGTATTGATTGGAATGTCAGGGGCAGGAAAGACATACAATTTAAAAAAAATGGTAGCGCAAATGTGCAACTCGTATGACTACCATCATCAGTTACGTGTCCATGTGTTTGACGTTCACGGGGATATTGAATTAGAAGGAGCCAGCACTGTCTTTTTCTCTGAACAAACTCGCTATGGCCTTAATCCCCTTGAAGTTAATCCTGATCCAGACTTTGGTGGCGTCCGAAAACGTGTTCAGAGCTTTATGTCCACAATGAATAAAGTGATGCATTCAATGGGAAGCAAACAGGAATCTACACTCCGAAATCTTTTAATTGATTTATATGCACGCCATGGTTTTGTTCAGGATGATCCAAAAACATGGAAAGCTGAACCGGTTCCCGAACTACTGACATCCCCAGAACATGCAGATCGTGTTTATCTAGATGTACCTTTCGAAGATAAATCAGATGCAAACCGCCTTGGAGCACAGTGGGATGGAATTCCCGGCATAAAAGCATGGTGGATACCCGAGAAGGAGTATACAGGTGGCATAACCCGCTGGCCTCCGAAATCCCTGCGAAGAGCAAACCCAACGACATCTGACCTCGTGCGATTTTCCCGGCATGTTCTGCTGAAATCATTTCTTGGAACCAGTCAGGATGCAGTCACTAAACTTGAAGCGGTAAACAAGATCGCCCGAACGATTACTAAAAGAGGAATCGATCTTCAGAAGACTGCTAATCTGGGCAGCTATGACGAAAAAATATTGAGCGATTTTGATAAGGCAAAAGACGAAGCGCTCGACAGGTACAAAAGCTATCTCGATAGTCTGTCCACTGGCATGGAGCTGGAAGATATCATCAAATACTCATCTACAGATGTGCTAAAGTCAGTATTAGAACGCATACAGAACATTGAGGCAATGGGCGTATTCAAACCAGAAACCCCGCCTTTTGACACCTCTAATCCTGTATGGCGATACAATATCAAAGCTCTGGGCCTCGAAGAACGTCGCCTGTTTGTCCTCTTCAAGCTTGAAGAAATTTTCATGCGTGCAGTAGAGCGAGGAGAGCAAAGTGACGTTTGTGAGGTCATCGTGCTGGATGAGGCAAAAATTTATCTTGATTCAGATCCCGACAACATCCTCAACAAAATCGCTAACGAGGCCCGTAAGTTTGGCCTTGCATTAATAGCTGCCGGCCAAACGCCAGTACACTTTACTGCCGATTTTATAGCTGCAACCGCGACTAAGGTGGTATTAGGAGTTGATGAGAGTTACTGGAAACAAAGTTCAAACCTGATGCGCATTGATGAAAAACAGCTTAAGTGGATCAAACCTAAACGAACTATGATGGTTCAAATCAAAGCCTCCGGTATGACAGCCACAAAATGGGAATATGTTTGTTTACCGCAAACCATATAACCATGATTAACGGGAAAATAAGAAATTTTAATTGGCCCGTATCAAGATAAATAATTGCGCCGAATAAATTGAAAACTGAACAGGAGCTTGTCACTCAATGGGCTGAACAAAGAGTGACATTAAGATGGTAAAAAGAAATGGAACGGCGATATATCTTAACTAAATATCGCCGTTCAAAAAAAACTGAGGATGTTTATAGGATCACAGGTACAATCTAAGTTAATAATGCAAGGTATATTTCATCAATATATGATACCCATTCCGAGACCAATAATGGAGGACACGTTACCGCCCGCATCACAAAAGATGTGTATGTCATCACGGGCCCCGACCCCGCCTGGGTCTTTATTACCAAAAACGTTAAAATACGCATTTCTTACGCGCTGGCTAGTATCATACAAATTGATACAGGCTATTGAATTGCCGGGACTTTTCCACACACCATCTTGGCAGTTAAGTATTGCCCCTGAGCCATTGCGAGCTATAGCGCCATTTGCGGGGCAACCATTATCAGCTCCGACGACCATTCCAGAGTACAGAAAACCGTTAGCAACGATATTACCGTTGGCCTGAACATTATTCCGGGATTGAACTGTACCTCCCGTTACTGTTCCCTTGCCAGTAATACTTCCGTTCGCATCGATGTTGCCCGTTGAATTAACGTATGCACCATAAAATCCACCTGCTGTTTGCACGTTTTTATCACCATATGCTTTGATAGTTGAGGAATCGCCCATATACCAGCCACCGCCATATTTTGAAAAGTAAACACCACCGTCACCCGTTGTTCTGAACCAGCCTCCTGTATATGTCTCACCACTGGTATTGGTTGTAGTACTTTTGAGTGTGGTTGTATTTGTATTGTTAACGTTATTCAAATCATTTGAATTAAGGTCAATGGCTGTATTCATCCGATTAACTTCCGGGTGTCCAGAAACAGCTGATCGGTACAAATAATCGTTATCTATTTGACCATCAGTAAAAAATAGAGCAGAAGCAAGATGACCTGCATTGTTCCCAAGCTTATAGTTGGAAAGCGCCGTACTCCAACTGCCATATGCTCCTTTGACTACACCTGGTGTTGATGACGCGATATATCCCGCTGAAGCACCCGCTTTGTTGGCAATTTTGACCAAGCTACCGTCATTAATAGCAGCACCACCTGAACTAACAAGAATCGACTCCAACTTATTAACCGAGGGTTCTATAGCGTAGAGTTGATATGTTTGCCCACGGGGACTAGTATCACCAAAGGAAGCAGGCAAATACTTTGTGGTTTTCAACATTTGCACGGTGATAACAGCAGGTGTTGTAGGTGACGCCACTGCCAACACAGCATCATAATTATCACTGATGTATTTTTGCGATGCCTTTGTCAGTGTATTTTGATACTGTGCAGTAGCAGCATTCAATAATTCTTCCGCTTGTTTATTCTGATAATTCCAAACAGCGATTGTAGCTCCAGCGAGAATGGAAATCCCCCATATAACTTCTAAGAGAGTCATACCGCTATGAATTTTTTTTAAACGCTTCATAAAAATACCGCCATATGGTTATATTGGCATGTAAACAAGAACTAACTCCACTGCTCTTGATTTAGTTGCTGTTGTATATCATTTTCTAAGGAGGTGAATTTTCCTTCTTTAATTTTAACCCTTGCCGCATCAGTTATTCGAAAACATATTGTTTCTAATACTTTATTAGTGATCACACCTTGCGCCCTAGTCGATGTCAGAGTTTGAAAGATGACAAGGGTTAATCCTTCGGCAAGCGAACTCGCTATTTCATGACCGGCTAATGCACAATACTTTTCTATTGCCTCACGGATACTTCCTGCATGAATTGTAGAAATGATTAAGTGTCCATTTATCGAAGCCACAGCTGTTTCCTTTGCTGTATCCGGCTCGCGTATTTCACCAATGAAAATCAAATCTGCCCCCGACCTAAGAGACCTGATCAGGGGTTCTTGATAACCACCATTAAAACGACTAGCCTGAGCCTGTATGCACCTTCCGCTTCCGTGGATACCCGCGAGCAAAGTTTCTGTTGGATCTTCAATAGCCACACCAATACCACCGAATTTATTTAATCTATAGCTAACTATTGATGCAGCTGTTGTGGTCTTACCGTGTCGCATCTTACCCGCAACTAAAATGAGTCCTTCCTGTTCTTTTATATTCAGAAGGTCAATTGTTGAATCGACCAGGTTTAGCTGGCTTAACTCTCTAATTTCAGATTCAATTTTTCTTAGAAAAAAAACAGGACAGTCATCAAAATCCTGTATTACAGTGACACGATATCTGACGCCATCATAAAATAATGAAAATTCAGGATTGTTTCTAGACTGGTTTTTTTCCAAGCACTTGGATTTAATATTTTGAATTTCCGTATGAAGATCAGTTGGAACTGAGAAACGACCTTCTCCATCATGGTAATCTGAGAAATCAGAAGCTATGTATAAATCGATGAACTCAAGTTCACGTAAATTACTTGCCATTGAAGTACTCATAGAGTAAAGGAGGGTTAATGTATCCCTAAAATAAATGGTTTATAAATTAAATAGTGCTTTTCCAGACCAATGTGTTTGAATCTGAGTTACAGGCTGTTGATGATAGCGCAGGTGTAACTTCACCTGTTAATACTGTACCGTTAACCGTCGTTGTGGAAAAAGTACTGCTTTTCGACATTTGCACGGATAACTTATTACAAGCTTGCTTAGGTACTGAAGAATAGCTAATTGTATAATAAGTGCTTGCTCCCGTAGCCAACACGGCACCACCATAGCTGTTTTTGATACCTGTCCCGGTATCAGTCATATCACCAGGAATCAAATTATTGTTCTTCAGATATGTATATAAATCACCAGTTGGATAGCCGCTCGACGTCCAGAGGTTCCCGGAAATGCCATTGCTGAGCATAGCAATATGCCCCTGTTCAGCGTTAACTCCAGCACTTTCGTTTGCAGTGCCTACACGCCCCATGATCGCATAGAGCATCCCGCCCAGAATAACGATTCCAGCAAGAATTTCAATCAGTGTCACCCCAGCGTGGAGTTTCTTTTTTTGAAAACGCGTTAATGTATTCATAATCACCTATTGTTAGTTTGAATAACCGCATGATGCTAATATAATATATTCTTTAATGAAGTTATTTATTATAATTCACCGAGGTTAACTAGAGTATATTATTTAAAGGGAAATTATTAAATATAATTCATTACGGATTAACAACCATGTTAGCCATGTCATTCATGCCTAATGTAACGAATAAAATAGCGGCACCAACCAGTGCAATACCTACGTTAAAAAGTACTGATGCCATCAGATCTACTTTAACTACGCTTTCCTCCAACCATTCCCGCGCATAATCGTTTAGTACCAAATCTAATTTACCACCATCGGAAATGGCTTTTATGAACTGGATAGCCTCTCTGTCTGGAAAATCATAACCAGAATTCGCCAACGCATCACCAAACTTAACACCACTATTAATACCAAATAGAGCAGCATGAACACGCTCTTTGTACCATGGAGATGCTTCCTGCATAATTTCAGCAAGCGCAACGTTGAGCTTTACACCAGATGATACCAATGCCGAAAGAGAAAGAAGGAAAGACGCCCCAATTACTGTACGATATATCGAATAAGGTGGAATTCGATCAAGCCATACTCTCAAACTTCCAAAAGAATACGGAAATGAAGCCATAACTAAAAACACAAAAAATATCACTACGATCAAAAGATATATACCATAATTTGTAATGAACATTGACAGTTCATAAAGAAATTTGGCATTTCCTTCCCAAGATGCTGGATTACTCATTTTCGCAAAGGGTGGAATTAACTTATATGAAATAAAATATAAAAGATATCCAACCGACAAGATCAGAAAAATAGGATATCCTACAGCCTTAGCTATTGAACCTTTCATTTTCCCTTGTGTATTCAACACGTCAATTAAATCATTTAACTGAGCAATCAGTCGACTCCCCTTTTCACCTGCACGAAGCATACTGGCTTCATGGTGCGGAATCCATCGACCTAATGCTGTCCCTAACGAGTCACCGCTACCCACAGCCTGATAGCAGTTTAGTAAAATAATTGCGACTGAGTTTGTTTTTTTCTTACCACCATTACTATAAATTTCATAAAGTCTGAAAAGTGCTTTTTGCAGCTGGACTTCATTCTTAAGCATCACTGCAATTGATTTATAAATACGCTTACGACGCTTCGTATCAAAGTTTAATTTGTGCCAGTTATGGTTTACTACTTCAGCGAAAGAAAAAAGACTCATTGAAATCATTCCTCATCCAGCAAGCAGGCATACTGTTCTGCAATATCAGGATCAATATCACCACTATTTATTTTCTGAATAAGGTGATGACTCAATGGTTTTCCATGTTCTGTATTGATCCAATAATGACGCGCCGCTGCGTTACCTTCTTTTTTAAATACATTGAGAAGTTCAAAACTTGGCATGATAATTTCAGCTACAACGGTTCGACCTTCAATCCCACTGTAATTACATTGATTACACCCCGGCCCCATCAAATAAATATTACCCTTTATATATTCTGTTCTTTCTTTTATACGAAATAATAAATCTTCTTCGAGTTTATTTTCATTTTCCTTGGTCAGCTTTATTCGACATGATTTGCAAGTTACTGGTACAAGACATTGGTTAACTAGTCCGATTACGAGTTTTGGATTTGATAGAAGGCTCATTTGGATACCTTCATCTTCTAGGCGATCCAATATAGATGTTGAATCGTTAGCATGTACAGTTGCATACACCTGATGTCCTGTCATTCCCGCTCGGAAAACAGCTTGAGCAGAAGCTTTATCCCTTGCCTCACCAACTACCACGATATCTGGGTCGAGACGTAAAGCACTTGAAATTGAACGCGCCCACGAAGCACTCACTTCTGCTTCATCATCAAAATCCTCACATAAAACAGGAGTGTGATTGACATCATCAATTGAGTTTTCTGGCGGGTTTTCAATAGTAAAAATGTGTTTAGTGCCTTTAGTAGATACAACTAATTCGCGCATTATGCATTCAAGCGTTGTGGTTTTACCTGAACCTGTTTCCCCTGACAATATGATAATGCCACGCCTTTTTTTCTGCATCTTACGCATCATGGCAAGATGGTAATCAGCATAACCCAGCATTTTAATTGTGAGATCTGACTTAGAATTATCTTTCATAAGTCGTATGACCATCAATGAGCCAACATCCGTAGGAGTCGTCGATACACGCGCACCTATAAGACCTAACTCTTTGAGAATTTCTTTCCTGATTCGGCCATCCTGTTTTTTACCTTCTTTATGGTGGGTGTCAGATACATCAAGCATTGAAGGATAGATAGTAGGAATGAGCTGTTTTACTCTGTCAGTTCGTGAACTCAATGGTTGAGCTATAAGATTACCGTTAATTCTAAATTTAATTACACTTTTACCATCGCGATCAATTAAATGAATATCTGAAGAACCCTTCTTCATTGCATCTTTAATAATTGATAACACTATGGATTGGTTTGTTGTAGCATCACCATGATTTTCAACTTCATGGGTATATGCAGCAGAAATACTCTCATAATTAGTAATATTTATTTCATACTGGACATCCTGGCGATCAAGACGATCCATAAATGAGATCACATTTATATCAGATTGTTTTCCATCACAAATATGAAGAAATTTATTTTCCTCATCAAATATACATATACCACGAAGTACTTCATTTGTTGCGGGAATATACCAGTTAGAATTTTCATTCGGAACAATTATCTTATAACTTGCACCCGTATTAATTGGTACTAATTCAAGAGCCGACATTAATCACCTTCCCATCTTGCATTAATTGAACACGATCAACCGTTACGGATTTCACTACATAACCACCAGGCAAGGTGTCTCCGCTTTTTGCCTCAACAGACGAGCCATCAGATAATTTAAATAACGCGGTAAGCTTCACACCACCATAAACTGCCGCTAGCCGTGGCACTTTGCTTTCCACAGAATCCTGGGTTTTAGCTTGTGATGCAGTCATTGGTGGAAGGCTGTACATCCCTGGCATACCTGTCTGGTTTTGAGGTAATTGAGCATCATCAAAGACACCTTTTCTTGCCTTACCTAATTTGTAACGTGCCTTCTCCAGTTCAAAGAGTTCTTTTGTATAATTTATCTGCTGTTTAATATTAGTCATATCCATGACCGACAGTGGAAGGCCATTATCTTTCTCCTGTGACGTATTTTCAGCCGCTAGGACTGAATTAATGAACAGCCATCCTATTGCTAGAAAAATAATTTTCTTCTTAACGTTTTGCATAGAGTTTGCCTATGGTTGTCCAGCTATAATTAGATTCACTAATATTCGTAATTATTGATTCAATTCTGACAACAGAAAGATTAGTGTTTGTAAAAATATTGCTTGGTTCAAAACCTGACTTCACCTCAAAAGAAGTAGTACTCCAAGGCGCTAACTGAGTCTTTTCTTCTGATACAGTTTGCCCCGGCAATTTTGGAAGTTTTTCAATTTCAGTATTTTTGAAGTTATATTCAGCCTCTACCTGTTGAAATTGCGAAGCAAAGGAACTCATCAGGTCTGTCAAAGACCCGGGCTCTTCATTTCCTGCTGGTCTCATTGCATTAGAAATAACCACATAACCCCGATTGCCATTTTGATCACCAGGTATGTCAGCCGCGACTCCAAATATACGCGTTACGTCGCGACGAAAATCGTCAACAGTTGAATAAACACCACGTACATAATCGAGTTTAATGTTTTTTTCCTGACAATCAATTTTTATGAGTGCCCACCCCCCCCCCATATAAGTTGGGATTTCTTTCAACCTTCGGTGACAAATATCCAGAAACTCTCTAACACTTGGTTTACTCACCCATGGGCGTACTAAATCATTAATTTTTACGTCTGAACCAGTTGCCTCCCTGATTCTTTTCCGCTGTAAAGCGATACGATCGTTTTCTGCTTGTTGTAAACGCTGAAACTCAATTTCTCTCAGATGAGCATTATATCTGTCATATGAAATATACATACAACCTATAACAATAAGTAAACCAACGACGCCTATCTCGCGCTTGGTCATTCCCCATGTAAGTTGTTTAAGTTTATAACCCTTATTAAGACTCGCAGGCGAAAGTAAATCACTTAGAATGATTTCACTTTCGCCTCTACCCCAATCTGATGGGAAATAATATTTGTGCAACTTTTTTGTTGAGCTATACAGACTATTTATTTTACCCTGCAATCGTTCTATTTCTTTACGTGTCCCCAATTTATCACTTTGAGGTACAACGTTACCATCAACTACAGCAAGGATGTAATAAAGCTTTTCATCGGATTGATCTGTCATATTGCTTTTTTGAATATTCATCATAGCACTTTCAGCAATTTCTACCGAACATAAATTCACATCCGAAACTGACAAATTCTGGTCTTCTTTCTTATTTTCCTTTACATATTTTTCTTTTCTGCCATGATTGCGCATCATTGGGGGAGCGATTTCGAAAACACCCAGCCATGCAGCACCCTCGCTATATATTTCATTTTCAGGATTATGCTCTTCTTCAACTTTTTGTTGCAGCAGTTGATCGCTTAGATGTACCTGCTCAAGAATACCGGCCAGAGTTGAAGCCAAGCTATACATCTCTTTATTTACGCCCTTATTCTTGCCAACATAGCCTGCCTGAGCTTTCATCAATCGTTCACGAATTGCCACAACGTCCATGTTGTTTTCGCGCCCAAAACGTCTGGCTTCACTCATAATCCCACGAGCATTTGAAATCGTATTCCAAACAAGACCAGAGACAAAATCTGCCCCATTAATGCGGAGTACGTCGATTTTCTGATTAATGAGCGGCTTTGAGGAACCAGCTTGGCCGCTGTTTCCTCGCGCTATATGAGAGCTTTTAAATTTCTTTATAACAGAATCGATTACCTTGTTCGTCATTTCGCGCCCTTACCCCAAAATTACAGGCGTGATCACGATCACAATTACATCACGTTGTGAGTTGCGATTTCGTTCACCGCCAAGACCCCAGAATGACGCACCACCAATACCTGATTTATTTCCTGTATCTGCTGCCTGCTCGTAACCCGCCATTACCAGCGTCTGCCCACTACGGAGTTTCACTCGCTGACTAAAAACTCGGCTGTCAACTTCCGGCATCTCAATTCCATCAGTATCTGTACCGATTTTACGGATCTGAATCAGTGAACTAAGATTGATTGTGTATTGAAGGAGCAGATCGCGTGTGTCAGGCATGATGTACGGCAACAGCGTCATATTGAAACCGGTAGTCACTGCACCCGGAGTCAGGCTTGTCTGGCTACCTACGTTCGCAGAGGTTGTTGTAGAGCGTTCCGCAAGGTAACTGGTCGTTCTGGCAACCTGTACCGGCGCAGGTTGTAAATTAAGTGTTGTGATTGACGGACTAGTGACAACTGATACCTTACCTTGCTCAGACAGCGCTGAAATCAGGGCTGATGTGCCAGAGAACCGATCATTGGGATCGATAATTTTGATTGAACCAGATGTTAAGCCGGTGCTAACTGAACTAAAGGCATTGGTAATGTTAAAACCCCATTTACCG
Source organism: Acerihabitans sp. TG2 (assembly GCF_035013185.1). Lineage (NCBI taxonomy): Bacteria > Pseudomonadati > Pseudomonadota > Gammaproteobacteria > Enterobacterales > Pectobacteriaceae > Acerihabitans > Acerihabitans sp. TG2. The sequence continues at coordinate 59,109 of NZ_JAYGJO010000020.1, forward strand.
CTCATGGATTTGTAAACAAGATCCATATTGACGCCTAACTCATCAGTGTCTTTTAATGTGACTGAGAGAATTTTTACGTTCAGCAAAACTTGCTGAGTTATTTTTTTATTCTCATTATCAACATAACGACCAATTCGCTGTAATGCAGCTGGCGTGTCAGTTACGGTTACGTTTCCGGTTGAAGCAGAAAGCTGTAAACGCCCAACATTTGGCGTCAAAAGACTACGCAGGTTTTTTTCAATATCAGCAAGCAGATCACTTTTAATTGATGACGAAGTAGACGAGTTAGAACCAGAGTCGCCACTCACGCCACCTGAGCTTGATGAACTGCTCCCAGATGCACCACCGGATGCACCGGTACTTGTCGAAGTGCCTGCCGTCACACGAGTAGCTGTTTCTGTCGCTGAGGGCATAGCCATGATTGAGAACGTTTTGGAATCAATATATGACACTGTAATGCCAGTGCTGTCATCATAATGATAGAACAGCCCCGCCAGTGATGTCAGTCTGTCCATAACACCGGCAAGTGTACCCTGATACGAAAATTTGAAGTTCTGAACAGAAGATGGTCGAGAGCTGTACGATGTAGTTAAACCTGTATTACCATTAGGTACAGGCGGTAATGTCACATTGCCAGGTATCTCTGGCGGTGCAGGAATTTGGGTAGAAGGTGAACCGCTCACAGGCACACTGGCTGTGGATACGGATGACAGTAAACCTACCGCATCTGGAGTAAGCCGGATCGCAACGCCACAGTTTGACGAAATGGTCTCAATTGCGTCAAAAAAGCTGATGGGCATTTTAGGCGCATATGTACAAGGCCGGTTAAGCGCAGCGGGAATATTCTGCATGGACTTTTGCTCAACGACTTGAGTATCAACCCAAACGCCATTCTTAATAGTAAATCCAGAATCAATGTCAGATCGCTGATTACGCATACCACTGGCAATACGTGTTGTCTGATTTGCAGTATTGTCTGCTTTAGCAATTGTATCGTTAATGTTTTTATAAGCGCATCCAGAGAGTGAGGCAATTAAGAACGACAATAAAACTGCTTTAGATAGTGCTAATTTTAATTTCATAATTAACCTTTATTATTACCCTTAAGTGTCACTACTAACAATTTCTGACCAGGATATGCTTCAGTATTAAACGGGTATGGTGCTGAGTCATATAGCGCTAATACTTTTTTCATCGCTTCCATAAAACCTGCATCTGATTTATCTTTCGAAGTGACCGTAAATGGCGTGATAATGTTGTAGTCTTTTTCTTGAGTGCGCCAGACTAACGTCCAGCCTTGTTCAGCTGTCCATTCCGAAACCATCGCTGAAATCATGACACCACTTCTGGCTGTCCAGGTAGACAACGTCACGGGCTTATATGAAACTACAGGTTTTATTTCATTTTCAACTTGAATTTTTTTGCCAGCCAATCGTGATGGGGAGTTTATATTCTGGTCATTAGTAAACGGTGACTTTGAATTTTTTTTATTAGCAATGACTACAATGTTATCTGAAGACTTCCCTGGTGATTTTAATGTAGCTGAGACAACTGTAGTTTCAGAATAAGGAATTATTTTTTCTTTTTCTTGACTTACGTATATTTTTGAATTAGACCAATCAACAACCGCTTTAAGATGATTGTTATCAAGGACTTTATCTAATGAGATTAACCACCGCTCACCACTACTCCAGATTATATGTTGTTTGGTATATTTTTTCTGAACAGAGGGGTACAGCAACACACCATAACCGGTAGGGATGATTTTCTGCAAGCCCCCGCTGAGTGTGGAACTGCTTCCTGTTGACGCAGTTAAAGGGATGGTGGCGGGGAAATTCCCAATAAAAGTAATATGGTTAAGGCTCTTGGATAACGCCTGAATTTCGGTAGCAGACATTGATGACGCCGGTAATGATTTTGGTGTAATCGAATTATTTTTTACTGCCGGACTTGGAGGCAGCATACGTACAGGTGAAACATTCCGGGTGTTGGCTAATTGACCTGCCTGATATGGTTCATCAATAAAAATATTTTTTTCAGGACTCACATTCTGAAGTGCCTTTGTGCTTTGAATTACCGGAGGTTTAGCACCGGTATACTCATAACTTGGGATAACGTCAAATCCAGCAAAAGCAGATGGAATATTGCAATATGAAAATAGTGCCAACGCAAAGGCTGAAACATAATGTTTCATGGTTTTCTCCAGAAAACTTTTAAATTATTAGGTTCATAATTATTCAATTATCTATTCTAAAAAAATATTATTCAACCTAATTTAAAATCAAAACACTTTTATTTAATTAACGCTTACATAAACAACATCACCATTTTGAATCACTGAGGGTAATGTAACCCCAGTAACATTTTGCCCTTTCACATTAAACTGCCCATTACTTGAATGACCAACATTTAATGAATTATCTGTTAACTCGCGAAGACGACCTTCCAAACCACCAGGGCATCCCCCCGTGCAATAAACAAAACCACGCCCCCCGCTTAAATAGTTTCTAATACGAACATCTCGCCCAGAAAACCATTGTGGAACATTTAATTCACTGTCTGTAGCAGCCCCAGATTTGGCAGGGTTAGTCCGCGAATACGATGATACATACCCCCGATAACTAGCCATCTGATTTGCAAGAGAGTCAATCTGGCCTATGACATTAATATTTTGTTCATCATTAAATAGCTTATTCCGACCTGACGCAGTAACGATCAATATTAAAAAGGCGATTGCAGTAATTACTTGTCCAGGTGTCATTAAAATTGATTCCAGTAGATTTGTATTGAATTACATATTAATATAATACCAGTTAATAAATAAAAAACTCTTCATAAATAAACTAATTTTTCGGAGATTTATATGGATGGTTTACCACCGCTTTCTAATGCTCAGATTGAGCATATGCGACAGCTCGAACCCTGCGTAAAAATGGCCTCGGAACGCTATCGAATAAATACTGAAATATTCAGAGCAATAGTTCTGACCGAATACACTAAGCCAGGACAGGTTGTCAAAAACAAGAACGGATCTGTTGACATGAGTGTGGCGGGAATTAATTCAATTCATCTCCCTGAACTCAAAAAATTCCACATTGACAGAGATGTTTTGGTTAACAACACCTGCGTAAACCTGATGGTAGGTGCCTGGATACTTGCTCAAAGAATGGCTGAAGTCAATACAAACGATCCAAAGCAGCTCTGGAGGGCAATTGGCGCTTATAACTCTAAAACAGAGAAATGGAATTTTATTTACCAGAGACTCGTCTGGAATAATATTCAACGCTTGCGCATCTATTATCCTCAAATAAATTACACCTTTAAGGATATGAAAATTGCATCTAACTAAACGATGTTTTGAGTTCACATTATCATCCTTGCTAATTATAAGCCTGGGTGTAACTGTTGATTTTTATTCTGGTGCATTCTTAAACAATAGCATCTTTTTTTTTGTATCAGTTATATATGCATTCATATCACTACCGCTTATGGCAATGACTATGTATTATTTCCCCAAAAAAATAATTATTGAACATATAAATTATTGTAAAAAATTTCTTGGACTAGATAAAAAATTAATAAAAAATATTTCCACCTTCCCCACTGATGACTACATTGTCAATTTTTTTACTTTATTCATATTTTCTGGTATCGCATCTGTATTAGTTGCAATAATTATTATCTTTTCTTTTATTAATTTGCCATTTGAAGTAAAATTAATTTATTTAACATTTTCCCAAACCCTTATTGTGTTGGCTTGGATTGATTTCAAGAACTTCATGATTCCTGAAGAAATAACACTTCCGTTAATGATTATCGGATTAACCATTTCAGTTACAGAATTATCTCCAGTGACTATAAATGATTCTGTAAAAGGTTTTTTATTCCCAGCACTAATTGTTGTCTGTATGAAAACCATAAAAATGCTAGCAGAAGTCTTTAGAGTTTTCCCAGACAAAGAATTTATCGGCATGGGGGATATTTACTTACTTTCCGTGTGTGGTGCCTGGCTGGGAATGTCACGAATGGTTTATATGATGATGTATATTTTAAGCTTTTCTCTAATATATGCAGTCATACTCAGAACAAGAAAGATTCCCCTGGCAGTTCCGATATGTCTTTCATCAGCAACAATTCTGCTAACTCAATTTTAAATTGAGTATTGAGAAAGGGGCGACGTTAGCCCCTTTCAATAAATTATTTATGGTGATGGAGCGTTTTCTGACTCTTGTCCTTTTGATGAAGTAAATCTGCTGATAGCTTCCCGGATTTTCTCAACAATTTCTTTGATACGCATTTTGAACTCTTCCAGTTTAGAGAACATATCTTCTCCTGGCGGTGCGTCTGCTACAACTTCTTCCATCTGCTCTCGCTGTTTTTCCAATTCAGAATCAATGTGTTCAGACGCATCATGATCAACAACTCTTTGCTGCTTATCTTTCAACACCTGGTAGGTTTCAATCCACTCGTCCAGATTATTGTCTGCGGTTTTCAGCGTATCTTTCAGCTCTGTATCATTTTCAACGGCATTCTGAATGGTTTCGCGAATGTAAGCATATTCTGGATCGTGAGATATTTTCTGATTCATCTCTGTTACGCTTATACCATTTTCTCGCGCCAGAGCCTCAATTTGCGATTTAATTGGTTTAACTTTTTCATGCGCCCAGAAAGTATCAATACTTTCACGATATGCATCACGTCGGGCTTCCATTTGACCGAACAGGAAGTTGTCTGGTGATTTTGATGGGCTTGGAAGTGAATAAATTATTGGCGAATCACTCTCAGAAAAATCCCGTTCAGACTTATTCCCCTCCACATCTGCTATGGGTTGTGTCGCTTCAGCCTCAGGTGAATCAGCTTTAGGATGCGATGGCGTCTGATTTTGCAGACCGCTACTGACAGACTTCATAAACGTCCCTGCTCTGTTAGCTAGTACGCCCGTCAGCGCAGCACCACCTCCTATAAGGGAGGCAATCCCTCCAGCAAGATGATCAACACCATTACGCACGTCTGCCATATTCTTACGATAGGTTCCCTGCGGCGCGGGAGCACCTCCCGAGCCGCCGAGAGTGAAACGCTGATGTGGCTCACCGCCATCCATGGGATCAACGTCGACATTCTCGAAATGCAGTGTCCGACTACCTGGAGGGAATGATTGTCCCTGATTTTTATAGACTGTCTGCGGATCGTCTGCTTCATTTGCTAAATCGCGCAACGTCTCTGTTCGAACATGTGCATTTTTATCGGAAAGTTTGACTTCCTCAAAATGCTCGTTTACTGAATCTGCCTTATTAAAGTCGCTGGAATCACGCTCAATTTTGTCCTTTAACTGGTTTGTGATCGTAATAGTTTCACCTGACTCAAGAAATAATGGCGACACCTTATCACTGGACAGCGAGAAATTTTGATTAAAATTTTCAAATTCGGCGTTATTTGCAATATTAGAGAAGTGTGCAATAACATGAACAATTGATACATTCTGATAAACAAGCTGTTCTTTTTGAAAAATACCATATTCCTGTGCAGCTTCCAGCTCGTCTACCACTTCCCATTCATCAGATTCGTTTTTTTTAAGGCCTCCAACAGAAAGATTTGCTTCACCACTCCCATCGTATATAGGGATATCTTTTTCTTTTAATACTTCTTCGATGTTGATTTCTGGAGTCGAAAGCGGTCGTGCCGAATTGACTTCAATTTCATTTTCTTTCGGTGTAAAAACGGGAATATCAAAATCATCATTCAGATCGTCTGAGTAACTCATAACCACCCCCTTTCAGCTATTTTAGATTAACAAAGATGATTATAATATTTAGTAGGCATCACTTGATAGCATTAATAGTATTATTAACACTCGCTTTTTTCATATCCTGACTGACTTTCTCTTTCATTCCATTTAATTGATTTGATGTCAGTAATGCCATTAACCCTTCAATGCGATCTTTCTTTTTCATTATTTGATTATCAATATAATTTTCAAGCCCCTGCGCTCGTACATAATCAAGAATGAGCGCCCGCTGCCCCACACGCGTTAGTTCTGTATTCCAGTCTGAATCAGTAAACCGACGGTATGCCTCTGTCTGCATCATTTCTGATGCAGACAGAGTGCTGTACTTTCCAATAGGTGGCTCTGGAAGCGCACCATATACCCCACTGTCCTCAACAAACGCCGCCGTACTTTCCCCGCTTGCCTGCGCTTTGAGCGCATCGCTGTTACCCGCTGCGATTTGCACATCATCAGCACCATCAACAGGTGTGCCCCCGTCTAGCGCGGAACCAAATAGGATCGCATACTGTGATTTTGTGTCCCCACCAAGAATCTTGGCATCTTCAGGATGACCGTCATTAATCGTAAACGTCTGGCAAAAATGCGGAGACGGATCGGTTTTATAGCCAATGCCCGACTGGAATTTAACAGTGTTAGAAAGGGAAGCTGGATCGAAAGTCCCCCTCAACGCCTGAGGGTTAAATGCCTTTGCCCGGACATCATTTTTATCAGACGACCCATAGGTCAAATGCAGATGTTTAGCCATCGATGTAGAGGGGGTATTCCCCGAAACACCCACCTGCTGCCCAGCTGTGATTTTTTCACCCATATGCACGTTTACCGCACTCAAATGATAAAATGCGATGATATCTTTATTACTCAGTTGCATTAGCACACCATTACCGGCTGAACCGCGAGCACCTGCGTAAACAACGGTTGCATCGCCGGGAGCCTTAACCGGCTTTGACACGCCGCTGGTTGAGAAATCCAGGCCGTCATGCATATGCGCGTTCTGGTTAGCAGACCCGAAGTTATCGGCCCCGCCGCCACGAGATTTACCAAATCGACCCGAGACAATTTCAGCATCGGTTGGAGGCATGAGACAGCTATCCGCAAGAGCATTAAAGCTGGCCATAAAACACAGCGCGACGAAGGGGAGAGAGCGTTTCATCACTGGATCACCGATTGCGTTGTAGTCGTTTGCGCACGCTGGCTGGAAAATTCCGTCTGTTTAACCTGGGCCTGAGCCTGCAAGGCGGTCAGTGCTGCAAGCTGCGCTTCCATGACTTCATACTGTTTGTACAAACGTGCTTTTTGAGCCAGCTCAAGGGATTTCACCTTCAAAACTTCAACAATCACCCCGCGTTCATTCTGAGAAACCAGTGAGCGAGTCCAGGCGGTGTAGCCATCACTGTTACCGCTATAACGTTTTACTTCTTTGTCCATCAACTGGGACATTGGAAGCTCTTTGCCCGTTTCTGTGCCATCAATCCCTGAACTGTCAATCTGAATATCTTTCAGCGCGGTAAGCGCCGGTGATACAAGCGCATCGCGCCGGTTCTTATCAAGGATGTAAGACTGCGCGTCTGCTGATTTTGAAGATGCAGCTGGCAGCGGCTGATCTGGTATACCGGCAAGATTATTGATAAAGGCATTTTTAGCGACGTACTGATCGCTTCCTTCCATAGCTGGGGTAAAGAGCGTCGCTACATTGGTATCAGCGCCCGGTAACGTCCCTTCAGATTTACACATTCCAGACGCTACTTCATCAGCGGTACAATATGCCTGATGCCGTGTTGTGAATACGTTTCGCGCATCAACCACAGAGGCATATTTGCCTGGCCCCGAGTCAATTTCCGTTCTCACCCGTTTCGTAAGTTCAGACGACAAATCAGCGTTTCGTGACGCAATGAGATTACGTCCTGCCATGATTTTGCAGGGATTATACCCCTGCCCAAACTCACCACCATAATCGAAGCGTGCTTTCTTCAGGCGCTCAGCTGTGGAAATGTCATTAAGACCCTGAGCCACCATTTTGGTGGAATTCAGTGTTGCCTCGGATACCTGGTTGGCACTCAATGCTTTCTGCTTTGTCATAACGGCAATTGCGGATGACAGACGCTGACTTTGCATTAACAAAATTGACGACAATGAAGCATCCATTGATACAATCGAACCTTTAATACTGGCAATCGCTGCCTGAAACGCAGGCGCTACGGTATTTTCCTGATACTGTGGAGGGCAATATGCATACGCCACACATGATGCCAGTGAAATAATAACCCCTGCGGAAACTCTGGATCTGAGACTTGCTTTTTTGGTCATTTATTTCACCTGCTGCATGGCTGAGGCAGAATTCATCCTCATTGCTTTATTATCGAGATTGGCTTTTAAAGGCTCTGCCATGAGTAATTCCTGAGCCGCCAAGTTAGCAATGATCCGTTGATTTTGCTCAAACTGTTTTTGGTTGATCCATGCATTTGTACCCTCCATTTTCGCTAGTTCAACGAGCAAACCGCGAGGCTGTTGTCTGGTAAGCGTTGCGGCCCATTGCAGCGCTTCCTTGCCTCCAAAATACTGATTTACCCTCATCTGGAGCATTTCATTAGGGGATTTATTGTCATAATCAGGACTACCGGTATTCGCCTGGGCAATCATATTTAGGGAATAGGCCGGTATGGATAAGAAGGCATCCTTACGTGCTTTGGATAACATATAGGTCTGCCCGGATTGCGATTTACCTGCCTTACTTGTGATTATCTGGTCAGGTGCGCCTAGAACATTTTCGATATAAGACGTTCTTGCTTGATCGACAATCGAATCTGGTGCTGCGGATTCAAAAAGCGTGGCAGCGTTAGTGTCACCACCCGGTAACGAAGAGGCTGTACATAATCCGGCTTTTTCTTCACTCGGCGTACAGAATTTGTCGCGATGTGTTTTAAGACGGTTCTGCATGGCATCATTCGTCGATGCAACCAGGTTACCACCGTACATTTCGGATCGGCGCATACGGGTTTTAACAACCTGAGGCAAACCATCCCATGCATGATCGAGGGATTTGTTTTTATAGAGCACGATACAAGGCTGATACCCCTGACCGGTACTGCCGCTATAATCAAGCACGGCCTTAACAACCTGGTCATTAGTGTTCTGCGTTGTAGTCGCGTTTAGCAATTGCTGCGCTGCCTGCATTGTCGTATCCGATATCTGGCTTGACGCAAGCGCTTCCTGTTTTGTGGAAACGGCTACAGCTGAGATGAGCTGTTCAAAGGTGGTTGTTAACTGACTACCAAAAGACGCTGTAAACGACGCTATATCAGAATTTGCAGAAGCCACTAACTGAGAAATTTGCGACTGAGTCCACATTTCTGCGGGGCCAAAACCATAAAGAGCAGCCCCGCCTGCCGATGTCAGGCTCAGCCCGATAGCAATGGATATAACCCGTTGAGATTTAGTAAGTTTTGCCATTATTTTACCGCCTCTATCTCAGGAATCCGGCGGTCTGTAAGCTGTCCAATCAAACTGTTAGCCACCATTGAATTGATAGCCGAGGACTGCATTTGAGCCAAAGTTGCTGACTGACATGCCGCACTTGTGCAGTCTTGCGAAGTAGCAATACGCTCGTCCGTTATATTTGAGACGTAGGCGTACCCCGCTAATTCTGCTTCAGGTGAAAGCGTTTCCTGATTAAACGCACCGGCATAATCGCTATCCCATGCCTGCATACCGTTAGCTTTCAGCTCACAAGCTCCAGCTGTTGCCTCGGATGCACTGCAATAGGTATCGTGATGAATGCTCAGACGCTCTGCATCTGCTTCGCTCTGTGCCGTATATCGGCGTGTCGCATAATTCTGCATGAGAACAAGCTGGTTTTTAGACGACAGCTCGCTTGCCTGAATAGCGTAAGAATTTTGCATATGAGCCTGGCAGCCATTTGAGGAAGCCTGCCCGGTAGAAGCGTCAAAGTTTGTATAGGCATCTACCACCCGGTTCGACATCTGCATAGCTCCCCGTGCAGTAGAGAGCGTTTTTAATGAGTTAGCCACTGCCAACGATTGCTGATTTGCCGCAACTGCTGCCTGTTTTGTGGCAACAGCGATTGCACTCATCCCTTGCTGCATAGTGTTTACCAGCTCAGTGACTGATAACCAGCTTGCTGCATATGAGAATGACGGAGAAAAAAATGCAACGACGACAGGACAAATAATCAATTTATTTCTAATCGTCGTCATTTAATTAGCCCTGATAATGAGGTCACATATGAACTGCCAGATGAACTACTGCTATCAGAAGCTGACGTTGATGGCGATGTTGCTGAGCTAACAGGCGCTGCTGAAGATGTAGAAGAGGAAACACTGGATTGCGTCGAATTGAACGGGTTAACATCAACCGAATAGTTGTTTGTGTTGCCCGTGTGATATTCTTTGGCAATGTCTGGATCAACTGATGACAGCCCCGAGCCTACAGCACTGTCTGCAAACGAAGAATACCCTTTAACTTTTGTGATCGCCTGGTTCACAGGCGTAGTGACAAGCGATGACACTTGCGAAACGGCGGTACATACCTTTTTAGCAGCAAATTTTACGACTGCGTCCTGCGCAGAAGCAATAATGCTGCCTAATGAGGGGATTGCAAAAGAAAGGTCGAAAAGGCTGCTTGCACCGGAAAAACAGTCAGAATTGACATCGAACAAAGACTCAACATTAGGTGTAGCAGCGGCTAATGCAGTATGTGCGTTGATCGCATCTTTAATGGCAGCACCGATGGTTCCAGCCACATCACCGGTCGCACAGGTGGCGGCTTCAGACTCCAGATTAGACTCCATCGCCGAGGACTGATTTGAAAGAAGTGTGTCGCTGCTAGTTGCAGCCACCACCGGAAAGGCCAGAAACAGAGCCAGTGCTAATATATTTTTATTTAATTTAGCTGATTTCATTGCACAGCACCTCTTCGCATCAGGCGGTTGATATATTCATACCGCGATTTTGAAAACACTTTTTCAAGGAGTTTGGTTCGGTCAACAACCTGTAACCGCTGAGAAATAATATGGCTGTCCGTGGATATAGCCGATTCGCTATCTTCAGAAAAACCTTCATAAAGAAATTTCTCAAGCATTTCTAAAAATAAAGGATTTACTGAACAAAGATAATTAATCAGGTAAAGGCAGCGAGATGTCTTTATATTAGAAAGCACATAAAAAACCTTTTTTGGGAAAAGATGAAGAAGCTCGCTATGTTGAGAAAATATTTTTTCTATGTCAGCAATGGCGGCTGATACAGCTTCATTATCACCCACCCCAAAATCAAAAGCCCAACGATCTACGGAATCCAGTTTATCGATGTAACGTTTGAGAGCATCGTAAACCCCCTGGTCGAAGAAGAAATCATTTATGTTTTCGGTTGATAAATTCAGACTTTTAACGTCTGAGTGATCGTTTTTAATTAATGACATAAAACCTCGAAAATAAAAAACCCGTATATATTTATTTTGATATATATACGGGCCTTTGACAATAATTTAGCCGGTCATTTTCATGTCTATTGTTGTATTATTTCGAAACTCTTTAGCTATCTGATTTTTTGATTTCAAATCTTGAAGAATATCAGCATGGTGCTCAGAAATATAAAACTTACTGATATGCGCACCACTAACCAGACGCTCCATAAATTCGTCAAGAATAACGATATCGAAAGTACACGTCATACTGTTTCTGTTACCAGATAACTTGATACCTAAACTCTCTGAAGGTGTTTTTTCGCCAATATCAAATATTCTCCCGTTGGTAATCAGGCCATTATTCGCCTGTTTTGTCCCTTTAACGAAAACATTCACATCATCAATATGATTGAGGATTACGATTCTGATACCTTCATCTGAATCTTGTTCACGTCGGTTAGTATTAAAAAACTCTATCTTCTTACTTAAACCAGGACGTTGTAAATTTGAGCGATGTTCACGCACATATTGAATTGCATCTTTAGCAGTAAATGCAATAGGCATATGCTTGATCTCATCAGGTGTAATCGCGGCTTTAATATTGACAGCACGTTTACGATTTCCATCGGCATCAGTGTACAGGATTGGATATCCAACCCCCTCTGTTGCCGCCATTTCACACGCCCGGTAAATATTACCTTCAAGAAGATTTCGGACAAGTGTCATTTCACCTTTTGGCGCTATATCAAATTCCTGAATGCGCTTGCTCACACGATCACGCAAAATAGGGGGGTATTCTTCAATAGCTTTCCCCGGCATGAAATCTGGAAGATGTGTTGAAAATTCAGCATCCATTCCTCGCAATGCAGCAAGAGACTTCTCAACCAGTTCATCCTTACCAGCGAAGGCCAGCTTTAGTCTGTATTTTGATAAAGTAAAAAGACCATCGTCATTATTGGGAAAATGGATTTCAGCGATAACACCATAAGTCTCTTCCTCAGTGTCTTTATCGAATAACTTAATGTGTTTCCCAATTTTTAATGATGTGAGAGTACTAAGGAGATAATCCGACTTTTCCAGCGCCGTTTTAGCACCATCAACGCCTTTATCCATATTACGGATTTCAAGCAATGAAGGTTTTTTATTTAACACTCTGACTGGAAGATGCTCATATACAAAGTTTTTTTGCATCAGTGAAAGTACATCTTTAAATTTATTAAGTCTTTTTGGCATATCAACCGAGCCATCTTCATCTGCGAAAATAGTGGAAATATTTCGAGCCATAAGGCCATCCAGCCATGCAAAGCGGATAGGCTCAATAAACTTCTTGTACTCAACTTTCACTAATTTGACAGGCGCATCAAAGGAACTATCCGACGCCTGAATATTACCTGAAATTAATTCTTCAGAGCTGACAACACTTGCTTTCCAGTCATGAACATCAATTTTGAAAGGATTTTTGCCTTCCTGCTCAAGCATTTCAATGGTTTCATTATAGCGGTCCCCTACTTCCCTGAGTATTTTCTCCTGCTGCTCAACCGAGATCATCATGAGGCGACCCATCAACTTGTTGATATAAGGATTTTCACTCATGTGTGCAAGTTCATCTCCTTTTTTGGGCATTTTAATATCAAGAGCATCAGCAACATCAGGGTTCTCGCGAAGGTAGGCCAGCGCAACGTTATCCCCTACTCTGTTTAATAAATCCTCATCGCCTTCAAGATTTTCATTTTCGCGGTTACTTGTTGTATTTGCGGATAATTTTCGCAGTTTACTGTTATGCATCATCGTCTGACGAGTTTCCGCTGGCAAGCCGCTTTCCACATTGGTAATGACCGGATGTACCACCTGGTCTTTACGGTTTACACGCCCCATCCATTGCAAAAAATCGGCAATGTTCGCTGCCTTTTGCAGCACGATAAAATTTCGCTGACGCGCATCAGAATCCGCAAAGCGCTTTGTTGCGTGAAGGCTGATGCCCGTAGAGCCTGAACGCGTAATCACAACACCATCATATGTTCCATTTTGGAATCCAGCGACTGCTGAGACAGCATCTGCTTTTTTATGGAAACTCACTCCCCAGCGGGTAACGCCATCGGCTACTCGAGGAACGAGTGAAACAGTACGACCAGAGACTTCAGCAAATTTATAGCCATGACGCGCCATAGTGTGCTTAATTTCATCGATAGGCGTCAGCGGGAGGCTGTATGGGAAGGCATGGATTTTCTCGCGTACACTTTCCTGTTTCTCCAAATACTCAGGATCGTTATCAGCACGTTCGGTATTCACTTCGCCATAGCGTCCACGAACCGTGATCTTAGCCAGGCGCTCCAGCATGACTTCAAGCAAATCGCTGAACTGCGGAGGCTGATCGAATATTACACTGGCGGTCGCTGAGGATATCTGTTTGGTAATTTCATATCGGCGTTGCTCTTCTTCCCCTGATAATTCTCCTTTGTTGTCCAGCTGATCCAGCTCATCCTCCAAGAAGTCAGTGCCTGAACTGATTGCGATCATCGCACGCAAAAGAGACTCGCCAGTATTTTCAACAGCGATAACCGGTTTCTGACCATTGTTTATTGCGGTAAGTGACGCCTGTATTGCGCTTTCAGTCTTAACAGCCAGAAGGAACTGACGGGTAATATTGTAAAGACGGGAAGAAAAATTCATCGAGCTGGCATTCATACGATTGCCAGTGCGCAGTGCTTCCGGGATATTTTCCCAGGATTCATCTTCTTCGCGGTTCATGGTATTAACAATTTTGTTTACATCCCCTGACAGATAAGACATGTCAGCAAGAATATCGGCGACATAATTCATCAATTCCCGGTTTTTATCGACCATTTCGTCAGACGGATAGAGGGTATCAAATGTCAATTTTGAAAAATCATGCTCGCGACGGATGATCGCCCCGTCGAGTGCCATATTGGTTGAAATAGCTTCCTGCAAATCTTCCCCACCTACTGCAAGGACATCAGCCAGATTCACCGTATCCACGGACGGTGGGAAGCATTTGCTGTATAATCGGAAGTTTTTAACACCCTTTATCGGCGTTGCCGATGAATAGACAACCCCGCCAGACTTACCAACGCAGTCACTGATAATGCTGGATATCTGTGATTCTCCAGCAGCGACGTGTGACTCATCAAGAAAGAGCATTGAATTTTCATTTATGACATCAAGAATTAAACCGGATTTTTTGTTTACATTCCTAGCACGAGCAAACTGTGAATAGGTTGTCATTACAAGATCAACACCATCAGGAAGTTTGCCTGAAGCCAAGGCCTGGTTAAGTTCGTTGGCTGGCGTAGCCGGGTAGAGAACCGTATCGGCGGTGCCATAAACCTTCACATCAACGCCAGTGTTAAAAATAAAAGGTTTTTTAAACAGGTGTTGGCTGTTGATATCCGTTATGTCACGGAAAATATCCGTAAACAGCTCTGGCTTAATGCTCATAAATACAGGCATTTTATCGTTCAGCTTTGCATAACGCAGAAGACCTGCAACAAACCGGCCCTTACCGATACCAGTCTGATCGGCGTTAATAATGCCAAGTCCATCTTCTACACGAGTAATGGCCAACGCGAGCGCATCAACCTGTTCTGGGCTGAAATAGCGCGGCAATTCGTCGGCGGTATACTGCAAACGCTGAGAAACAAAGTCATCAATGTCATCATGACAATCCTGAATTTTTGACAACGCCCTATAGGTCGCAGCACTCATATTAATGGGGATCATCGTGGATGGCTGACCTACCCGGCTTGCAGTCTGATAAGGAGCCTGATACTCATTAACATTGCGCAACACTGGCTTTTCAAGTACAGCCTTAACTGAAGGTTCCTGAAAAATTGCAGGCGGCTCAGATACAACGTCAGCTGTCGTTACTGTTGCTGCAACATTTTTAGGTAAACGCGAACGCGGAGCTTTAACAACCGGCTCTTTATTTGTAACAGTTGGGTTTGGTACAGAGCGGATCTTTGAAACAGGCTCTGCAACAGGTTCTATGACCTTTTCTACAATTAAGTCTGCACCTTTCTTGTATGAATCTATAAGTGTCTGAGACCAGTCCCAAAGCCCCTGATAACTGTCGATAACCGGTAATTTTTCAATCACCGGCGCTTCAACAGGATATGGACGCTTATCTCCTACAACAATGATACGAACGTTATAAGCAGACCCTGCCCTCGCATACAAACGACCATCTACTTCAACGGCACCTTCTACCTGATATAGGTCATTGATATAAGTCAGCACACTTTTAGCGGAACCTTTAACAGTACCGTCCGAACGAGCCTCATCTGCCCCCACAATGATTACCGCACGCCCCTCATTTTTACGGCTTGCCAACGCACGTAAAGCAATAAAATAATCCAGGCGCCGTACTTTTGGGAGTAAATCAAATCGTTCAGGTTGCTCCATCTGTCCAAATGGAGGATTACTGATGACGTAATCTACACCGCCACCATTTCCAAAGACCCGGTTGAAGTTTAAGCGTGTCGCATCCTCATGCATGATCGCTGCATCAGGGAATGCTAAGCGCAAGGTAGCAACACGTTTTTCGTCCAGTTCGACTATTTGTTTCTTCAGGACGGATGGAAGGCGCGTGAGTAAACCACCATTGCCACCTGTAGGCTCCAGAACAGTCGCATCAGTAGAGATAGTGTCTTTGCCGATTAACAGCAGCTGACAAACGAGCGACATTGGAAGCGGTGTTGAATATTGCTGAAGCGAAACGCTTTCAGCAGTGCGCTGACGCGCGCTCGGAAGACCAAAATAAATATTCTGACCTAGCGTGAATGCTTCTGCATCAGAAATTCCAGCCGAATGAACGGAGTAATAGCGATATGCCGCAGCCTCAATACTTTCCTGAAGCTGATGTAATTGAAGAGAACTTACTTCTTCAACATCGAAAATAAGCCTGCCAAATTTTAAAAAATCATTGTAGTTTGCACGCTGTCCCATTGCTACTCGTGCCACAAATGCCTCGCTGCACTCAGCAAGATCCTGATTACTAATGGCACGCAGAAAAAGCGACTGCTTAATAGACGCGCCACCAGAATTCTCGACGGTGACTGAAGATTTCGAGTCACGTATAAACCGCCCAAACGGAGAATCAAATACTGTATCACCAGTATGATTTACTCCGATCACTTGGTTATCTAACGTATAACGATTGATATTTAATTCAAACCGTTCGAATATTTTATTCCTGAACAAACGAGGTACGTCATCACGCAAAACTGTTTTAAGTGGGATTTTTTGCATTTTTAAGGCAGCAGCCAGAACCGATGGCTTTAAAGCTTGTTCTTTCTTGGCAAGGTAATAGATCCCTCCATCCTGCCTGAGCTGCCCTGGAATCGTGCGAAAACCTATTTCGGCAAGTTGCTCTTTTATGTCCTGCTCACCAATATAATCATCAAGATCTACGAGCATGAGACGGGATACTCCGTCAGAAAAACGTTGTTCACCAAGATAAATATTGAAGCTATCAAGATCGAGCCATTGAATCATATCTGTAGGTAACGACTTAGACGCATTCTGTTGCGCGAGATTACGTCCTAATTCCAGTTTTTTCGTTTCAATGATATCCTGGCAATAATCGCCAAACTCATTCATTAATTTAAAAGGGAAATCAAATGTTTTCTGATCTAAAGAGTATGCTTTTTTAGTAGACTGCCAAAAATTAACGATTTGCTCTGCCTTTACTGGGCTAAATTCAAATTGTTTCTCAATGAAGTTATTAATGTTATTTTTGTTTTCGTTGAGGATTTTTTCAAATGGCATTTGCAAATCATCAATGCCAATTTTATTTAGTAGTAATGCAAACATAACAGCATTTGCGACTTCATCACCTACAAACTTGCTAATTCGGGGATTGATACTGGCATGTCTGATGAAACCAGCAAAAACAGCGTTATGAACCATCCAGTCTGCGGCATCATTAAAACCTCTGACATCAGTAATTTTGTGCGAAACACCTGAATTTTCAACACTAAAACTTTCGATGTTTTCACCGATTTGCCACATTACCTTAGCCGTTGATGTTTTTAGGTTATACAGGACGAGAACTTTATCTGAGAACATCTCGCGAGCCAGCATAAGCTTCGCTGAAGTATTAACGGGAGATATTTCAAGCTCTTGTTGAAGTGAAAATGAAATTGGCTCTACAGTTAATACCAAAGAAGGATCGCGCAATCCTTCATCAGGATGAATTGAAATATTTGACTGACGGAGTCTGTCATAAAATCCAACCCAAAGAGGCCGTTTTGATAAGTAGGCATTGTATGAATAATCTTTTAAACCTTGTGGCTTCACATCGCCATTAATTTTGTTTTCGGCTTTTTGCAGGTAAATAATCGCTTCCCGCATATTTTCGTCATTAATCGCCATAGCACTACGTCCTGATCTGTTCTGTAATTAAAAGCAAAAAAAGGGGAGCAAAACGCCTCCCCTTGCCAACTATTTTCATAAATCAATTATTTTCACATTTCCGGTGCTGCATTAGCGCTTTCAGGTTCTTTTTCCGGCTCTGGGTGCTGTTGTAACGAAGTTTCTGCTTCTATTTCAATAACTGCTTCACGCGCAATGGTCGGAGAGATAAACTCTTCCAGGGTGATGTCTTTAAGAGGCTTTGGTTTTGGCCACATTTCTTCGGGTGAAGCAAACACGACGTAAGGTTCGCCATCCGGGTGGCGCATGAATGCAACAACTGTCTGGTCGTAACCTGCAACCTGGCGAATTTCATTGCTGCCTTCTGCCGAAGAGTTGATGTCATAACTCTTCAGCTGTGGTCGGAATGATTTATCTTTGAGGTAAGTTTTTCGGGAGTCAGGCCCAAAATCAAATTTTTCAAAAGAAATAATTTCTACACGCAGAGCGCCCTGTTTAACACCATGATAAATATTAAGGTCACTTGTGGCACGATTAGTGTTAAAAACGGGAACATCAAGATCCTTTAAACCTGCCACAATAGCTCGGACGGTGTCAGCCTGCTGATTAGTAAAATCACTGACGGTACTCTCTCCCGCCATCAATTTAGCAATCGTATTATCTGCATCAACCGGCTTATTAATCTCTTTACTACGCCCCATGTCATTGTCGAATACAGAGGTTTTTTCTACAGCGGGATAAAGACGAACAGTAGTTGCCACCTTTTCATTATAGATGATACGTACCGCCATAAACGGATCTCGAGCACGTTGCTGCTCATCTTTGATAGTGAGAGAGTCATGCATGAGCTGATCAATGTTTTCAGGTGTTGCTACGGCAACGCCTTTTACCATCTCCACGTAAGCCTGACCCGACCCATTTTCATTCTCACGAAGACGGATATGACCCGAACCAAAAATAACTTCTGCATTCGGATCGGTCGAAATCGTTTTACCCCAATGAGCACGATATTCGGTAACACCATGGTCAGTGCCAATTTTGATCGAGTCATCAAATGAAATTAATCTAATGTTGTTTTTCGCTTTATCCGCAATTGAGTCACGGGTATTCTCACCTGAGCGATATTGTTTTAAGATTTTTTCTTTATCAGCTTTTGGTAAGTCTGTACTGCGCTCATCAACCGTGGTCAGTCGAACTTTAACTTGCTCAGCGGGATTTTTGATTGAATGCCCAATGGCATAATGAAAACCATCATTCGGCATAAGATAGCTGTCTACACGAATAATTAAACGCTCAGGTTTAATGCGTTCAGTTTTCTGAGCCGCAGGCTTCTGATTAAAGGCATCTGGATTAAAGCTCATGCTTACCTCGAAATATAATTAACACTGTGTAATAAAAATATATAAGAGTAGAGAACATCATTCAATATATATAGATAACAGCAGTGTTATTTTTTCGCTAAGAAAACACCACAACATTAATACACGCGGCCTGACACAAATCACACATACAAAAAACGCCACTCTAGGTGACGTTTTTTGTATATAAGTAGTTTGTTTTTACCAGCTTTATATTTTAAGAACTATAACTTAAATCCAACACGATATAGATAATTCATTTATACGCCACCAACACGTCAAATTTTCGTCATTCGTCGCGAATCAAGGTGAACACTCAAGTCCTGTTTTTTTCTCTTGTCCCCAATAATTTGATAATAAGTAATGAGTTTTTCTGCATCGCGAATTGGCAGATATGCCTTATCGTCGTATTCTTTCAAATCACTCTGATACTTTTCAAGTATGGCGATACATTGACGCGCCCACTCACCTTCAGCATGAGAATCCTTTATGACTCTCGGTCGTCCGGGCAAGCGTGGACGTAAAGGTTTAGCGGTTTGCGCCTCAGTATCTGAGATAAAAACAAAAACAATACTTTGTACAGATCGACCTTTTTTAATTAGCTTGTAATTAACAGAAAGGTCAGTCTTGTTATTGATACGGTGAATCGCGGGATCAAGCATATCCCTTTTGAAAAATTTAAATTCTTTATACTTATTGTCTAAACCAGTTTTGGATTTAATATCATCTATCTCAAATGGTTCTGTTTCAAACACTCCGTCCCCACGGTTTGATTTACGCAGGCCTTTGAATTTGGACAGCCACTGATAGAGTCTCATTGAAAACGGAGTATCAAGACGGCTGACCTGCTCGAAATCAATTTTAGTAAAATTGGTCGTCAGCTCGTAAATAAGCGGCCTCAATTCTGGTGAGAAGCGAAGCTTAATTGATGAAACATCCCCTTCGGCATCATAAGCTAGACTAGTAAACCAAAGCCGTTTGGTTTTATCCATCTTCTTCTTATCTTCATTCCAGTCAAAGGTGACCAGCGGCTTCATCAAAAGTGAGTTGGCAGTATCAGCCAGGCGCTCGTGAAGTGCGTGAGTTTTGATCCCAAACGCCTCTCTGTACTCACTGACCGATACGGTAATTTCCGGCAAGAGACCATCAGGCCCAACTTCCATACGTCGATTGATTTTTTTCAAAGCGATATAAAGAAGGCGCATTTCTTCGAGGGACAGCCGATAAGCTGCATCGATCAACTTATTCGACTGTACGACAAGACCTTCATTATGACTCACGATCTTCAACTGACTTAAGCTCTTGTTCAGGGGTAAGGTATCATCATCAGATTTCATAGATATCACTGAGTTGATGTGTAAATGATGAAGCCATCATAACATTAAAGGTGATTCAATCAATAGAAAACATCACCTTTAGGAGATAATTTACTGTTAACTGTACGCCACTTCAAACAAACACCCTATTTGATGTCACCTAAGTCAGGTCATAGGTATTGATGTAGTTAGTTTATTCTTATCCAATCAAATATTAGTCATAATTTACAGTAAGATAAAAAAAATTTCTAGCATTGACTGGGTGCCTGCGGTTGCTCACAATTTATATGCTATGGCTTGAAGTGTTCCAAATAACTGATTGATATCTGGACACAAGCTCTTAAATCCATTTTCTGAAGCACTCCTAATTCTTATCACCTTTCCAGCCCTAATTGCTATCACCCTTGTATTTTTCTGTCTTCCTGCCAATCTCATTAGCGGCCTATTTGTTATCACCTTTTAGGCCTAACACATGTCACCTTTCCTACCGCATAATCGATTTCGATGCGTGAAGACAAACAGCTGTGGCAAATCACAGCGATTTGAAGATAATTAGACCTAAATGTCATCACCTGATAAATGATTTAGATAAAGTGATCACTCCAAACGAGGGCTATCAATCGCCCCTATTTGCTATCACCTTTCAGGAAATATTTTTTTAATAACTAAATAACCAATATAAACAATAACTTAATTTTCATAGGCCACGCTACACCGTCACGTCCTACTAGCTATCACCCATAAGTGAAGGATTTTATGGTTATGCAGTAAACGATTTACAATATTGGATCTGAGATCTTACAGCTAATGCCCATTTGATATCACCTTAAGACCTTTCCCCATGAAATTCGACCTATTAGCTATCACTTCAAGGCCACTTAATGAGCATGTTGCGATCAAGTGCAGACTGGACAATCATAAATGATTTATCGCAGGCTTCTCCTCCTAAATCACATCACCTTTAGCTGAAGTGACAATGTTACGGAAAGCAAAAAAATAAATTAAATATCAGAGTTATAGCAACAGAATCAGAATTTCAATAAACCTATATGTTATCACCTGAACCTATAGTTGTTTTGACGTAGCCCAAAAGCTATCACCTAATCGGTTCTAGCCAGCATGTGCAGCCAAACAAAAAAACGTAAAACGCCCTAAGACCTATCACCTAAGGCTTACTCCTCCCCTCCTAAATGCGGTCACCTTTAGGTAAAGGGCTATGGCCCTAAAGATCATCACCTTTAGAACGAACATCTATCCCAATTGCTATCACCTATGAGAGGACTAAAAACCACCCTAAATTTCATCACCTTAGTGAAAAATGACAGTCCTAATTGCTATCACCTATAATCAAGACAGTTACCCTAATTGTTATCACCAAAGGATTTTTTGCTGTCAATAAAAGTTATCCACCCCAGATCAGATCACCTATGCAACCTATTTGAGATCACCTATAACCCTAAATGACATCACCACAAAGCCTATTATTCATCACCTATCACACTCTAACTCCTTGATTCACTGGGTTGAATCCCCCCTTGAATTTAAAGAAGATCTGAATAAAAGATCTAGAAAAAATACGCTAATCGCACAGCAAGCTGTTTGATATTTTTGCTATGAATATAATCTTAAAAACAGGTCTGCCAGGCTAAGGATAACCATTAAACCGCCTCTAACGTCTTTAGGCCGTTTTTTTAACAATAAACGTGCTAGGGTAGCGATTTCAGAATAAAGCTCTCACAGAGCCTTTTAGATGGGTTATTTTAAAAAAGAGGATATTACAAAAAATGCTCACAAAACAAACAGGATCATCATTAGATCCTTTGTGAGATCCATTACAAATCTGTCTCGCTATACACTGTTAATGGAAGTAGGATCTTCACGACTTTTTCGCTAGCGATAAGGACGATCCCCATCGGTAAATTTGCCACACAGGGTGAACTCGTTTATATGGAGATCATACAACTGATACCGACCTAATTCCAGGGCAAAAGGGTGGCAATCAAAGCTAAAGTCATATGGCTACATGTGTTTGGAAGATGCCGAGGGCTTTTGTGGAAGGGATCATAATGAACTTTATCTATACGTTGACGCGAAGGGCCAGAAATCAACCCTATTTTCGGCTTCAATCACATACGTTTCGTCATCAACCAGCTTGTCGATGACGTTCCAGTCATCGAGGGCAAGGATGTCGGTCACCCTCGTTTATTAAGCCCCACGATTGTCAATCAGCAACACGCCCTCGCCGCCATCATTCGTAAGTTCATAGCAGGTGCTGTACTTGGCATCTAGCCAAGGAGAGCCGCGCTTTTCGTCACACGCCTCGGCTTGGGCAAGCTCTCTGGCTCGATCTTCCGACTCTGCACGGATCAGCAAGCCGAAATTCGTGTCATACCATTGTTCCCAAGGATTGTCGTCACTTGTCAGGTCTTCATCACGGGCCTTAAGAATCCAAAGTTTCATAAGATCCTCCATTCCATACACTAAATTGTCAGTATATACTTATTTCAGTACAAAACATGATGTGCACAAAAAAGCCGTTCAAGAGAACGGCTATATAGAGGATTTATTGAGGCTCAGGCATGAGATTATCATAGTCAGCTGAATCGCCTGGTGGTGTCTGATCTGAATAATCCTGAGGCGGCACATCATTGTCGGTTGCATTTTGAGACGCATCGCTCTTGGCGTAACGGATTATTAAAACTTCAGTTGCGATCACATCATTACGGAAATCCGTCAATGCAGCGCCTCCTTCATCGCGTCGGCTTTTAGATTCCCATGAAACGCGGCGCAGATAACCGCCAATCTGAACCTGTGCTCCTTTCAACAGATGCTTTTTCAAAAATTCAAAGCTGCGGTTACGTGCGCTGATCTGAACTGGAAACCAGTCCGTTCCATCAATCCAGTCCCCCGGCTTTTCAGGATCAGGAACGCGTGAGTTTACGGCAAGACTAAAAGATAATCCTGTGATTTCACCGGTGTTTTCATTGGAACGAATATTGCGGTCTTTGCCAACAAAACCTGTCATTCGTAATGCATTACGCAGCATGGTCTAAACCTCTCTGATTAATAACTATTTATAGGTAACTGCTAATTCATTATTTCGGTTGCGTTGAAGCCATTTACCCCACTGGACGACTAGAGGGATAAGCTTCTTCTTGTAAATGTCGTTGTACTGCTTTGTTTTACTATGGTAATTGGCAACACGCGTCCAGTAGTCCTGACCTGTATCTTCATTAATACGCTGACGTAGAAGCCACGCGGCAAGTTCAGCGTTGTAGCAACCTCGTAAAGCAACATCTTCATGTGAAATGCTAAGTCTCCCTGCGAACAGGCCGGTTTTCTTGTCCCAATTGGTTGTGTTGATTTGGAAATGACCCAAATCAATTGAACCATTGGTATTTTTTACAAACTGTCCATTCTTTCCTCGTTCAAGACTGGAGAGTGCAAGCAACACATTCGCCGGTACACCCTGCTTCTGTGAGGCTTTGACCACACAGCTTATTGTTGCTGGTCGAACACCATAAAAATCATCGAACGGTACTGATACACTTGCGTTACAAAATGAAGGGGATAACGTTGCGATAAAGAGAAATAATTTAATTTTCATACAAACCATTTCCCATATTTTAACCAGCGTAAAAAGCTTCCCTTCACATAAAGCGTGTTTGACTGAAGCTGATGGCAGCGATAACTTCGAATCATGCCTGATACAAAAAAAGGGAGAGAAATAGCAACGCAATCTATTGCCAGTATAAGATTACCACCGCTTGCTATAATGTAGATGCTATAGAAAAAGGCTGCTGTGGCGGCATAATACAAAATCCGTGATGTATACTTAAAAGAACGAATATTGTGATCAATATGTTTTGTATTTTTTTGGTTCTGAATGAAGTTAAGGTTATTTTCAACACGATACTGATAAACAATTTCGTTAATTTCAGAAGGCGTTGACGATATTCTGTAACCGCACTTAACACAGTAATATTTAACGAGTACGTTTTTATGCTCACTACGATTTACTAAAAGACCATCATGAGAATTTTCAGTGAACAATACTCCGCTTTCACATGCTGGGCATTTGGGGTTTTTTATACTTTTCCATAAATTTTTAATAACTTCATTGTTGTTTGCTAATTGATTTATTCCTAACGCTCCACCTAATGGAACACCAAGGGTAATGCGCAAAGCATTTTTTAATATAGATGATGGTTTTTTCATTTCTATAATCCATAAATCAGGCACCGAATGGGTGCCCTAATTTATGTATTATTGTATATTTTTTTAATTTGTAGAAGCATTTTCAATTAAAAAATCATCAAGAGTTTTATTTTTTTCTTCCATCTGTTTTTTAATAGGTGTTGGTGTTCTTCCCTGTCCTGTCCAAGTTTTCGTTTGCCCACTTTCATCGATATATTGATATTTAGGGTTTGTCTTCCTGGTTTTTTTATGCGGTCTCATCAGATCTCTTTTTGTCTCTTCTGTGACCAAATCATCCGGCGTTAAACCGTACTTTTCCAGCTCAGCACGAAGCAAATTTACTTTCTCAATTTTTTCCTCTTCCTGTCGCTTGGCTTCTTTTTCAGCACGATCTTTTTCCTCAATGATGATGTTTAATTTATGAACAAGATCGCGCAAATCGTTAGGTGCCATGTCTTTCAGCGCAGCCCGGAGGCTGTGCAGATTTCCCAACGTTTTGTAAAATTCGTCATTCATCTGAATGCCCTTTATCAATAACTTATTGATTTAAAAAAATTTTCATTAAGATCAAAATCCAGAAACCTATCACTGCATGGGAGGTTATCTGTCAATCTTTAAGGTTCTTAAGAACAAAAATACCACATTCTTCACCGAGTAACGAGATAGACTCTCTGATCGTTTCGGCATCTACTTTTTCAGGCTCGACGCCGTTAAGGTATGACGTGCTATTCAAAAGTCGTTGGTATTCATTTTCAACATCATCCTTAATTTCACGGATCTGACGGGCGGTAGGTTTATCCCCACGACTGAAAATTGACATCAGCTGAGCGTGATACATCGCAGACATTACAGAGCGATTTTCACTATCTAGCTTATTTAAACCAAACTGAAGCGGACTATTCTCGTTTTCAGTGGAACTGCTGCCAAAATCAAAATAAACCTTCATATGCTGGTTAAAACCTGCCACTTGTGCAGGTGACAGGTTTTTTAAGTATCGGTCATATGCATTACTATCTCGCAAAAGAGTTATATCATCTTCACTATCATTTTCTTTTTCAACAGGTTGAGAATTAACCAGTGGTAAAATCTCGGGTGCGGCATTGATACGCAGGCCTGCATTATTAAGGTTTTCACCTTCATTTAGCGTCATATGCTGAGCCAGATCTAAAAGCTCTTCGGTGATGCTGTTATCTGCCACTGCTGAGAAAACCAGTTCTGCTTCTAGTAATTCAATCTCACTAAGTGATTTAGCTTCTGTAGACAGTAAAATCTCATCATCGCCTGAATCATCGGAATAAGTTGATGGAGTGCTACCTTCTTCACTATTAACTACAGTCTTTTGTCTGACCGTTGACAGCTTGAAGGGTTTAGCTTCACCGTCAGCAAGTTTGCAGTAATACCCGAGTAATGCCCGAGTGAGGTCATTAGGTGTGAGACATGCCGAACTGCTCTTCAAAGAAATGGAATCGTTAAATTTGATGATCGCTGAAAAGTCATCAAGGACAGGTGATGATTCGATGAACTTATTCAACATTTCCGACAACTGATTTTTAGCGATCAAATTAATAAATGTTTCGAGCTGAAGCTTGGTTTCAGGTAACTCATGAGGTTCAGGGGGCTCTACCGGCACCATATCATTGATGCGCATTTCCTTGGGTGTTTCAGAAGCTGTGTAAAATCCCATTCCCCTGATAACCCTTACGCCTCCAGTTTCACCGCCCTTTTCCTTTTTCCCGATGATGAATGTGAACTCGCCATTTTCCTGAGCAGCAAAATCGTCGTAGTGAATACGCTGCTTATTGGAAAAACTGACTGAACCCGGAGTGGCAAAGCGCTCACCCATTGTACCCATAACGCGATCATATCCAGATACCTCTGCCTGTGTGGCAGTACTCGCAGCCCCAACAATGCGTTTCCATGTCTCGGATTCTTCGCCTGATGTCAATTTTCCGATTGCACGAACGTTGGTGTTCTCCCATGTTGCGTCAGCTTCTTCGGCGCTGGATTTCTTCAGTGAAGAAAAATCCTGAGCCGCAAAGGTAATTGAAAAACCGATACTACGTGCCTGTGCCGGTGCAACAGCAAAACCGGCCACAGCATAGTAACCATATTCATCTAGGATGGTGTAGAAAGGGTAATCCGAGTTAGTTGGGCGACTCTCGATAATCTCGCGCACCACACCTTCAACCCTGTTACCAAGGCATCCAGCCATCATTTGTTTGATTGCACCCACAATCATTTTACCTAGCATTTTCATGCTGTCAGGCGCACGTTCTAATGCTGGAAGAAGCGCGACCAGGCATCGTCGATTCACTACGACATCATAAAAATCTACATCACCGATTTTAACTTTGAAAATATGACCATAGTTGAATGTTAAATCATTAAATATACGTAAAAGTTGCATGGTAATGAAACCATGTTGTTCAAGCGTCTTTGTTTCCTGTTTTTTTCTTTTTGAATCCTGATAACCCGGAAGAGTTTTTAGATATGAACGTAGTGGCGCAACGATGAAATCAAAATTGTCACCATATCTTCCGTTGTGTTCGAAAACCAGTTCTTCCAGGACATGCAACTCGAAATAGTTTAAATATGATTCTGGGGATAATGTAATAAATCCTTTATCTCTCATGTATACTAGAGGTCGTGTAATTGCAGAAACGAAGGATATTGCCCTCCCTTTCCACATATCTCCCCCACCGCCAGAATCATCCATGAGAGAAACGATAAGTTCAATGAGCATACCTGATGATGTATTCCCCATCATATTCATTGTGTTGGTAATTTTATCGGTTTGCTTATCGACTAGATCACGGCCTGACATTATGAAGTTGATAATAAGGCCATCGGCCTCACGTCCAAAAAGTCTGAGTAAACGGAATACCTGGCTTTGTAGTTTAGGATCACCCTTTCCGTCTACGTAGATAAATCCGGTATTTTGAACGAGAGCATTTGCAACAAGACCAAGAAGAAATTCCGTTTTACCAGAACCAGTAGTCCCTAATACAAGATGGTGTGTGCGGCTGTCAGAGTTATCTTCATAAACGGGTAATTCAGATTCAATGTCGTTGCCAAGATAGATAATACCTTCACCTTTTTTTTCCCCTTTTTTGGAACCGTCGAGAAACTCTGCACCTCTCGGAACCCTGTAGGGAAAATCGAAGTGCATTTTAGAAAAACACAGATTATTCCTGATGAACCCAAAAAATAATAAAAGGATAAGTTCACCCATGAACGGCATAAATGAGAATATAACCATTAGTATAGGTATAGCGATGCAATAAAAAACTAACCCATCAGGAGAACCCTTAGAGTCACGATATTTTTGTAGCAGAGTTCTGGTGTCCTTTTTTAAGCTAGAACTCTTTAACTCATTTTCTTTCGATACACCTTTATATTGAACCATGTTGATCTCGAAAATTTAATGGCAAAATAGAATTATTAAATTTGCTGTAAATACTCATTAATTAATTTACTGGCGAGTCTTTCAGATGCCTGTTCAATCATCTCATCATCATCAAACTCAGTTTCTAAAGCTGTATTCATCGACATCATTCGGTCAATTGCGTCAACGGCGCTACCGCTTGGGAACTTTTGAGAAAGTAATTTAATTGCATCTTTTTTTGGCATTTTATCGAAGAGCAATGTGCGTAGCTTTCTGTCTTTAGCTGTACTGTTCAGTCGCCATAAACGCCTTGCCCCCATGGTTTGGGTAAATAGCTGGTAGTGTTTACCTTTTTTCGTCGACAAATAGGCTAAGAACGTAACACCAGTAGACGATGGCCCGGTGCAATGTGAGACCAACGCACTCTCTGCTACGGGAGAAAGACCGATTTTTTGACGAATATACTGTCGGGTTTCTTCTGTACCGGAATCAAGAAACATCATACTTGACGCAAATTCTGTCAAAGCACCAAAGTCTTCAGCTGACTGCGAACCAATGACCATCTCCATAAGCCATTTGCGATTTTCACGAGCAAAAGTTGTAATAAGGTTCGTAATATTTTCGCCGCCGCCAGTATTATGATATTCGTCAATTCCCAGAATTTTAAAATGATCAATTAATTCATTTATTAGCTTTGTATAATATCTAAGGTAAGGCTGACGAATATGCTTTAAGTCTTCACGAGATAATGCAATTTTTTTCATAAATGACTGAATGGCAATCATATACATCAATGATGTACGATGCATTTCAGAAGGACTTTTCCCTTTGACAACAACATCCTGTAAATCGAGGGAAACAATGCGTGAGCTACCAATATCGAATTGTGTTGAACCGTTGAACATAGGGTATGAATCAATAGCAGCAAGTAAACCAAATTTCAACGCTGCAACAAGTGTATTGTCATTTTCAGTTTTAATGTCGCCGTATGCATTTTTAATATTGGAATCATTGAACAACATTTGAAAGTCGCTGAGGCGAGGTACAGCCTCACGCTGAACCATTTCGGCAGCGTGTATTTCCCCTTTTTCAAAGAGACGGTCTACTAAATCATAATATGCTGTTTCGTTTGAAATGGCATCTATACCGTTTCTTTTTAATGCTTTATCAACATCCGGCTGTCTTCCGTATGAATATAAATTAGGCTGACCACCTTCTCCTGTATCTTTTTTGGTATAAACCATTTCAACAAGAGATGTGACGAAGCTTGTCATACCCTCATAAGGTTTGCCAGCTCGCTCAATGGGCGTCACTAGCTGTGTGATAAAATTAACAATAGCAGCTTTGATATGAGGTAGTGGTTTACGCCCCCCCAGATGGATATCACAAATGTTAATGCAATATTCAGATGAGTTCTGCAAGCGACGATACATTGCTAGATATTTTTTATCTTCTGGCAACCCATCGCGAATAGCATCAACACAGCCTTCAGAGCTGATACCTATATCAATTAGCAAGAGCCAGGGTAAATTGGTGATCCCCGGCATCATACAGGCATCAAGATAATAGCTATTCATTGCAACCGACTTACCAAAGCCTGGTCGTCCTGAGTAAAGCTTTAGCCAGGTTGTCTGTAAGTCAGAAAAAGATTCCCATGGCATAAACTTCCCATCCAATGACCGGCACAAAGTAGTCATTCGCGAGAATGGTGATGCAGGACGACTAAGCGGCATAAGCGCTAAAGCCTCTTCCAGCGGTGCGGGTGCCGGTGTACCCAAATGGTTTGTAGTAAGCGCGAGAACATTGCTTTGGAATGATTCAAGAGCGTTGCCAGAGCGGTCGTAAACAGTGCTGTTTCCCCACGTCTCCATGGCTTTCCATAGTTTTTGTTTGCGTAATAACAGTTCTTTGATATTGGCTCCATCAGTCCACGTCATGGCACCAAAACGGATTTTGACTATCTGTCCACTGTCGCGCTGCATCTCACGCAGAGCGTCTCGTGCGGCGTTTATGTTCTTGTTCTCGGTATTCGTTATTGCAAGTATGCCAGTAAAAATCTGCTTCCATTGAAAGACAGACATTCCATCTGATTCAATCATGCATGAAAATGAAAACGGCAAAGAACATCGTCGACCATTTTGCCTGGTTTCCGAGTTATTTAGGTCGTTAAATAGCTTCTGAAAGGACAGGTTTTTGGTATCAGATGGGGGGAGTTTCAGAAGTAATGGTGCAAAATAACGATCGCCGACTTTAACAATAGTGCTGTCATTTAGCGGTGAATTGACATCTGATTTATCACTTCCCCTTTTCCCGATTTGCGCACCAGACACCATAATCTGATCGGGTAAAGGCGGATGCATAATCTCAGACATGTCATCGTCTGCTGTGTTGTCTTTCCAGCGCACAGGAATAGGAATTGCTTTGCCTGTATTACGGTCATAATGTGGAATTGATGGAGTCCAGTTTTCACCCGTTATGTCAGGATATACTTTACGTTTGATCTCCCTGAGACTTTCTGACACATCCAGCTTATCGGCTGAGCAACCAAATTCACGCGAGTTGAGACGATTTATAATCGTATCAACAAATGTTTTATGTCTATCCGTTAAAAATGAAATTGGCCTCAAAATATTCTGTGCATGAGAAGTCGCTTTCCAGTTAACCTCTTCCTTAAGATTTAACCTCTCGCTTGTGGAAAGATTAAGCTCAATGCCACTGAGCAGTGCTGGTCTTGACCAGAAAGCGATATACGATTCTTCCAGGTTAATGTAACGAGCATTAACTTCAACACTTTCATCAATGAGGTCTTCAAGATCCAATTTAAGTCTACGTACAGTAAGACGTTGAGCCTGAACTTGCTGGTTTAGAAACTCAGTAGATTCAATGTCTTTATAAAAAATAAACTGAGCTTGATGGCCTCTGTTATTAAAGAAAACAGAAAATTCTTTTGATAAAAGTTTTATAAATTCAGCATATTCACTTCGCCCCAAAACACTTGATTTTCCATTGAAGCGAACAATTGATACTAAAGAGCCATCAAGAGCAACAATTGAATAATTGTCATCCACCGTTTCCAGTTCACAATAATCTCTTATATCTGTTTTTAAAGCAGATAAAACCTGCATTATTACTGCTGATAATTTACCGGCCATGTTATCCTCTCGCAGGTTTTCGGGATTTTATTGTGCTAACTAATTCGTTTATTTTGGCTGCCTTATCTTGATCTGAAAAATTATTTGCAATGATAATCTTATCCATGACAATAATGTCAGAACTGACACCTTCACTACGAATAAAAGCTTCGATATTAAACAAGGCTTTATCGGTGTCACTCATTTATTGCCTCTTTTGTTTTCTTGAAATTTAGCTGTAGGCGGCATCAAACCATTTTTCACTGATTTGCCAAGATAATGAGTTAAAGCACCTTCAGGGTAAGAGAGAATAACCATTCCAGTGCCATACATACTTATATTGCAACCATCGGCGCTTAACCGTTGAGCATGACGAAACATGATCATGCGGTCAGCTGATCTGAGCCATGCAGCCGCAGCGGTATAATGCTTTGTAGATGCATCATTACCCCGTTTTACTTTTGTTGTTAAAGAAGTCCACATCAATTCTGCTACAAGCCCACAGGTATATGACAGTTCGTCATACATGCCTGAAGGTAGCATTCCATGTTGCTTAAGGACGCAGCCGGGGTTGCGGTTAATCAGGATATCTTTAACTTCGATATCGCAAAACTCGCGCAATACACACCATTCAACATCTGTCATCCATTCACGCGGAACCTGTGATCCAGCTCCCCAGCTCAGTATCTCTGCAATGTCAGGATTGATATTGTTGAGTGAGAAGCGAAGTAAAAAAGGCGTGTCGATGTTTTCAAGCCAAGTATCAGTTTTGGTATTGGGAATGCGAACGCCCTGTTCCCAGCCAACGTCGAGAGGTACCTTTGTAGCGAGTACTTCACGGGCATGTTTCAGTCTGTTAGGTTTGACGGTCATTGATGCATTGGTTGCGCTTCGGGCGAAGCTGCTCACCACTGCAACAAGAGAATGCTGAACCAAGGGTGCAAAGTGCATATACCATGCATCAGGAAGATTGCTGACAGGAGCATTAAATACCTTTGCAAAATCAGCATTGAGTGTCTGAGAATGAGGCATTACACCGAATGTCTGCTGAGCACGATCTACAACACTTTGTACTACCATAGACATCTGTTCAGCGACTATCTTGGTAGTAACATGACTTTCGTCAAGGCCAAGCTCTTGCTGAATTTGTGTAAACTTTGTTCTAAGCCAAGTTTCACTACGGATATTTGGCATACTGAATAATTTCAATGTCTTGAAAATATTAGCATCGAGATTTGTCAGCCAGATAACATCGGTTCGTAGGTCGTGAAGACTTTTCAGGCGTTTGGCTTCTTGGCCCGAAACGCTTGCCCAAAGAGCATCAAGATTTTTAATGTCTCTCTTGCGGTCAATGCTTTCGGGAAGATCGAAAATAGCTACACCACAAATCATAGGTTTTTACCATTGCTGATTAGAGAGTTATAAATATCGAAATAATTATCTATTTTATTATTTTCGGAACCTAATGCGATGAAATATTCTTCCAGTTGCTTAGATTTAAAAGCATTTATTGTTGGCACAAGCACAAAACCGCTCAGTATTCTGTCTTTTTTATTGAAGTCATCGTCAGAACAAAGTGAAAGGTACTGAGCAAAAACCATGGGCTGGCTGATATCTAATTTATTTTTGTCACCATGGTAAAAGACCTTTTTTAGGGTGTCGCCTCCGCGCTCCTGAAAAATACTATATAACCCCTGTAGCTTATTTATATAAGGAGAGATGTCATCCATTTTTCGTAATTGCATAAAAATGACACGACAAAGAGAATTAATATCAGTCTGTTTTAATTCAGGTATGTATGCAATAAATCCCGATCCGCGTAGCGCTGTCATGCCTAGATGATAAACCTGATGACATAGTCCGCAAATTGTTTCTAGATTGGATTCATCCTGATTACTATGATCATCATCAATGTGGTGTACTTCCTGATAATAATTGAATTTAAATCCACAGTGGCTACAGGTATATTTATCTCTCATAAGAATTTTTTCACGCACAGCCTTATATTTTTCATCATGCAGAATGGTGTGCTCATCATCCTGACGCCATACTTTCCGCTTAACACTTAAAACCGGCTGTTTCATAAAAATGCTCTTATCAAAGGGCAGCATTGCTGCTGCCCAGGAATATTAAATAATTGAATTTTTTACTAACCCTGCAATTGTAGAGACAACAAATAATGCACCTCCACATAACAGAGCAATAACTCCCGGAACAGCTGATTCTCGCCCTTCTGATTTACCCGCTTTATGGAAGCGATTGAGCGCCCATCCAACCAGTAAGAGTCCAAATAATGCAAAAATCAAACAAACTAATGTTGCACCAATGCCAATGTTTTGATCCTGCCGATCTGCAAAATCTGAAAAACTTTTGCCACCAGAAGCATCAGAAGTGAGATCCATTTTATCAATTGCCTTTGAGGCAGTTGAATAGATGAAAATACTTGATGAAAGAATTGTCTTGTTTAAAAAATTATTCAAACTAGGAATAGATAATTTCATGATTAAACCTCTTAAGAATTTCAAATATATATTAAATTAACTCCATGGGGTAAACAATGCTATTACATTAAAACCTACCCAGTTATTTACAGAATCAGAGAACCATTTAAAATTCCAGGCAAGAATGGCACCTATTCCCCACAAGGCCACTTTCGACAAGCCAGCATTTTGCTGACCATTGCCTCTGGCATTAAGAGTTAATAAACAACGAAAGAAAGCACAAGCACCTACTGCTTGCATAATGGATAATAAAGCTAGTGTGGCAAGCTGTGCCTGCTCTTCCATAGAACTACCCCCGGCTGAATATGATAATGCGCGGGAGTTAACGTAGTCTCCAGTAATTGAACGACTCATGATGCCTACTAACTGAAGAGTTGCAAAAGACATAAAAAGTCCACCAACAAAGAGTTTGGTAGATGCCCCCATGTTTGTGGCTGTCCTGCTACCTGCAAAATGTTTTTCAGTACCAGGTGAATTCGCGAGCCAGAAATCAAGAAGAGAAGTTCCAATAAAAAAAAGTCCGGTCAATCCAGCTGTACCTTGTACCAGCATGATAAATTGAGGAATAATTTTCCCAATATTTATGACCATAAGCATCAAGTCAGGTGTATTGTTCATTGAGTGATCACTTTAATGTAATTGTGTGTTTGTCAGCATCAATATCTACAATTTGAAGCTGAGAGCCTTTCTTTCTTCCTGAGATAAAGTCACCATTCGTCACCGATCGATCTTTCCCATTGTCAGAAATCCATGCTCGGTCACCAACAATAGATATAATCGATAATCCATTTAACGGAATTTTTTGTTCAAGAACTGCTTGTTGGCTAACCTGATTTTTTTGTAATTTATCAAGATGAATGACGTTTATTTGTCTATTTTTTGTTGTTTCTATCGAAAGTAATCTTTCAAGGGCAGATATTCGCCCGTCTAATGTATCAATCCGTGCCATCATTAATTTATTATTGCGGTCAGTGATAGCAACGATCTGATTTACGGTGTTCTTAAGCTGTTCGTTTTCATGTCGAGCAGTGCTAAGTTGCTGATCTCGTGCTGCAAGTTGCGATTCAACAATATCCTTTGTCATCCTCTCAGTATCAGCCTTTTGCTGCTGTTGGTTTTCGGAATGGCTTTGATGCGTATCCTCCAGACTAATAGGTAGTTCACTTTGTTTTTTAGAGATAAATTTAAAAATGACGATAGTGATTATCAGAAAAAAAACCAGCGATCCAAAGGTGATACCTACAATTGCTCCAAAAGATAATTTATTTTTTTTCATCTTTATGCCTTAATTTTGCTCGTTAACATCACTCATAAAAAATAATGCAAACCCTGTATTTACAGGTGTTTTATAGGTATCAGGACGGTCAAAACCCTTCTTTATTTGATCAGCTGCATTTGAGCCGAATTCACCTAGTGCGCTTGCAAACACTTCTGTGCTGTTAGGACTTGGTCTTGTTTGAGTCGTTGAGTTAGCTGTAGACGTTGTTGTTCCGATATTTTGATAAGGTGCCGCATAGCCTTTTAATATCGATGAAACAAATAGGGAACCCCATTTAGATAACAGATGTCGGTCAATATCTTTAGCCATTCCCTTTCTTGCATCTTCTTCACCAAGAGCTATAGCGTCGATCTTCATCGTCGGCCTTTTTTTATCTTGCGGAGCCATAGTCGTGAAAATCAGATTAACGTTGTCCTGCGTTTTAGCAACTTTACCTATAATGACGCTGCCGTCCCATTCGCCACCATGTACAGTAGCAAAAACGTCTAAGCCATCATCTGTATTCAGCGGAGTGGTTAACGTTGCATACATTGTGTTGCCGGTTTTGATAATAACCTTCTTTGCCGTGCTTGCATTAATAGCTACATTTCTTGTGGAATTTTTGGTAATACTCTCAGCTAATTCATTTTTAATTCTCTGAGGCGTACCATAACTTGCAGTTGTATATCTTCCAAAATTATTTAATGGATCACTTTGTCCATCACCTAATAGTGATTTTATATTATTAAGACTTTGCTGTTGTAGGGCTGCGACATAAGCGTCGCGTTGCTGTTTCTGTTTTTTGTACTCTTCATTAAGATTTTTAAGTTCTTCCGGCGACATCTGGTATGGACTGTTGTTCTGATTGCTATTATTTTGAGTATTTTGAGTATTTTGAGTATTTTGAGTATTTTGAGTATTTTGAGTTGATTGTGAGTTTTGGTTGCTTGGTGAGGCAGTATCAAGATTAAGCTGCTTAAGCTGAGCTTCAGAAAACATTGAACCTTGATTAGAACTGAATACCTCTGTTTCATCATGTTTTGATTCCGAAACAGTAGGTTGAAATGCAGGCTGATATGAATCACCTTTTAACAGTGCAGTATCAGCCTGGTTATTGTTAAACTTATTCTGCCTTTCTGCTTCATTAGTCGTGATCGGCGCAATTGATGCTTTGACCACGGGGGTATTAGCCTGATCCACTTTTGTTTTGGAGTTAATGGTGTCATTACCGGAGCCAAGGTTACGTACAGCAATAGCACCCATAATTCCTACAAAAAATACAGCAGATATTAATCCAATCCGTCCTGGCCCAGATCCGAATACAGCTTTAAGGTTTTGTATTCTTACCTCACTTTTTTTAAGAGGTAATCGCGTTGCTTCTTTCGGTTCTGAAAATTTGATCTGCGGTTCTAATGGATCGTCAGAATTGATTTCGTCGGCCATATCGTCCTCAATAAATTAATTATCGTTATTCTCGATAAATGCTGTTATAGCTCTACCGCCTGCGGTAAAGGTTACGCTGTCGGTCATGCTGTCAAAGCGATAAATGGAAAGCCCTGTTGTGCTTCTGGCACTTTTTGTATAAGCGGGATACTGGGCATCGCCATTGGCTCGCACATAAAGAAAATTATTGAAGACCCATGCATCAACACCATCCATGCCAGTGACTTTTAATTTTCTAGATCCTTTAGGTGGAACACCATCAAGAAATGATGTCAGGTCATTATCTATGCCTGGCATACCTGTCATTGTCATGGTGTATTGAGCATCTGGATTTCTTCCTGGTATTTTGGCATCTACTCGCATATCGACTTCATTTTGGCCACTGGTCAGAATGAAGATAACTGGTGTTGGAAGACCATTTAGACTAACCGTAATGTTCCCATATGACTGTGAACCCAGAGGTTCAAGAGTCAGAATATTGGTTGGTGGACTCTGATTATTGTTTTGTCCCTGAGTTTGCGACTGAGACTGCTGGTTTTGTCCCGAGCACGAGTCCGTCTGGAATAAGGTGCAGTTAACCGAAACTTTACTAATGTACCAGGGTTGGCCATTGGCATCTGAGAAAACAATTGTGCTTAGCTGACCACGCGACAACCGAACGGTTGGCGGTGATACGCCTGCATTAAGGTTTATAAACATGGTGCGCGTAACAGGCTTTGCCGGAGTTACATACGGAGTAGCTTTTGCGCGCTCTCTATTTAACTTTAGTTGTTTGAGGCGGTTCATCTGTTCTGGTGTAAGTTGCAATAATTCGAGATCAGATACCGCATCTTCAGTAACCTGCTGTGGAGAAGGATAAACAATTTGTGGTGGCTCCATCTGAAGTCCAAGCCCACTTTGTGGTGGCCTATCTTCAGGCCGATAGTTGCTGCCTTGATCGGTAGTGTTCAATGGATTAACACGGGATCTGTCTATATTCGCATTTACAGCTCCAGCAGGAACCTCTGTCGTCAGCGAGTTACCTTGTGGTGCTTGAGCCTGTGAAGAAGCAGGAAGTGATGCAGGTGGCGTGTTTATGGTTGGTTGTGCGGCAAGTGTTGCAAAACCAATCGACAACATAGCCATGGTAATAAATGATTTATTCATGGCTGCCATTTCACCCTCTTCCCGTCTTGAGTAGTACTTGCTCAATAGCTATAGCCTTCTTGCGTGTCTTGGAAGGTTTCTCTTTAACTACCCTGACAATGGCAATGTAAGGTGTGGTCGCAATAGGTTTATCAGACCCGTTTGCATAAAACTCAATAGTGATAGGTACGTTAACGATCCAAAAAGTTTTTGCTTTATCCTGTTTTTCGATCTGAGGCACATTCGTTGCCATCGATTTTAGAATTAACTTTCCTTTGATAACTCTAGTAAGGTTTTCTGAGTCATCTAATGAATGGAATAAAGCAATTCTACCTTCATTATTATAATAGCGGTTTGCGGTATCGTTTATTTTAGAACGATAGTTGACGTAGTCATATGAGTAAGTGTTAAGGACTGCATCTTTAGCATAATCGAGAATGGATTCAGGAGTGGTGTCTGGGTTTTCGGATGAAGGAATTGCACAAATAGAAGCGTTATCCAAGGTGGAGACAAACCTGTATTGTGGGAAATAAAAGACCCACAACCACAAAAGGAATAAAAAAGTCAAGCCAAGAATAATTAATGCAGAAATATTTTTCTTTGCTCGACTACGAAGATCAATATTTTCACTCGCTAATCGTGCATTTTCACGAATAATGGAGGCTGACGGTTTATTAGAAGAAAAATCAATCGAAAGCGCTTCATTGTTAGATGCAATACTATCAATATTGTCATTCGGAGTCTTTCTTTTAGTTTTGAAAAACATAGTTAATCTCGCCAGTTTTGCCATTTATTATACACATACTGTTTGTACCATCATTTGTGATTAAATCAATGAAATCAGCATTAATAAATATCAGTATTAATGATAGGAGGATTGATGCAGCTAAAATGACATGGGCCATTTCAAGACAAGAATTAAAACCCCTTAAAAAACTATTAAATTTACGAATAGCTTTGATGTCGATTTCATTCGAGGGGTTACCCCAACTGCTGCCATTGTTTGAATTGGTTTTCATATTTTAGCGCCAGTTAATATATATAATTTATTTAATTAGAATTAAAATTAAAGGTAAAATGTATTTTTAAAACTTTGACTTCAACCATCTCTCAGCAAATTCAGCACTTTCATTTCTAAGCTCAAGATCGTTTGCAACTTCTTTAAGTAATTGCTCTTTTACCATCTGAATAGACTCATTAGAGGGTTTGATAACCACTCTGCCTGATCCATGTACTTTTTTACCATAGTGAATTCTGGCTGTTTCTGTTGTCTTATGTCCAAATAAAGCGGCAATTTCAATATCTGTTAAATTAGCAGACTTAGCGTTAGCAATACATTGATGGCGGGTGCTATACAAAGTTGGTCTTTTAGTTATTGGATATTTTATGCTTTTAAGTGCTCTATTTAAAGTCTGTTGGGCATTCGTAAAAATATCTTCAGCACGTTTTCTTCTTTGTTCACCATATAACCCATTTAAATGTGTTTGCATTAGTTTAGAAAATTGTAATATGTCGCCAAGTTCTTCAACAGTGATAGCATTAAAAATAATATCACGTTCAATTCCATTTCCTCTCCCATGAGTTGCCTTAGCATTACTTACAACAAGTGCAGGAGTAGTCTTAGTACCCTTTTTAACCGTGCCAGGTTTATCAATGTAAGAGAAGATGGATGTGTTAGCCCATTCTACTGGCCTAAGACCAACCAGCAAATTTGCCTTTAAAAAAAGAAGTACGAAGGTTAAATTTTTGAATCTGTTGTCAGTTAAATTCAACTTTTCAAGTTTAGGGATCAGGTCATCTGGGAATCTTTTAAGTTTAAGTGCTGAAGTTTGAGTTGAATGACTTGCGGCTATTCTTGTATTTATCTTATCTGCATTTTCATAGTTATGCATATAGCTTTCAATCGACTCGCCTTTATCGATAGCCTGTTGCGCTTCGTGAACTATTCTATTTAGTAAAGCTGATTTATACAGGCGTGCAGTACTTCGGGTGATTCGTTTTTCTTGTATCATACCTTCTAAAATTGCAACCATGTTTTTTACTGAACTTATAAGTCCATTTTTCTCACAAGCCCTGATCAACACTTTGGATTTAAGTGTGTATGTGTCTTGCGTCGATGTTTCCAATTGTTCTAATTCTGCAATTTTTGTCATCAAATTATTTTGTGCGAATGGTTTCATTTTGTTATTGGCTTCAGTTTTATCTAAATGTTGTAATCATCATCCGGGATGCTAGGGCATGTATAGTGCCATTACGAATATGTCGTCATTGCGAGTATGTCGCCATTGCATGTGTGATGCCATTACGGGTATGCCGTCATTTATATTATATCTGCTTTCAATAATCTAATTATTTTGATGCCATTTTTACTAACAATGGTCACATTCGTTTATCTATGGCTTCATCGGGCGTTACTCCCCGTTATGCGCCCTGTTTCCATAATTATCTGCCAGTTTCCAAACTTTCTGATAAATCATTTTTACGTTTGACTTCATCCTGTTTTCCATATGATGGAAACAAGGGGGGAGTAACGCCATAATCCGTTTCGTGACCAGTTTATATGTGTATATGGCATCAAATTATGGGCATAGCATTCTATCAGGCTGTGCTGACATTAACGGTAGTCTGTTTTCATCACTTCTTGGATGACGTGTAAGGCATCAATTGGGTGATTGTGGTGTTGGGTGTGTCAAAGTGGTTTTGTGTGTAATGGTGTGAGGTTTTTTTTGTGATTTAAAAAGTCTGTTTCAACAGTATTGAGTAGAATTCATTTATTTCTATTAAATAAATCGCAATAATTAATTAAATGCATTTATTTGCGCATTGGTTTTTGATTTAATATTTACTATCACATAAGGAGTGAATATGAATGCATTTAAAATAAAAATACCATTGTTGTTGCTAACAAACCTGATGATTTCAGGGTGTGCACCGCATATGAGTAAAAACGCTAATGAGGATGCACTTGCTAATAAAATCATTTCTGAAAAGGTTTCTGA
This sequence comes from Acerihabitans sp. TG2, assembly GCF_035013185.1. Classification (NCBI taxonomy): domain Bacteria; kingdom Pseudomonadati; phylum Pseudomonadota; class Gammaproteobacteria; order Enterobacterales; family Pectobacteriaceae; genus Acerihabitans; species Acerihabitans sp. TG2. The sequence goes on from NZ_JAYGJO010000020.1 coordinate 99,412, forward strand.
AGCAGCGGAAGCTCAACGACAGTACACAGCCATCATTAATAACGACAAGGCTGTGCTTGGCCGTAAGCAGTCTTCATTTTATTCTGATCTTGTCGATTTTGATTTTTACGGTCAACCGCAGGAAGCTTTGCAAAGCTTTTCTTTCAGATATGGGTATCGTTATGTCGAAAATGGAAAGTGGAGAAAGTTAAAACCAATTAATATACGTGTTGTTAACTCTTCTCCTGAAGAGATTCTCAGAAATATTGGTTATCAAATCGATAAGGGTGGCGATATAACCCTAGATCAAAAGTCAAAATTCATCAGACTTACTTATAAGTAATAATCTGGAGTTATTATGTCAGACATGCCACCAGTAACACTTGAGCAACTTCAGGGTATCTACACTGGAAATGAAAAAATTGTTGACCCATCTTCAACGCTTTCTGACCAGCAATTGCAGTCTTTGAAAAACTCAGGTAATGTGGCTGAGTCTGCACGTAAACAAGCCTTATATGACACGGGATTAAATATTGGAGTGCGTGGTGGTTTAGCATTTCAGTTAAATAGCATTAGAAACAGTATAGAATCACATCAACGAGATTTTGATATTGCTTACGACTTTAGTAATCTAATGATACAAGATCGTGTTATTCCTCCCGTCATTGCTCAAATGAAAGATGTCTATAATCAGGATGGTGATTTGACACTAAGGTTATCAGGTGCATCGTATGAAATAGTTAGCCAGGCAAAATTTTCTTCTGTACCTCCTAACTGGCGTGGATATCTCTCATTTCCAAAATCAAACTTTACTGCTGAATTTTTAAATACAGCGCTCCGCCCCAAAGGTAGTGATGAACAAAAACTATTTAATTTAGCTATGGCGGATGGATGGAATCAAGGTGTTGAGAATGCAAATCTAATGCTTACTCAGGCGCTTGATAGACTTAATAGAGATTTAAAAGGTATGCTTCTTTTCCATCAGTTTGTTGTTGAAGGGAAAGTGACTATGCCTATCATTGCATCATCTGAAATTCCAGTTACGCATGATGGTAACACTATGACTGTTGATAATACGTTACTGCGCATTACCCGTTTGCCTGATTTTAACGCTAAGCCTGGCGAGTGGCATAGTACATTTTCTTCACGAACATCCCCTAACCGTGTATTTTCTAAAATAAATCCTTTGGGCACAAGAAAATGACTGACGTAGTAAAAAAAGAATTTAAAACTATTGAATTATCAGAAGGTTTTAAATTTTCGGGGCGTGTGGATTCAAAGGAAGATCTTCGCCGTATTCTGTTAGAGTCTATCAAACATAAAACAAGTAATATTTTCATCCAGCCGCGACGCCCTATCCTTTTCATGATAAACGGTAAGTTGCAAGCATTGAGTCATGATCATATTACATTTCAGGATATGGAAGGTCTTTGTATCTGGGCATCTAATCAAGATGGTGCTATGTCTACTATAAATGGTGGAGGTAATATCAATTGCCGTCTTGAGGTTATGATACCATCTGATGAACAATTGAAAGCACCTAAACGTCTTGGCTTTCGTGTCAACATATCGAGTATCACTGAAGCTGGAACTATCACTGCACAAATAGTTATACGTCCTATTCCAGAAAACCCCCCACCTCTTTCTAAAATTGGTTTCAGTGAAACTATTGTTAATGCAATGTGTCAGAAAAATGGAATTAGTATTATTGCCGGTGAAACCGGTGTAGGTAAAACAACTACGTTTGCAAGTATCATTAGCTATATATTGCAAAATGACACACCGATTAAAGGCAACATTATTGAGCACGCGGAACCGATTGAATATACCTATTCATCTATATTCAGCGAACATTCCATCATTGTTCAAAGCTCAATACCTGAAAATTTCTCTTCATTTGCAGCTGCAAACGCAGAAGCTATGCGGCGTAAGCCTGCGCTGATTCTTATTGGTGAGTTGCGTGAGGAATCAAGTATTCAGGCTGCTGTAGAAGCCTCCAAAACAGGGCATCCTGTCTTTGCCACTGTTCATGCTCTTGATCCAACCATGGTGGTTAGTCGTTTGATTACCCGTTTTCCACCTGAACAACACTCTGCTGCTATCAATGACATTTGCGCAGCACTGCGCGTTATTGTTTCACAAACGCTTGTACCGTCAGTTAGCGGCCTGCTCGTTGCTGCTCGTTCTTGGATCGCATTGACCAAGGAACACAGAGCAAGGCTGTCATTACTGAACAAGGTAGAGGATGTAACCCGAGCTATGTCAGAAATTATGGACGCAGATGGTCATACTTATGAGGATGAGGCTAAACGACTTCTGCAAGAAGGAACTATTAACGAGGAGGTTGCGCTTAGTATCAGACGCTTATAAAACTATAAAATGGTGCGCCAGTACACCCTTGGAGTACCATTTCAGATGTTCAAAACTTTAGTCTGGAAACTATACCTGCTTTCACTCCTGTTAAATTTCTTGTGCGAAATGTTCCCTGCTCGCACCGTATCAAACATACCCATCTGTTTATCATCTTTGCCAAATGAGTGGTTAAAGCATTTTTTATGTTTGCCTACGGTTCCTCCCTTCCCTATCCTCTTTGCTTCTTGAGCAACTCATAACCCTGCATTAGAGCTTGTGTCATAGTCATGCCATGCTGAGTCGCCCATGTCTTGATCTCGGTATGTTTACTTACTTTAACTTTGAACTGGATCGTTTTGATATCGTCGTCTGCTCTGTTGCTTGTGACATCAAGTGTCGGCGCATCATCATCTGGGGGCAGAATTTTAGGTACTGGTTGCTTTGGTGCTTTCATTTTTGTTCCTTACTGAGGTGAAGCTAACTGTCATGATATACTGATGTCAGTACAGTTTCATGTCAATTATCGATTATGTTGTAGACTTCGTCTACAAAAGCTTCTGCCTCCTCATTCAACGATTTCGACGTTGTCTCACAGAGAGATTTACCGACATCCAGAGCTTGCCCATATGCTGTCTGAAATCTTATCACTGAATCGAACGCCTTAAACTTCCAGCTCTCAATGGTAGCTCGTGCTTTAGTGGCTTCTGATTTTGAGGGGGATTTAGCGATCAGGAAAATTATCTTTTCTCGGTCTATTCCCTTCTGTACTAACTCTCTTCCTAATTCAAGGGATGGTTCGAGGTCATCAAGCGTTGGGCCTGTAGAAACAATTACTAGTGCTGATTCCATTGCAACATCAAGAGTTGTTGCTTCCGCAGCTGGCTTACCATCAATAATGATCAGGTCATAAAGGTCTTTTACTTTTAATGCTTGTTCTATACGTTTGTATAAAACGCACTCGATACGCTGTAATCCAGCTTTCTCTCTTCGATCACACCACTTGAAGCATGTCTGTTGTTTGCCATCTAAGTCAGCAAGATGGGTTGACCAACCACCTTTAGTAAATCCGGCAGCTAAAGTCCGTGCCGTAGTGGATTTTGATCCCCCACCCTTCTGGCCTATGCATGAGATTATTTTCATTTATTCGCCTCAAAAAATGACTGTGTATACAGTGAAGATGATGTCATGACAAAATCAAAAAAGGAAGAAAATGATACTGATATCATTTTATCAGTAAATCATGATGTACTGACGGTTAGAGCTTGATGTAATTAGTTAAATGAAAATAATTTTTAAAATTAAGCATTCGGCCCTATATCACTATATACTGATATCAGTACTTAGTTACATCATACATGATTTTGTCTTTTGTATAAACTTCAGCACCTCTGCCTGCCTGGCATAGATAGCAAAGCAAGACCGCATATCCATACCTTTTTAGCTTTTGATTTACTCTAACAGTAGTAAACCAAGTCGCAGCTTAGAATTGTAATCAATTTATATTTGTGCGTAATGATATCAGTATATAGTGATGTCTGCATATAGTGATATCTGTATATGCTGATATCGGTACGTAGGAGCATCATTTTGCAAGCACATCAGTTACTACAAAACCATCAATAGTTGTGTCTGCTAGATGAGTGTCAGCATGTAGTGATATCAGTATTTAC
>NZ_JAYGJO010000021.1:0-99412 GCF_035013185.1 Acerihabitans sp. TG2
TGTATGCTTGAATTGTTTACCGCCAGGAACCTTATCACTATTGATACCAATAGATTTTGAGTAGAAAAGGGTGGCGCCAGCCAATACCATAGGCCCCGCTTTCAAATAGGCAAGACGGTTTAATTCGGCTAATACTTTTGACCCTTCTACCAACGATGCTGATGGTGCCAATGTGGTGGTTCCCGCGATGGCGAGCGCTTGGCTGGAGGAAAATGCCACATTCTGACTGACCTGACTGGTTATCTGCGTGACTTCTTTCCCGACTTCACATGTTAATGTGTCGCAAACCTTCATCTCTTTTGCTTTGGCCGCTTGCTGAGACGTGCTTAAAAAACGCATTTTATCGGCTAAATCGCTGGCCTGTTTAGCCGCTTCATTAGCTATTCTTGCCGCCTCTTGTATCTGCTTTTGTTGTTCAATTTCTTTCACTCGAGCTAGATGATTTCTGACATTGACTACGTGATTTGCTGTCTCCGTCTTTCTGAATACAGCCTTACTGAATTGTTCAGCCCGCGTATCGGCAGCTTGTACGAGTAAGACCCGCCTATGCTTATCGAGGTTGAGTTGGTGTGCCCTACGGTAATAAGGTTCGTTAAATTCGGTAATATGTGTAGACCCCCGGGCTTTGTCTAATGCGGCCACTTCATGACTAAGGTTTTCAATGTGTCGGTCCGTATCAATGACTAATTGGTAGGCAATATTTCTTTTATGCTGAATATGTAAAATTTGGAGTCGCGTAAATTCGTCATTTGCTAAAGCACCTTCCACGGTCGTCGCACCAGGCACAGCATAATACGCATCATGTTCTTGTTGGCACTCGGCTTGGGCTTCATTTATTAATGCCTGCGCTGCATCTATTTGAGGCTGAAACCCTTGGCTAAGGGCATTCAAATCATTAATTCTCACAGATTCGAATTGTTGTACCCGAGCAGCAGCACTATTATTATAATTTGAGGGATATGTACTACTAGAACCATGATTTGGTTGCCCCGGCCCTCCGTTCCCACCATGAGTCATTTGGCTATGCGCACGAGATGTTGAGGAACCTGAACCGCCAGATCCGCCTTTATCACAGCCACCTCCTATACACAAGCGTGCTTGATTATTGCTAACAGACCGTGTATCGCTAATGCCACTGCTATTCCCTCCACCACCACCCCTATTACCACAATTGTTATTTGAATTCGTCTGACGCCCGCAGTTATTCCCTGGTGAAGGTCCACAAGATCCTATATTCATACCATCTCTTTTGTATTTAAATTTATATTATTTGAATTGAAATTAGATAGGTGTTCACATTTATATGGTGTTGAGTTTCATTTCATTTATGAATAAATAGAACATGGATAAAGTAAATGAATATTAAATGGTAATGTAATGGTCGGGTTATTTTAGAGTGTGAAAATATAATTTATTATTTAATGATTGCGGTATTTTACTACTATATTAATTAACCCCGCTGGTGCCGATACATAAAATTTCATCGTCCCTGCTTACGTATTATAGATGATTGAGCCGTGTTTTTATGAAGTCATATTTGAGATGTGATGCATTGTATCAACGGTATGCGAAGAAGGAAAGTCGATGATAAATCGGGAATTTTAGGGGTTCCCCTCCTTTAATGGTGCGCTTCACGTTAAAATGTAAATAATTTTGGCTCTTTCATATAGTTAAATGGATGAATTATGAAGAAATGGAATCATACTCCAGCAGTGTTCAGTAAACGCAGTGTCCAGTTACTTATGGCCGGTCTGGCGTTGGTGGTATCACCGGGCGTTCACGCCATCCCTTCTGAGCAATCAGTCAGTTTCTCTCACAAAGACTGGGATCTGATTTGCGATAACACCCTGACCTGTCGTGCGGCGGGTTATTCAACATCAGACAGTATTCCCGCAGCAACGGTCCTGCTGACCCGAAAGGCCGGTCCGGCTACCCCGGTAACAAACCAGGTCATGCTCGCAGACTATGATGGAGACACTGCCAGTAAACCCCCTGGTGTGCCACTTTTGCTGATAGATAACCATTCATTGGGCACGTTGCTGTCGGCCGATGAAGATGCCTGGAAAATGAACCGTGCTCAATTCACTGCGTTTATGCAGGCGCTGCGTCGGGACAGCGACATCAGGTTTAAAGACAATGTTAATGAATACATTTTTTCGGGTGCCGGCTCTAGTGCAGTATTGCTGAAAATGGATGATGTGCAGGGCAGAATAGGCACCACCGGCGCCCTGGTGAAGAAAGGGCACAACAGTGAGTCTGGCGTCAAACTGCCGGTACCAGAGCCCATTATTATCAAGGCTCCGGTACGTGATAAAAAAAGTCGGGATATGACCGCTCAGGAAACGGCGCGGATAAAACCTGTTTTAATGAAACTTATCGCAGGCGGTCATGATAGTTGTGATGAAGAACGACTCAAGGAAACTTGGCAAATTGCCAGGCTTGATGAAAAACAATCTTTGGTGAGTGCCTCATGCTGGATGGGGGCCTATAACAGTGGTGACGTGTATTTTGTCATTAATAACGATATGTCATCCATCCCGGTGATAGTGACGGACAGTGCAACATCCTACGACGATGGCATGGTTGATTTTGCCATGAAGGGGAGAGGGTTAGGTGATTGCTGGAGCTACAAATATTGGACATGGGACGGTAAACGTTTTGTACCGAGTGCTATCGGGGATTCGGGGCGTTGCATGCTGATTCGTGCGGGCGGTGCCTGGAACCTGCCGACACTCAAGACAAAAGTAATAACACACTGACAGGCTACAGATTGTGGGATGATATATGCTTTTCCCGCAGTCTGAACTAACTTTTTTGTATGAGATTTTGCATAAATTTTGAAATATTGTTTTGTTTTAACGTTTGATTGTGACCGTTATCTCAATTATCAATTTTATTAACGTTATCCATACCATATAGCCAATTTGTACATGGATTATATTCCATTTCCCCTCAATATTAACTTCAGTTGCGGCATAACTCTGTGCTCAACCGTGCATCGCTGCCAAAACCATCGCCATTTGGCGTGGTAGCCGCTAACGACCAATACCTGTTCCCTACAAATAACAATATAAATCGATTACGCGAGGCAACAAATGAATAAACATACCTTGCAACACTGGCTCACCGCGAGCTGTCTGGGGCTGATGATAAGCACATCGTCGGCATTCGCGGCTCCTCCCGAAATTGTCAATATCTCTAAAGTCGCTGGCATGCCGTGGTTCAACCGTATGGGCGAAGGTGTTACCCAGGCCGGTAAGGACTTTTCCGTCAATGCTTACCAGGTTGGCCCCGCCAGTACCGATGCTCCGCAGCAGGTCAAAATCATTGAGGATCTGATTGCCAAAAAAGTTGCTGCGATCTCTATCGTACCCAACGATGCGGATGTGCTTGAGCCTGTTTTCAAGAAGGCACGGGACGCCGGCATTGTGGTACTGACCAACGAATCGCCAGGACAGCCCAGCGCCAATTGGGACGTGGAAATCATCGACAATGAAAAGTTTGCCGCTGACTACGTGGAAGATGTGGCCAAGTCCATTGGCGGCAAAGGGGGATACGTTCTGTACGTGGGTAGCCTGACGGTGCCGCAACATAACCTATGGGCCGACCTGTTTGTGAAGTATCAAAAGGCACATTATCCCGATATGCATGAAGTTACCAATCGTATGCCGGTCTCGGAAAGCATTGATGACTCGCGTCGCACCACGCTGGATCTGATGAAAGCACATCCGGATTTGAGAGCCGTTGTTGCCTTTGGATCGCAGGGTCCAATAGGCGCCGGCCGCGCCGTGAAGGAAAAACGAGCCAAAGAAAAAGTGCATGTGTTCGGCATGATGATCCCTTCCCAGGCGGCGTCGTTGATCAGGAGCGGTGACATTACCATGGGCATCACCTACGATCCGGCGTCGGCGGGTTATGCGTTGGTCGCCGTAGCTGCCAAGTTGATCAAGGGTGAAACCATCGGTCAGGGGCTGGACATCCCGGGTATCGGTAAAGCTGACGTCGACACCGCACAGCGGGTGATCCGTTTCCACAAGGTGTTGCGTGTGACCAAAGATAACATCGATAGTCTTTATTAATTAATCGCGTATCGGGCGGCCGTTTTTTTTGGGCCGCCCGTCTTTGCCTGCTAACGTGGTAGTAAGAGGTGGCAATGAAGCCCTTAATTATTCTTGAAAACGTCAGCAAGACCTTCTATGGCGTCAAGGCACTAAATGCTGTCGAACTGACGCTGTTACCCGGTGAAGTCCACTGCCTGGTTGGCCAGAACGGTTGCGGCAAATCCACACTGATTAAAATTATCTCTGGCGTCTACCAGCCCGATCCCGGTGCGTCGATTAATATCGAGGGCAACCTCGTCAGTCATCTGACGCCCGGTGAATCAGTGCGACGCGGTATTCAGGTTATCTATCAGGATCTGTCGTTGTTCCCTAATTTGAGCGTGGCTGAGAATATCGCTATTAATCTTTATCATCAGCAGTTCTGGGTTAACCGATCGCAATTGCACGAACTGGCCGCGCGTACCCTGCGCGACATCGGTATCACGTTGGATCTGGATGCCACGTTGGAAAATCTCTCTATTGCTCAGCGCCAACTGGTGGCGATCAGCCGCGCACTGGCACAGGATGCGCGGCTTATCATCATGGATGAGCCTACCGCGTCACTCACCATGGCCGAGGTCAAAGGGCTTTTACGTTTGGTGCATCAGCTTAAGGCGCGCGGTATTTGTGTGGTGTTTGTGAGTCATCGGCTCAACGAGGTGATGGAGGTATCCGATCGTATTACCGTACTGCAGGACGGAGAGAAGATAGGTACCTTCCCGGCCGCGGATATGGGCAGCAAGCAGTTAGCGTTCCTCATGACCGGGCTGGCATTTGATTATCAGGTGTTGCCTCCCCATCCCGGCGACACGCCGGTGGTGCTCAAGGTTGAACAGCTTAGCCGTCAGCGTCAGTATCATGAGGTCTCTCTACAGGTTCGGCAAGGAGAGATCGTGGCAATTACCGGGCTACTTGGTGCCGGTCGTACCGAACTGTGCCTGAGTTTATTCGGCCTCACCCGGGCCGATAGCGGCCAGATTCAGATCGATGGTCATCCGGTCAAGCTACGCAGTAACCGGGACGCGATAGCTGTCGGCATCGGTTACGTGTCGGAAGATCGGATGAGTACCGGGTTGGTCATGGAGCAGTCCATCGCCGACAACATTATTTCTACGGTACTGCCGCAACTGCGCACGGCGATCCACTTGATTGACGAGCAACGCGTTAGCGAACTGGTTGATGAAATGATCGTTCGGCTGACGATCAAAGCCGATAACACCTCTCTGCCGGTCAATACTCTATCCGGCGGTAATGCCCAACGGGTTGCCATTGCCAAGTGGCTAGCCATCCGCCCGCGGTTGCTGATCCTGGATTCGCCCACGGTTGGTGTTGATATCGCCAACAAAGCCGGTATTTACCGTATTATTAATGAACTGGCGGCCCAAGGGCTGGCGGTACTGATGATTTGCGATGAAATAGAAGAAGCCTATTACAACAGTCATCGCATATTGGTGATGCGGGCGGGCCATCTGGTGGCCGAATTTCTGCCCGCACAGACCAGTGAAGCGCAGTTGGCGGAGGTGGTTAATGGTTAGCAACAAAATCCTGCGACCACATGAATGGCTGCTGGCGGTAACGATTATTGTGCTCGCGGCGGTATTTTCGAGCAGAAGCGCTGATTTTTTGACCTTGGGCAATCTGTACGATTTGGTCAATAACTACGCCATGCTGCTGATCCTTGCCTGTGGGTTGTTTATCGTGTTGATTTCGGGCGGCGTTGATATCTCATTTCCCGCGATCACCATCATTGCCCAGTATGTGATGGTGACGCTGTTGATGAAAGTGGGTGGCAACTTTCTGGTGGCATTCATGATTGCCGGAGGGGTCGGCATGATTTTAGGTTTGGTGAATGCGGTGCTGGTCAATCGTTTGCGGGTGCCCAGTATTATTATCACTATTTCCACGCTCAATATTTTTTATGGTTTGCTGCTGTATCTGTCAAAAGGCGTGTGGTTGTACCAATACCCCCGCTGGTTTGAGGGTGGTTTGGTACTGATGAATTTCAACGTTAATGGCTACGACTACCCGATCGGATTGCCGATGTTGACATTGCTGGTGGTATTGGTGGCGACGGGCGTACTGATGAACCGCACCCGCATTGGCCGACAGATCTATGCGATGGGCGGTAACCCTGAGGCGGCTTCGCGGCTGGGATTTAGTCTTTTCCGGCTGCAGTTATTTGTGTATGGCCTTATGGGACTGTTGTCCGGGGTTGCCGGCGTGGTGCAGTCCTATACCGTGATGACGGTGGCGCCCGATTCGCTGCTGGGCTATGAGTTAACGGTACTGGCCGCGGTGGTGCTTGGCGGCACCAGCATCGTCGGTGGTCGGGGCACCCTGACCGGCACCGTGCTGGGCGTGGTACTGCTGGCAATACTGCAAAACGGTCTTAACCTCCTGGGCATCTCCTCCTATTGGCATACGGTCATCATCGGTTTGGTCATAGTGGTTAGCATTAGCACCACTGCGTGGAGTCAGCGCAGTAAATTAGAGGTACTGTCATGAGCGGGGCAAAAATTAAAGACAATGTGGAGCGTTATCTGTTGCTGTTGATTGCTGTGGTGATCGTGGTATTTAGTCTACAGATCCCCGGTGTGTTCTGGTCGATCGCTAACTTTCAGTCGGTGGCGTCACAGATGCCCGTACTTGGGGTGCTGGCGTTTGCGATGGCTATCACCATGCTAACCGGCGGCATTAACCTGTCGATCATCGCCACGACTAACTGTTGTGCCCTGGTGATGGCTTGGGTAGCCACGCATATGGCGCCTTCGCTCGGCAGCGTATTATTGATGCTGTTGGCTGGTATGGCGATGGCGGTACTTATTGGTAGCGTTAACGGTGTCTTGATTGCCTTGATTCGGGTCTCGCCGATCTTGGCCACCCTCGGAATGATGACATTACTCAAGGGGGTGACCATTGTGTTGTCAAAGGGCAGTGCTATTTCCAATTTTCCGGAGTATGTGTTGTGGTTAAACCAAAGCAGTTGGCTGGGTATTCCGTTACCGGTGTTTCTGTTTGCCGCCGTGGCGCTGGTGCTTTGGGTGGTCCTGGAACGCTCTGCGTTGGGCCGACGTATCTATCTGATGGGTTCTAATCCGCGCGCGGCTCACTATAGCGGAATTAATACGCCGCGCACGCTGATCATGGTGTATATCATTTCCTCATTGCTCTGCGTGGCGGCGGCCTTACTCATGATGTCTAAGTTGAATTCGGCCAAGGCCGGCTACGGTGAGTCCTATCTATTAACCAGCATTCTGGCGGCGGTGCTGGGCGGCATCAATCCGGATGGGGGGTTCGGGCGGATTATTGGCATGGTGTTGGCGCTGGTGCTGCTACAGTTATTGGAAAGCGGACTGAATATGATGGGGGTCAGCAGTTATCTCACCATGGCGTTATGGGGAGGATTGCTGTTGGCGTTTTTGTTCCTAAAAGGGGAGCGGCTGCCATTTTTGGCGCGCGACTGAGTTGGATGACGCGCAGGTAGCCGGAAATGTAGCCAATATCATGACCTCCAGGTCGCAGATAAATAAACACCACGTTATCTATCCACGCCTTTTTAATCGTGGTGATAATCAATACCTGGCGTCATATTCCCTGGCGCCGGAGCGTGCTTGCCATAACTCTATGCTGTTTTCACACACATTACCCCACTGGGCCCAGCCGTCGTTACAGCTCCTGGCGAACAGTTCAATGCGTGGGACGTCGCCAAGCAACAGTTCCAGCATGTGGCGGGCCATCGGCGGTTTCGCACTATGTTCCATGCGCGGTGCAGTAAAATGTTGGCAAATTGATGCATCCATTCGTGCGGGCAACTGTCCGCGTACCCCAAATAGGCAATCCTCACTATTGGCACGCGTCATATGACCCATACCGATCGCTGAGTTACCTTTGTACTTATTGGTTTTGTGCCAGGTAAGCCCTTTCATGGTCATCAGCCTGAAGCCCCAAGCGTCAAGCACTTTTAGTGCCTCGGTGGGCATTGTTGGAACCCACCACATGGCCAGCAGGCACGCATGTGGGTCGGCTAAATCCCATACCGGAATCCGGCAGATTTCTTGTGTTGTCAACACCGGGTATTTGAACTCAACGCCTCGAGCGCCGTCCTTACATTTATCACGGTACCGCCACGGCGGGTCAGCAAGTATCAACGTATATTTCATGGCGGCTTTCCTTAAGCTCGTTTAAATGGCTTTATAATCATCCTTGGTTAAATATAGACAAGATTTGTCGCGGCGACCCCTGGTTCGAATCTTGTTTCTCTCCAGAGTGTGACTTGAATTCGGTTGGGAATATTACAGGGACGCTGCGGACCATACGTTGTAGATTGCGGAGATGGGACAAAAAAATGCCCGCAAGTGGATATACGGGCAAATAAATCAATACAATGAACGGCTTCATAGGGGAAGCCACAGCTAGAATAACAAAAATTAGGTTAAGTGAGTGTAGTAAAAACGTACCAAGTTGCTACAAAAGCTTGCTTGAGGAGATGACTCAAACCCGGTGCGAGTCAAACCTGCCCGTAGGACTCTTAAGGCTGAAGGAGGGCTGTTGTTGGTGTTGTTATCAGACTTGCATCCAGCACATGGCAATGGCTAACACAAAAAAAGCAGCAAAGCACAACGTTGTCACTTGGGAATAGCTTAACTCGCCGGTTTCACATGCCATATCGTAGCCTTGAGATGCTGGTAAAATCAATGTAATTATCTCTAGCATACATTTATTAAAATAGTGGGACTATTCGTGCTATTTTGCAAAATAAACGGGGTTTTATTCGCTGTGCCGGATCATTAAGCCAGTTTAGCAGAAGTAGATTCTTTATCGTTTGCCTGCAATGATAAAACTATGGGGGCGAGTTTAGCGGATCTAAATCACACACATTGCCGCTTCATCTGTGTTATGTTTATTGCTATAACTGGCCAATTAATGCGCATTGATAATTATGAACAATGTTAATCTTCATGCACTGAAAAGCTTGAGCTGTTTCACGGCGGTGACCTATTATTCTACGAGTCACATTTGTGGTTATGAGTGTTTCTTGCATGAAAAAACGCTTAGCGCATTCTATTACTTGTCAATGATAGCAAAACCGTTATTTTTCATTATCGTCGGTTACATTGATGAGGAACGTAAAATCACGTCGCGGTATATTTTTTTAAAGATAAAATCCATTTTTTTAATTGTAGCATTCTGGAATATATTATTTTTATTTGTGGATACCAGTTTGTTCAAACAAGGGTATTTGTTGCAAAATGGCATTCTATTAACTATTGCCATCATTTATATATGCCATCCTATAGTAAAAAAGATGTTGCATAATCTGATCACCACCTCCCTGGCCATGATGTTTTTGGTGGTGTTATCCGTACTATTGCATTTATCAACCGCATCGCGTGAGGCGTTTTATGCTATTCATCTTTATGATTATTATGGTATTTTTATCTCAATATCCTATTATTTATTTGGGCGTATTCTCGGTGGAACAAGAGGGCAGTGGTTAACAAAAAACCATGGCATGTTATGGGTAGCGAGAATGGGCATTGCACCCGCGGCGTTTTTGCTTATCATGTATGAAAAATTCATCTCAAATGATATGACTGGCCGCCCATTACCTTGGTACTTCCTTGAATCGTTAATTATTTTAATGCTATGTCTGTTACTGTTTGTGATTTTTGATAATCTCATTATTCGCCGGGCTTTTATTATAAAAACGGTCACTTTTATCAGCCCGACTATGGTGGGTGTCTATATAATACACTATAGCGTGTTTTATTTACTGTCGACCGCATATGATATTAACAACGTCAGCTTGAGTTTTACGTTATTAGTGGCCGTATTCATGGCCTCGGTCATCGTTTCGCGATTGCTGTTATTGAACAAATATACCTCTCAAGTGATTTCATTATAGCGGTGCTTTGGTTTTAATCCATTCCCGCAGTCGCTGAATATGCAAATACAATGCGGGGATCAAAATGATGCCTACCACCGTGGCCATCAGCATGCCGCCGAATACCGTTATGCCAATAATACGACGACTCATTGCACCGGCACCGGTCGCCAGTACCAGTGGCATCACCCCAAGAATAAATGAAATCGCCGTCATCATTACGGCGCGAAAGCGCTGTTGTGCGCCTTCGCGCGCCGCGTCTTCGATGCTAGCCCCTTCTTCGCGACGGGTTTTGGCGAACTCGACAATCAATATGGTGTTTTTGGCTGACAGCCCTATGAGCAGCACCAGGCCGATTTGCGCATAAACATCGTTGGCAAATCCCATTATACGCAATCCGGCTACGGCGCCGGCGATGGCAAAAATGACCGATAGCATCACCACCATCGGTATGCTCCAACTTTCATATTGTGCCACCAAAAACAGGTAGGCAAACACCAATGCGGCGGCATAAATCAACAAGGCCTGATCGCCGGCATGTTGTTCTTGCCACGACATACCGCTCCAAGAATAGCCGTATCCCGGTGGTAACTGTTTGGCCATTAAACGTTCCATCTCATTCATTGCCTGGCCGGAACTGACGCCTTCCACTGCTGATCCACTCACTGATACTGCAGGGAATTGGTTAAAATTGTTGATAAATGGTGCGCCCAAGGCGGGTGATAACCGCACCAAATTGCCCAGTCTTACCAACGTGCCGTTATCACTGCGAACAGTAATCTGGCGGATTTGTTCCTGACGTTGACGAAAATCCATATCATTTTGCAACTGTACATTATACATGCGATTGTTACGGATGAAGTCACCAATGTTGACCCCTCCCATGGCAGTTTGCAGGGTGGAAAAAATACGGCTGATAGGAATGTTCAGTAATGCGGCACGATCGCGGTCGATAGACAAGCCCACTTCCGGCACCGACGCACTAAAGGTGGTAAAGACTCGCGTTAGCAGCGGGCTCTGATTGGCTGCCAGGATCACTGCACCGGTCACCTGCGCCAGCGCCTGAGGCGATTGTCCATCCAGCGCCTGGATGCGTAAATCGAAACCGGAAGCATTGCCCAGTCCGCTAATGGCCGGTGGATTGAATGCGATGATCATCGCAGAGGGAATGGCGGAAAGCCGCGCTTGAATGTCCGTCAGCACGTGATCGATATGTTGGCGCTCACCCCAAGGTTTGAGCAATACAATAGCAAAGGCGCTATTGGTGGCACTGCCGCCGCTTAACAAGCTAAAGCCGGTGACTTTAATCACATCTTCCACGGCGGGATTTATCCTGATTACGGCATAAGCCCGATTGACCACCTGTTGGGTACGCTCAAGGGATGCGCCATCTGGCAACTGAATGTTAACGAAAAAGAATCCCTGATCTTCGTTGGGCAAAAATGAGGTGGGCAACCGGCTATAACCTAGCCAGGTCGCCGTGCCCACTATCAGCAAAGCGATTATGCTGACCATGGCGCGCCGGCTAACGTGTTGCGTGAGCCTGACATAATCATCCCTGACGCGATCCAATCCACGGTTGAACCCGCCAAAAAAACCGGTGGTGGCAAGAACACGGCGTTTGAGTAATACGGCACATAACGCCGGAGTCAGGGTCAGGGCGTTGATGCTAGAGAGCACCACCGCCGCTGAAAGCGTCACCGCGAATTGCCGATATAATTCGCCGGTTATGCCCGGCAAGACGGCGATGGGTACAAAGACCGCCATCAAGACCAGTGTGGTGGCGATGACCGGCCCGGCAATTTGCGTCATTGCCTGGGCTGTTGCCGCCGCCGGGGTTAAGGATGCGTCCTGGGCCAATATGCGTTCCACGTTCTCCACTACCACAATAGCATCGTCCACCACCACCGTCAGCGCCAGGATAATAGCGAATAAACTTAGCGTATTGGCGGAAAATCCGGCCATCAGCAACACAGCAAACGTACCGAGCAGAGAAACCGGGATGGTGAGTGCAACGATAAGCGTCGCGCGTAAGCTTTGCAGAAATAAATAGACCACCAAAAGCACCACGACCAGCGTCAGGGCCAGGGAAATGGCAATTTCATCGAGCGTCGCAGTGACGGTGACAGTGGAGTCATATTTGATTTCGTAGGTTAAATCATTGGGAAAGGCGAGAGCCTGACGTGCCATTTCCGCTTTTATGGCTTTGGCCACGTTCAGTGCGTTGGCACCCGGCGTGGGATAGATGCCCATAAACGCCGAGTCGGTAAGATTAAGTGCCGCATTAACCTGATAGTTTTGCGCGCCAAGATCGATTCGCGCCACATCTTTGAGGCGTACCATGCCGCCTTGTGCATTGGTCCGTATTATCACCTGGGCGAATTGTTGCGGGTCCTGCAGTCTTCCTTGACCACTTATCGTCAGGGTACGCTGCTGCTGGGCGGGGGCCGGTGGAGAACCGATTTGTCCGGCGGCAGCCTGAATATTTTGCTGTCGCAGTGACTGCACAATATCATCCACGCTGACGTTCAGCGACTCCATGCGGCGCGGATCAAGCCAAACTCGCATACTGTAATCCCGAGCGCCGAATATTTGCACATCTCCCACGCCATCGATCCGTGCCAGAGCATCGCGGATGCGCAGGCTGGCATAGTTACTGACAAACAACGGGCTGAGGGTTTGTTTCGGTGAAAAAACGCTAATGCCCAATAGGATATTCGATGAGCGCTTACGCACGGATACGCCGTTGTTATTGACCTCCGCCGGCAGTTGAGCGCTTACCTGGGAGATTCGATTCTGGACCTCCACCGCCGCCATATCCGGATCGGTGCCACTGGCAAAGGTGATGTTTAGCTGATAAGCGCCACTGTTGGCGCTATTGGAGTCCATATAAAGCATATGGTTGACGCCATTTACTTGAGCTTCAATGGGCGATGCCACCGCCTCAGAAACATCCCGGGCGCTGGCACCCGGATAGAGTGCGCTGACCGAGACTACCGGCGGCGCGATATCGGGAAACTGTTCAACCGGGATAATTTTCAGCGCGGTAAAACCCACGATAACGATCACTACCGCGATAACCATGGCGAATTTCGGGCGCCTAATAAAAAAATGCAGCATGTCCGCGCCCCTTATGGTGTTGACGTGGTGTTAGCGGTGGTGAGGGTTACCTCAACCTCCATGCCTGGGCTTACGCGCTGCAACCCTTCAACCATCACCCGATCGCCGGCGGTCAGACCGCGCTTAATCTCATATTCCTGGTCAAATTGAGTGCCTATCGTCACGCGTCTTATTTCAACCCGGTTTTGTTTATCGATTAATAAAACGAAGTAGCCGTCTCGGTCTTGCTGCAGGGCGGCGATAGGTGCCATAACCACCGGCTCGACCTGGTTGGATACCAATGAGACATTGACCACTCCGCCGGGGAGTAGAAGATGGCGTGGATTGGGAAAGCGCGCGCGCACCGTAACCGTGCCGGTCTGGCTATCAATATGGTTATCCACGGATTCAAAACTGCCCGGTTCCGGATACGCCTGTCCATTGGCTAAGCGTATTCGAGGAACATAACCCTGTGCGGAGAGATCGGCGAGTTTGCCGGCCTGGCGGTAGGCTGCAGCGATGTAATCCTGTTCATTGATGGCGATGGCGACCCGGATAGGATCCAACTGCACGATATTCGCCAACGAGCCGCTTGCGGGATTGATCAGGCTACCAACATTGAAATTGCTATGGCTAATCTGCCCGCCTATCGGCGCGGTAATCCGGGTAAAACCCAGTTGTAACTCCTGCATCTGCAGATTGGCCTTCGCTTGCGCCAGCGCTGCATTTGCGGTATCTCGCTGGGCGATTGCCGTATCGACGTCGGCTCGGCTGACGGTGCGCTGATCGCCCAGACGCTGAATGCGCGTTAAATTGACCTGCTTAAGACGGGCGGTGGCGGTGGCGCTGTCCACCTGGGCCTGCGCCTGGGCAACCTGAGCCTGATGCACTGCGGGATCAATATTGAACAGCAGGTCGCCGGCCTTGACCTTTTGCCCATCCGCGAACCCTCGGCTGGCAATAAAACCTTCTGTGCGGGTTGTCACGTCTACTGACTGGATGGCTTCTATGCGACCAAGGTAAGACAGCGCACGCTGTGGAATGCGTTGCTCGATAACCGCAGCGGTAACGGCAGGGAGCGGTGCCGCGCACAGGAGTGCGGGATAAAAAATAACACCCGCCATGAGTGCGGCATATCGGAACAATGATGATAATCTATATTCGGCTATCATAAGCCAACCCATTTATTATGAATCTTAATGTAAACTACATTCGCCTATTAACCTGCAGATTGAAATCATGTAGGCTCGCTTTTATCGCAATGTTTAACGACATGCGGAAGTCTTCATCATTCAGATATCTGAACATAATTAATAGACCTGTTCCATTGGTTAGCATTTGGATCTATACATAATAAATATTTTACTCATCGACCTTAGGATAAAATGACATGTTAAAACTCGATCGATTAATTCTATTAATGTGCTGACGTAAACCATAATGCGTTATTTCACTGGCAGTAACGTAGGCGTCGCCTGTTTTGGCGTTTCGTCGCCAATTTTGCTGTCGATCCTTTTTAGCATATAGGGATAAAAAGGATTGGACGAAAGACGCATCAGGGAATCCAATCCAACCACCAGTACTGCGCGCTCGCCGCGGGCGGCAAACGCGCCCAGACTAATACCATATTGATTGCGAGGTGCGGGATAACGTCCATAGAGCGAGTCGTTCATTGGAAATGGCAGCGCAACATGGGATAAGGAAAAAATATCGGCTGGATAGTCAATGCCTAAGCGCTCGGTGTGTTCCTCGGTTTGTCCGGCAGGGGTGGTTCTTGCTTCAGTGGCCAGACTGTCTGCAGCGATATTGGTGACGATAGTGAGCACGTAATGACGGGGTGGGGGCGTCACCAGGCGCGCGAGTGCCGTATACGAAGAGGTTCTTAACAGCGGGCCAAAGCTTTCCGCTTGATTTAAGTCGAATAACACCAGTTCGCTGCCATTCGCGGGCAGTCGATCATAAAGCGCGGTAATCACCGCCCGGGTGCTGACGGTAGAATCCATTACCGACTGAAAAGTGAGTATCGGTGGTAAGGCATCCAGTTTATTTTCATTGGCGTAGGTGGTAATTTGCTGTTGTAGCGCCTGGGTCAGTAGGAACGACTGACGTCCGCCGTTAACCGGGAATGAGTTATATTTAAAGGGGTTAAACTCCGGCACAATGCCCAGCCAGGCCGACTTGGCAAAGGCCGGAAAAAACGATGGCCAGCCAGCAACACCGGCGAAGCGCGCAAACCGGGTAACGCCGATCATCGGGGAAATCAAAACAATCCGGCTAGGTTTAGCCAGTTGAGGCGTGCTTAATGCGTCAAGGGCGTATTTCATCGCCAGCGCGCCACCGTTGGAAAATCCCACGATGTGCAACGGTAAATCTTCACCGATCAGCTGCTTAGCTTCACGTACCGCGAGCCGGGTGGCCGCCAACCAATCCTCCCATTTGACGTCGGTTAACGCCCCAGGGACTGTGCCATGAGCCGGCAGCCGGATGCCTAGCGCAACAAAACCGCGCTGGCGGTAGTTTTCGGCAATATGACGCAGGCTATAAGGGGTGTCGGTCAGGCCGTGCAGCAATACCACTGCACCTTTAGGCGTTCCCTCCGGCATCAGAATGTAGGAACGATTCCAATTGGTGGCAAAGTTATCTGGATAGATGACACTGCCAGAAAAATAGCGGTTCAACGGGGTTTGTTGTGCCGGGGCCAGCTTATCGGTAACATTTTCACGTACTGATTTGAATAGCAGATCTTCCGCTGCAAGATAACCGGCCCAATCGGTTTTATCAATGTCCTCTGCATGCATATCGTGGGGAACGTAGGTATGCCATAACTGAAGGTTTGGCCCGCGTTCAGTTTCTATTATCCTTAGTGTAAATGCACCGGCTGAAAAAAGTATAATAAACAATAAAATCCGTTTTAACCATCTGCGTATGCCGCTAAGTGACATAGGGCTTTACCTCGTAACATATACCCTGCAACGTGCTTCGTTTTTCCACAGCATCGGCTACCCGCGACTAGCGGGGCGAAACCGTAACCCTGCCGCCGCCTGAGGCGATAGCGACCCGTTGTCCAGGATGAAACTGACTGGTACCTAGCGCTTGGGCGACGATAATCGTGGAACCATCGTCCCGCCGAATCTCCAGCTCAACGCCGGCGCTACGATTGGCGGCGCTTTGGATACCACTGCCGGCAGCGGCCCCACCTACCGCGCCAGCGGCGGTTGCCAGACTGCGGCCCGACCCCCCGCCGATCGTATTGCCCAAAAATCCCCCTACGACCCCGCCGCCTATGGTGCCGGCAACATTTTGACCATTGCCGCCCTGAATGGTGATGGGACGAACGGAAACTACCGTACCATAGGTGACAGTTTGAATCTGTCGTGCCTCGGCAGCAGTAAACGTATCACCGGACGATGTTCGGTTATTAGCACACCCGTTTATCAGAGTGGCTACAATAGCTATAGCGATATAGGTTCTGATCATCATGGTCCCTCATTTATGTTATTAATAACAGAGGGCGCAAGCTTTTGGCCTGGCGCGTTATAATCACATTAAATAATAAATCGAGTGGGATAACGATATATTATTTAGGGTGTCCAGGTCGATTTAATTAATTTAATCATTGTTAAATATGGCCTGTTTGGGGTTGTAAATATGTCGCGTTACGCGGAAGTGAGATCAGGATCATGATTACAGAACTATATAATGCTAAAAATGAGCATTGATATTTTAACAGAGGAGAATTGATACTAATCTAATTGCAGGCTTATCATGTGCAGTAAACCGTGCTGGCGGGCAGTGCCGTTTGAGCGCCAAGCGCATCATGCAGTATTTTAGCATATGCCCAGAATAACTTGTGTTGCCCGACAGTGGCTGACGCCACGAATTCCCAGACGCTGGTTCAGGTAAAAAATTGACCTGAGCGAAAAAACCAGCGTTTCAGCAACAGGACCTAGGGGGTTCGCGGTCTGGATTAATCCGTACCAGATGAAGAACCTCGAATGGGTAACGAGCCTAGCAAAACGGGTAGCGTTAGCTTTTGATCTCGTTGTTAACCCAACCGGCAATTTCTTGGTAAGGCACAAACATGGTCTGGTTCCTTTTAGGATGTGTTGCGGTAAATACACCGACCACTGCGCCATCGTGACCATAGACCGGGCCACCGCTCATTCCCGGTACGCCGCCAGCGTCGCTTAGGCCGACTAGACAGCTGGTGCCAGGTTTATCCCACCAACCAAATTCTTTCAACACGCCAGTGGACGAGGTTGGCATGGCAGTATAGGCATTGTAGCCGTATAAGCTAAGGGTGTCCCCTTTATCGGCCGTTTCCATTTTGGGAAGTTTTCGTCCGGTATTGTCATGATAAATGATAGCCACATCACACACGGGATTGTAGGCTTTGACCCGTACCATCATCATTTTTGCCACATGACCTGCGGTGAGGCTGTATTTCCGGGTCAAGGGGAAACTTGAGCCGATAGCGCCGGCCAGCACCGGAATACCGATAAAATGAATATCTGCTTTCGATTCTGCAGTTTTATCCACTTTGTAATGTCCGACACCGGTACAAGCGGTTAAAAAAAATAAGGGTAGCAGGGTAAATAAACATTGAATTTTCATTTTTTTCCGCTTGGGTTAGTGTCTTTTATCAAATTGATCGCTTGTGAGATCAAACCCAGCTAATAGGGTTAGCTAGTAAAGTTAACGGACAAAAGTGAAAATTCTTTAGCCTTTATGGTGAAATTATTCACAAATAAATGATGTAGCGAATGGAGGCATTCTGTTCTTAACTGAAATTAGTAATGTATTATTTGTACTTAACGTAAATTTTATAGTTTATGTGATGGTTTGGGTTTGCATGTTCAAAATATTATTTTTTAAATTCAATAATATCAATAAGTAAGGATAATTATCTCATTGTCATGTGACTTTAGTGTTGTTCAATAAGCTTGATTTTAACCAAACGATGACAATCTCTGGTCGAAAGGCATGAATGAACATGAGTCAATACAGATGAGATAATTAAACGTAATGGTTAATTATTAAAGAATTTTTTATTATTACGGTAGTGAGGGTTATCACAGACACATTTATATAAATCACTGCCGCTTAAAAATAGAAACGAATATTACAAGGTTATAACAAATTGATAATATCTACGCATGGTCCAAGTGGATGATGGTGTACCAGTTCTTAACCCCTTTTCCGGCATCTTTCCGGCATCTTGGCATGTTTCACTATTCCCACCACAGGGTCAACTGTTCCACTATCCAGATACATTTTAGGGCGGATGATTTTCCGGTGCGGCCGATGCTGAAACCGAGGCGATTGTCCTCGGCCTGATGGAAAAATATCGCACTTAAGTGCAATTGGCGCGGCGGGTGTGTGCTGCCAACTGCTGGCGTTGTCCGTGCTATTACCCTAAATTGCGCGATACTTAAACAATTCCTCGCACAAAAGGTCAATAATCAGGTAAAATAGGAGATCGTTTCAGGCGATAATGAACAAAGCGGAGGTATACCTGTCATGAATTCGAGTCATCAGCAACGCACCGAAACCAACAGTAACCCGATAACAACAACGTTATCAGGTGTAATAACCAAGTCTCCAAGCCGGATTAAAGGCAATACCGGGCGGCCAATGGTCAAAGCAACCATTTTGGCTGAGAGCGACAAGCGCAGTTCTTATCCTCTCACCGTCGTCGGTTTCGACATTATGGCGCTTGAATTGATGGCGCATCTTCGCGGTGAACGCTTAACGATCACTGGGCGAATGGAATGGAATGGTGGGTATTCCATTGTAGCGGATCAAATTATCGCAGTTTAGTGTGTCGGCCTTCCTGTGGCCTTTTCCAGGTTTGCAAACAAGTTCTGTCGTGCCTACTGCGTCTGATTTTCCCGCAGCATTCTCAGTTCTACACTGCTAAAACATCGTAATCCGCTAAACGAAAGAAGCCGTCATTTCACGCCGGTCACCGAGTGCACCGGGATACGTACAGATAACGTATCTTGAATATCAATGAGTTATACGGCTTCTTTTCGATATCTATAGTACAAGTTGCGGCGTTTGTGAAGTTAACAAGATGAAAAAAAATTATAAAAATAAACCTTGCTATAACAATCTTCCTATGTGTAAATAGCGTCACCGGTTTGTAGTACAGACCTATTTATGAATGTCATTTTAGTAAAGTTGTTCCGGAAAGTGGTATATCAAGATATCATTTCCCTATGAATTTCCTTCTCTAGTGCTCCCATAAGTAAATCCTGACAAGCAGACCACAATCGCCTTATGGCGGCCCTATTAAAAGGAAACAACAATGTCTAACAAAATGACCGGTTCAGTAAAATGGTTTGATGCTGGTAAAGGTTTTGGTTTCATCACTCCTGCTGACGGTAGCAAAGACGTGTTTGTTCATTTCTCCGCTATCCAGAGCAATGATTTCAAAACCCTGGACGAAGGCCAACAGGTTGAGTTCACTATCGAACAAGGCCAGAAAGGCCCATCTGCAACTAACGTTGTAGCTCTGTAATATACAGATAAGGCAGATTAAGGCACCTGTGATAGCGACAATGGCCTAGGCCTAAGCAATCAAAATCCTCAATCTGACCTAAAAATTCTAAGCCTCGACCTAGTCGGGGCTTTTTTTTGGCTTTTTTTTGCCTGTGGGTGGCCACTATCGGCCTGCAATTCGGCATCTGTTGTGTATATCCCCAATATGCTTTTAACCCTTGTCAGGTTTTAATGTTAAAATTGCGCATCGACTGAATAAGGATATGGGTATGATAAAAAATATTTTCACTGGTTTGTTAGTGATTAACCTGGTCGGGTGTGCCGGTTACGCCGATTTCCCTCAGGTAGCACAAACGCCAGCCCCAGTGAATGTTGTCGGTGTCTGGATGTCTGATGGTCCACAAAAAAGCTTAGTAAACCCGGCGGTTATCGCCAGTTTAGTGGTGAATCGGGCCGGAGATACGCTGGATTGCCGTCAATGGCAGCGGACTATTGAACGACGGGGAAAATTGACCTGGCGCGGTGAGCAGCTCTACAACGTTAATGTTAAAAATGAATATCGGAAAATCACCGTAACCGACGATAAAATGCAGTACGGTAGCCTCACCATGCGCCGTGTAGCCAAGCCAACGCAGGCGTGTCAGGCATTTGTGGTGTATGCCAACGGTGATTATACTTTTACCGATAGACCTGTGCCGACAACAGTGCCGCAGGCCAATACCCACAAACAATCCAGCGTGATAAGCACTAATAAATAATACTATCGCCTTCGTTGCGTTTAAGGGTGAACGGGTAAAGCCATTTACCGGAGTTGATGGCGGTTGTACTGTTCCTTATGCCGGGCTGCGTACACTGGCTGCTTCCCGGTTTTCTGCCATTGAGACATCATGTCTTCCTTCCCGCAATCAATAATGTCACCATACACGAGTGATATCAACGCGCGGGACTCTCAGTATGTGAGAGTACGAGTGTCTACCCAGGCAAGTGATTCAGGTGAAAAGTCATGATGTCACATCAGCCGCCTGAATGAGTATGGGTAAATTGCCTAAATACCGGATGGTGAGTATCATCCCACCGCGCTTACGCGAATTTTATGAAGAATTGATAAATGGCACACCCTCAAAAATTTTCCCTAAAGTTGTTGCATCCCCGTTATTGGCTTACCTGGTTCGGTCTGGGTGTGCTGTTCTTGTTGGTTCAGTTACCCTATCCATGGTTACACGCTTTAGGCGGTTGGTTGGGGCGTCACTCCATGCGGTTTCTCAAACGCCGCGTTGCCATCACCCGCCGCAACCTTGAACTGTGTTTTCCTGATATGGAGAAAGGAAAACGTGAGCGCACAATTCTCAATAATTTTACCTCTGCCGGTATGGGATTAATGGAGACCGGTATGGCTTGGTTTTGGTCCGATGCGCGAGTTAGACGTTGGTTTGATGTCTATGGATTGCATAATTTGCAGCGGGCCAATGAGCATAACCAAGGCGTGATGGTTATCGGTATTCATTTTATGTCCTTGGAATTGGGGGGACGTGCGATGGGGTTATGTCAGCCCATGATGGCAATGTACCGGCCTCATAACAATAAAGTGATGGAGTTGGTACAAACGTGGGGCAGGATGCGCTCGAATAAAGCCATGCTGGATCGTAAAGATTTACGTGGCATGGTTCAGTCATTAAAACAAGGTGAGACGGTCTGGTTTGCCCCTGATCAGGACTATGGCCCAAAGGGCAGTATTTTCGCGCCTTTTTTCGCGGTTAATCAGGCGGCAACGACCCGTGGAACCTACACTCTGGCCAGACTGGCCAAACCCAAACTGGTCCCGGTGGTATTGATTCGTAAAAAAAATGGCAACGGTTATCGCCTATTGATCCAACCTCAGCTTGAGGGCTATCCGTTGGACAACGAGATGGCAGCAACCTGCTATATGAATAAAATAGTGGAACAGGAGATTATGCGCGCCCCGGATCAATATCTTTGGATGCATCGACGTTTTAAAACCCGGCCAGTGGGTGGGAGCTCTTTATACGTGTAGCCAGGTTACACCGAGTATGAGGTCTTTCTCTTCGTGGAGGGTAATCGGATGAAATAGGACTATTAATCGCTCTTGATCCAATGATCGTGCTATTGAATGTTTTTTATACTATCAGCCGTGAATGTATTTATATAGGATTCCTCGGAAATGAGTATAACCAGACATCAGGCTTGGATGGGAACATTCCTGTTAAGCAGTCTCTTTTGGATTGGGTTGGCCTATTTCATCACCCGGTTAATATAATGTTAAATTTACCCTGAGCCGTGTTTATGTCCATACCGCTAGCGGTGGCTATAAAGCAGTCATAGTTCAAGGTTTCGATCATCGTAGTATCAAACACAATTTTCAGAATAATCTTAAAATGTGTTTTTTGAGGCTTGTAAGGTTTTTTGCGGGAAAAGATGAGTGTTTTTTATCAAACGTGTCTTAAAAAATCATTGAAAAAAAACAGTATTTTTAATTTATCCCTCGATGCGTAGCAATACAGTGGCGCAGAACAGTATGATTTATTAAATCTTGTTACCAATATTACAAAAAATTACCAGTACACCGCCTGTCCCGATTCGCTACACTAACAGCCGTTCTATTTTCACTTGTTTAATAACCCCAAAATTATTTTATAGGCAAACTATGTTACGCAATGGCCGCTCTCGGGCAGTATCGCTTTTAGCTATCCTGGGAATGTCCCTGGCTAGTTTTTCGACTTTTGCTGATACCGATATCTTCACCGCGTTAGATGATCCGTCCACCGCAAAGAAAAGTTTCGATGGCAATGTCCTCGGTAGCTACAATGCCCAGCACGGCAACTCCACCAGTTCCGCGCTTGCTGCCAGTAGCACCATGACTTGGTTTCAGCCAACCAATGCGTACAGCATTTGGGGGGAAGCAACCAATAACTCGACCAATGATGAACGCTCGGCAGAAAAATACCAAGCCGGTGCCCGTGCCCGCCATAATATGGATGCTAATAACTTTCTGTTTACCCAAGGCAGTTGGTTGAGTGACCGTTATAATGGTTATCGCTCGCGCTCCACGCTAACCGCCGGTTACGGTCGTCAGGTTTTAAGTGGCCCGGTTGCCCGCTTGCGGTTGGAAGCCGGTCCTGGCGTTCGTCACGATGAGTTCTCAGATGGTGGACGGCAGACCAAAGCCTTGGCCTACGCAGCAGCGTCTTATTCCTATCAACTGACCGACTCTACAGAGTTTATCCAAGGTGTCTCGTTGCTGGGTAATAATGATTTGACGGCTAACTCCGAGACGGGTTTGAACGTGAAAATCAACAACCATTTCTCGTTGAAAGTGACCTATGACGTCACCTACAACAGTAATACACCGTCTACTGCGCCTAAACATACCGATACTAAAACGGCTGTTTCGCTGGTGTACGGCCTGTAATTACCGAGTGATTTTAGGCTAAAATATTATTTTAGCCTAATTTGTCACGTTTTAACGATCTTACACTGGACAAAGAGCTTACCAATTGCTGTACTAGTACCCGACACAGAATTTGTGTCTATCATTTATAGAAAGGTAAGTTTGATGTCTAAGATTAAAGGTAGCGTTAAGTGGTTCAATGAATCTAAAGGGTTCGGTTTCATTACTCCTGAAGATGGCAGCAAAGACGTTTTCGTTCATTTCTCCGCCATTCAGAGTAATGGTTTCAAAACGTTGGCAGAAGGTCAACGTGTGGAATTTGAAATCACTAACGGCGCCAAAGGCCCTTCAGCCGCTGACGTTATAGCTATACAATAGCATAGCCAGGTCTCTGAAAAACCCGCTTAAGGCGGGTTTTTTTTGCGCTGGATTGCCGGTTGTCTTACAGTATAACCGGGGGACCAAACAGATTCACCAGCCCCATGGCTAACATCGTCATGGCTAGCGAACCTACAAGGTTCAGCACAATATTCAGCCCTGCCCACAGCATTTGTCCACCCATCATCATGGTAACCGCTTCAGCGGAAAAGGTGGAAAAGGTGGTTAATCCGCCGCAAAATCCCGTAGTAATAAGCAATTTCCAGGCAGGATCGATATGCGTTGTGCGCATAAACAGCGCCAGGAACAGGCCAATAATAAATGCCCCGATGAGATTAACTGTCAACGTACCGATAGGGATAGGCAGACCGCTGCCACTTAACTTCAGACTAATGAACCAACGTAGCACACTGCCAAGCCCACCACCGATAAAGACCGCCGAAAATAAGTTAAACATAAAAACCTTTCGCTTTAAATAAGAGACAAAAACTCAGAAAGGCGAACATGATGCCACGTTCCCCTTGCCAAGCAGGATCACGTAGACATCATCAGCCAAAACGGCGGTTAAAGGAGGAATGCCATCTCCTATAATCATTATACAATATTTTGGCTTAACGCAAAGTGTCGTCATTTTGGTAGGTTAGTCGTAGCGTGTTGGCAAGGTATATTCTTGGGTGGTTTTATGCGCGATCATACAAGTGAGCGGCTGTTGCTGTCTTCCATAACCATAATGAACAGGAGAATCGATGATGAAAGTCGCATTAGGACAATTTGCCGTAGACCGGGACTGGGAAGTCAATTTGACCACTTGCCTCGATCTTATGGTGCGCGCCCAGAAGGGCGGGGCTGATTTGCTGGTATTGCCGGAGGGTATTTTGGCGCGGGATATTGCCGACCCCGATCTGGTGCTAAAAGCGGCGCAGCCTTTGGATGGCCCCTTTGTTAGCCGGTTGCTCGCCGCCAGCGCTGGCACAAACCTGACGACGATGATGAGTATCCATACGCCAACCGGCGATGGGCGAGCGTTCAACGTGCTAATAGCGATACGTAATAGTGAGATTATCGCTCAGTATCGCAAGCTACATCTTTACGATGCCTTTGCCATGCAGGAATCCAAAAATGTGTCCCCGGGTCACGACGTGCCACCTTTAGTGGAGGTGGCGGGAATGAAGGTGGGGATGATGACCTGTTATGATGTGCGTTTTCCCGAATTGGCCCGCCGGCTAGCCCTGGATGGCGCGCAGGTACTGGTTCTGCCCGCTGCATGGGTCAAAGGGCCGTTAAAGGAAATGCATTGGGACGTACTGGTCACTGCACGGGCACTGGAGAACACCTGTTATCTGGTGGCGGTGGGGGAGTGTGGCGAGCGCAGTATTGGTAATAGCATGGTGGTGGATCCGCTGGGCGTGGCTATAGCCCGTGCGGCCGAGGCTCCCGCACTGATATTTGTTGAACTTGACGCTGAGCGTGTAGCCCATGCCAGACGCGTATTGCCGGTTCTGGACAATCGCTGTTTTGCCACGCCGCAGTTGTTTACCAAGTGACGAGGCTGATTTGACCGATGCATTGGCTCAATTCCGGGCGCGGCAGGTAAAAGTGTTACAGATATCGTTTGTAATGCTGAGGGAATCGCGGTAAAAAGCGGTAAATGTTAATAACCGCTGTTTTTATCAGCAAGCGTTAATCAAGAAGGTGAGTATGGAAGGTTTAAGCATTACCAAACTGTTAGTCATCGGCGCCTTAATCGTGCTGCTGTTTGGCACCAATAAATTGCGTAGCCTCGGTGGTGACTTGGGTGCGGCCATCAAGGGTTTTAAAAAGGCCATGGCCAGTGATGATGCCCCAGTTCAGAAAACGCAAACTGACGATGCGCTAGCGCCAAAGATTACAGAACACAAAGACTAGTTTTGCTGCTCTGTCCGTTGGACTTGCTGCTGGGCTTGTAATATCAACGGATTTATCTGGCGATGGGGTGTGAAGGTGCCCCGCACAGGTTCGTTACGACTATAGCGAGAAATGGCTAAATAAAAAAAGGATGGTCAATAACACCATCCTTTTTTGCTGCACCGCCGTAAACATGTAACTAAATGTGTTAATGGTTATTTAACTTCAATTCCTTTTGCCTGCAGATCTGCGTGGTACGACGAACGGACAAACGGGCCGCAGGCGGCATGGGTAAAGCCCATAGCCAGCGCTTCGCCTTTCATATCATCAAACTCTTGCGGACTAACATAGCGTTTTACTGCCAAATGATGGCGACTCGGTTGTAAGTACTGCCCCAGTGTTAACATGGTTACACCGTGCCGGCGTAGGTCGCGCATGACCTCGACGATTTCGTCGTTGGTTTCCCCGAGTCCCACCATTAGCCCGGATTTGGTTGGCAATTCAGGATTGTCTTGCTTGAAACGCTCAAGTAATTTCAGCGACCATGCATAGTCGGCTCCTGGGCGCACCTGACGGTAAATCCGCGGTACATTTTCCAGATTGTGGTTAAATACATCGGGCGGTGCGCTGTTGATAATCTCCAAGGCCCGATCCATTCGACCACGAAAATCCGGTACCAGGGTCTCAATTTTAATTGAAGGACTCTTGAGACGGATGGCGCTGACGCAGTCGGCAAAATGCTGGGCGCCGCCGTCACGTAAATCGTCGCGATCTACCGAGGTTATCACGACGTAACGCAGCTCCATATCGGCGATGGTCTGGGCCAGTTTTTCCGGCTCATTGGCATCGGGAGCATTGGGGCGGCCATGGGCAACGTCGCAGAACGGGCAACGGCGAGTACAAATGGCGCCGAGGATCATAAAGGTGGCGGTGCCGTGATTAAAACATTCGGACAGATTGGGACAGGATGCCTCTTCACATACCGAGTGCAGGCCGTTTTTACGCATTGCAGCCTTGATCCCTTGAATACGCGTGGAATCCGACGGCAGTTTGATCTTCATCCATTCAGGTTTGCGCAATATATCTTGACGCTCAACCGCCACGGTTTTGATGGGTATCAAAGCCATTTTATCGGCGTCGCGGTATTTAACCCCGCGTTCCATTTGTATCGGTTTGCTCATAAGCTTGCTGGTCCTGTCCCGAATTGGACAAAATGAAGCTGAATGCCTTCACTTTGTTACGTGATTGTTCAATATATTTGATAAAACATCAAAAATTATAACATGTTTACTCTGCGCTTTTCAGCCCAAAAAAGCGATTATTACTAAAGCTTCACTGGCGGATCGCTTCACGGTTGAACTGAATAATCCTCTGCGTGCCAGGGTAATGGCTGATGTGGTGGGTTACCCAGTAAATCGAGCAGCGCCGTCACCAGTACTGGAGTCACGTCGTTCAGACCGGTGCCTGGGCGTAACGCGCTGACCTGAGTCATCCGCAGGCCGGCGTAGCCACAAGGATTGATACGCAGGAAGGGTTCAAGGTCCATCTCGATATTCAGCGCCAGTCCATGGAATGAGCAGCCCTTGCGAATGCGTAATCCCAACGAGCAAATTTTATCGTCGCCCACATAAACCCCCGGCGCGTCGGCGCGAGCACGGGCGTCGATCGCAAAGTGCCTGAGTGTGGTCACCACGGTTTGTTCGAGTAGCGTGACCAGTTGTCTGACGCCGAGTTTACGACGTTTGAGGTTCAGCAGCACGTACATAATCTGTTGCCCGGGGCCATGGAACGTAACCTGGCCACCGCGATCGCTCTGGATCACCGGAATATTGCCGGGTGCGAGGATATGTTCGGCTTTACCCGCCTGGCCTTGGGTAAATACCTGCGGATGCTGGACCAGCCAGATTTCATCCGCCGTGTCGGCGTGCCGTTGGTCGGTAAAATTATGCATGGCCTGGGAAACCGTGCTGTACGGTTGCAATCCAAGCTGGCGAATGATCAGTATATCGTGTGGCACCTGTGAACCTCCGGCTTAGAGAACCATGCGAACCCGTTCAATATTGCCCAATTCCTCATACAGCGTTTCAACTTGCTCGATATGCGTTGCGGTAATGGTGATGGATACTGCCTGGTAGTTGCCTTTGCTACTGGGTTTGACCTGCGGGCTATAATCACCGGGGGCATGGCGTTGTATGACTTCGACCACTTGATCGACCAGTTCCGGGCCGGCCATGCCCATCACTTTATAAGTGAACTCACAGGGAAATTCGAGCAGTTCATTAAGTTTGGTTTTCATTAGCGCTCCGGATAACTTGCGGACCCGGGCTTGGTGAGGATTGCGGGGCCGTAAAGATCACTCCCGCCTGGGCGGGAGTGATGATGGATGGGGTATTATAGGGGGGTGGGTTTACCCCTGACAAGCATCGGCTGCACTATGCTTCACTATGCTGCACTATGCTTCACTATGCTTCACTATTTAGCACTAGGCGAACCAATGATGGAACATCAGTTTAATATAATCAACCAAACGGCTGAAGATATTGCCTTTCGGCACTTCGTTTAATACTACCAGCGGGCGTTGATCTATGGTCTTGCCATCGAGCTGGAAATTAATCGTACCCACCTGCTGGCCCTTGGCCAAAGGTGCATGCAGCTCTTGGTTGTTAAGCGTGTAGCTGGCTTTTAGATCTTTCATCCGACCGCGGGGGATGGTCAGATAGACGTCGGCATCAACTCCCAGTTTTACGCTGTCGGTATCGCCAAACCATACCGGTTCAGTGGCAAAGTCTTTGCCGGCTTTAAGTGGCTCCACGGTTTCGAAAAAGCGAAAACCCCACGTCAAGAGCTTACGGGATTCATTTTCGCGTCCCTTGGCTGAATGCCCACCCATCACAGCGGAAACCAGGCGCATTTGGCCTTCGGTGGCTGACGCGACCAGGTTGTATCCCGCAGAACTGGTATGGCCAGTTTTGATACCGTCCACATGCAGGTTGGTATCCCACAGTAATCCATTGCGGTTCATCTGGCGGATATTATTGTAGGTAAACTCTTTTTCTTTATAGGTGGCGTACTCATTCGGAACATCACGAATAAGCGCTTTACCAATCATTGCCATATCATGGGCGGAGCTGAATTGGCCCGGCGCATCCAGACCATGGACGGTTTCAAAATGTGTGTTGGCCAGGCCCAGCGCCTTGACGTAGTTGTTCATCAGACTGACAAATGCGTCTTGACTACCCGCAACATAATCGGCCATGGCGACACAGGCATCATTGCCTGATTGCAGAATAATGCCGCGGTTAAGTTCCGAAACCGGCACCTTATCCCCGGGTTTGAGAAACATCAGTGACGAGCCTTTGAATACCGGATTGCCGGTCGCCCATGCGTCTTTATTTACCGTGACAATATCGTTCGGCGTGATCTTGCCCGATTTGATGGCCTGGCCGATGACATAACTGGTCATCATTTTGGTCAGGCTAGCGGGGTCACGGCGAGCGTCAGCATTCTGCTCTGCCAGCACTTTGCCGGAATTATAGTCAACCAGGTAATAGGCTTCAGCATCAATTTGCGGCACGCCGGGGATCATCGTCTTGATATTGACATCTTCAGCATGGCTATAAGATAAGGGAATTAGCGCGATAAAAGTGCTTAAAACTAAGCGCTTGAATAAAAGGTGGCTCATTACTTTATTCATGTCAGGACAATAGCATCCGTAGGAGTAAGTTGAAATCGTGCCACACTATAGCAGAACTAAAAAAGCGTCACATTAGGCAATCCGTTACCTAATGTGGGTTAACCTTTTAATAATGTTTCAGCGTGGCCGTGAAAATATACCTTAAATAATTCGAATTGCCGCCAGGCGGCAAACCCGTGACAAATCTGTCAGCAACAGATTTGTACAGCCCTCGCGCAGGTCCGCAGGGTGAACCTCAAGATGATGTTCATCAATTCCTGGCAGCAGAGATGACTATGTGACCAGGTGAGCGGGCGCAGCTAAGCTACCTGTGGCTTGACGTATGACGGGTATATCAGTTCGTCGCCGTGGTAATAAAGGATTGTTGCTGCTTGTCACTGAGTAAACGTTGCTGCAAGGTGCTCGCCTGCTGCTTGGAAGCGAACGGCCCTAGCTGTACCCGAAACAGGCTACCGTTGGTGGAGACTTTGCCCGGTACGCCGAAATGCTGGCTTAGGGTTTTTTGCCAGGTCAGTGCACGCTGTTTGTCACCCAGTGCACCGACTTGTACCATATAGTGGCCGGAAGCTGAAACGGCGGCGGTAGAGGCCACCACCGCGGGTGCCACCGCGCGGTTCGGGCTGGAGTGAACCCCCGTAGGCGGCACGGTATGGGCCGGTGTAGCGTGAACCACCGCCGGTGAAGGGGGGGGTTGTGAAACCGTGGTCGTGGGCTGACTGCTTTCAATCACCCCTGCCGGCAGCGCCGACGGAGCACCGAGAAAACCGCCACGACGAGTCTGGGTGTCGCTTGGGGCGGGTACCGGTGCTGCGTCGTCATCCAAGGCTGACGGTTGTGGCGATGGATCGGCCACCGGGCGTACCGACTCGCTATTTGGCGTCGGTGCCGACTGCAGCTCCGGTGTGCCCATGCCACCAGTGTCTAACGTGGGTCGGGACGGCAGGGCGTAGCTCTGCTTGGCCACCACAGTACCAACGGTACCCGGTCCCGATAGCGTGCCGTCCGGCGCAACCTGAATAAAGTCTACCCGCACCTTGGTGTTGTTGGAGATATTCAGCCGATCAGCAGCGGCACTGGAGAGATCAATAATACGGCCGGGCACGTAAGGACCGCGATCATTGACCCGGACCACTAACTGGCGACCGTTACTCAAATTGGTTACCCGCACATAGCTTGGCAACGGCAATGTCGGATGCGCGGCACTGAGTGTGCCGGCATCAAACGTCTCGCCAATTGCGGTTTTGTTGCCGCTGATTTCCGAGCTATAGGTGCTGGCAAGCCCGGTTTGCGAGAAATTTTGCGGGTCTTTAACGATGTGGTAGGTGTTACCGTTGACCTCATAATCCTGGCTGGTAGCCGGGTTATAAGGTTCATAGCGCGGTTGGACACCACTGATTTCCACTACCGGCCCGTTATAGGGCGCGGCCGATGTTGTTTGCGCCGGGGTGTTTTCCGTGGTGTTACATGCGGTGAGTGACAGCACCATGACGCCGACCCAATACCATTCCTTACGCATCGCTCACCTCTATAAATTTTTAGACAACATTTTCCGATGAGTATGTATCGACATTACGATACCAAACCCCGCCATCAGCACAATTAACGCTGATCCGCCATAACTGACCAAGGGTAGCGGGACGCCGACCACCGGTAAGATACCACTTACCATGCCGATATTCACGAAGACATAAACGAATAGAATCAGCATTAAACCGCCCGCCATGACCCGCCCAAAGGTCGTTTGCGCCCTGGCGGCGATCAATAGACCGCGCGTAATCACGCACAGGTATAGACCTAATAGCACCAGAACGCCAATCAGACCGAGTTCTTCAGCCAACACGGCGAAAATAAAGTCGGTATGCCGCTCCGGCAAAAACTCTAATTGAGATTGCGTGCCGTGCAGCCAACCTTTGCCGCTTAGTCCCCCGGAGCCAATAGCGATTTTGGACTGGATAATATGATATCCGGCACCTAGAGGATCGGTTTCGGGATTGAGTAACATCATGACGCGATCACGCTGGTAATCATGCATCAGGAAAAACCAGAGGATCGGTATAAAGGCGGCCACCAGCAACGCCGCCACGCCAATCAGCTTCCAGCTCATGCCCGACAAGAACAGGACAAACAACCCCGATGCCGCAATAAGAATAGCGGTGCCAAGGTCGGGCTGTGCCGCCACCAACAACGTGGGCAGGAAAATCAGTAGCAGGGCGATAGCGGTATTCTTTAGTGAAGGGGGGCAACTGTCCCGGTTGATAAAACGTGCCACCATCAGCGGCACCGCGATTTTTGCTATCTCCGAGGGCTGAAAACGCACAAAACCCAAATCCAGCCAACGCTGCGCACCCTTACTGACCTGGCCGAAGGCATCCACTGCCACCAGTAATATTATGCTAACAATATAGAGATAAGGTGCCCATGCCTCATAGACTCTGGGCGGAACCTGCGCCAGCACCAACATCACCATCAGCCCCATGAGTATCTGGCCGATTTTGCGCTCCATCATACCGACGTCCTGACCGCTGGCGCTCCACATCACTATGGCGCTATAGACTAATAGCAGCGTGATAAGAAAAAGAAAGGGTAAGTCGATATGGAGCTTATTCCAAAACGTGCCGTTTTGCTGATTATCGGTCATGATAGTTAATCACCCTCAACGCCGGGAGGAGCGGGTTGCTCGGCCGGTAAATCGGTTTTATTGTCACCCAGCATAATATGGTCCAGGATCTGGCGGGTAATCGTGCCCACAGACGGACCTACACCGCCGTTTTCCAGGATAACCACGACCGCCACAGTGGGTTTGTCATAGGGGGCGTAAGCCGTCATCAGTTTATGGTCGCGCAGGCGTTCGGCGATCTTATGCGCGTTATACACCTCGTTGGCTTTCAACCCGAAGACCTGAGCAGTACCGGACTTGGCCGCCACTTTATAGGGGGCGTCAGCAAAACTTTTCCGTGCGGTACCGTTGTTGCGATTGGCTACGCCATACATACCATCCTTGGCGACGTCCCAATAACCCGAATGTGGATCGCCAATTTGGGTACGTACCGGCGGAGAGTAAGGAACCAACTTGCCGTTTTCCCGTGTGCTATCGAGCAAATGTGGTATCCGCACCGCACCATCGTTTATCAGCGACATCAGCGCTTTGTCCATTTGGATTGGCGTGGCCGTCCAGTAGCCTTGACCGATACCTACCGGTATGGTATCGCCCAGGTACCAAGGTTTTTTAAAGCGTTTAAGCTTCCATTCCCGTGTTGGCATCACGCCGGCACGTTCTTCAGAGAGATCGATGCCGGTATAGGAGCCGTAGCCAAATTTGGACATCCATTCCGATAGCTTGTCGATTCCCATATCGTAGGCGACCTGATAGAAAAAAGTATCCGCCGACTCCTCCAGCGCCTTGGTAACATTGAGCTTGCCATGGCCCCATTTTTTCCAATCGCGATAGCGTTTTTCCGTACCCGGCAATTGCCACCAGCCGGGGTCGAACAGGGTAAAACTACGTGTGATGGTTCCCTGCGTCAGGGCCGATACCGCGATATAGGGTTTTACCGTGGAGGCCGGAGGATAAACCCCCTGAGTGGCGCGGTTGATCAGTGGCCGATCCGGATTCTGTAACAGGCTGCGGTAATTCTTTGAGGAAATTCCATCGACAAACGGGTTGGGATCGTAACTGGGGTTGGACACCAATGCGAGGATCCCGCCGTTACGCGGATCGCTTACCACGACCGCAGATCGGCTACCGACCAGTAGTTTTTCAATGTAGATTTGCAGTTGCAGGTCCAGCGTCAGGTAAATATCCTTGCCGGCCTGGGGAGGTTGCTCGTGGAGCTGGCGTATCACCCGACCGCGGTTATTGACTTCCACCTCTTCATAACCGGTTTTACCATGCAGGGTATTCTCATAGTAGCGTTCGATACCCAATTTGCCGATATCGTTGGTGGCGGCATAGTTGGCCAGTATACCTTCCTTATCAAGCCGCTCCACGTCCCTATCATTGATCTTGGATACATAGCCAATCACATGGGTTAACGCCGAGCCATACGGATAATATCGCCGCTGGTAACCTTTCACTTCCACGCCGGGAAACCTGAATTGATTCACCGCGAAACGCGCCAGTTGAACTTCGGTCAGGCCAACTTTTAGCGGCAGTGAGGTAAACCGGCGCGAGCGCTTACGCTCTTTTTGGAAGTTGGTTATATCCTCGTCGGTAAGATCGACAATGGGTGTCAGTGCTTTGATGGTGGCCGCTAAATCATCTACTTTTTCCGGTACCAGTTCGAGCTGGTATATGGTGCGGTTTAGCGCCAGCGGTATACCGTTGCGATCATAGATGATGCCGCGGCTCGGTGCGATGGGCACCAGCTTGATGCGGTTATCGTTGGAACGTGTGCGATAGTCTTCGAAACGGGTGATCTGCAGATGATACAGGTTAGCGACCAGCACTCCGCTCAACGCCAGGATACCGATAAACGCCACCAGTGCCCGGCGAACAAACAGTGCCGATTCAGCTGAATAGTCGCGAAAGGGGTTATGATCTATTTTCATTCCGCGGGATTATTTCACTCTGTATATCTTCACCGGTTTATTCCCGGTGATAAGGATGATTAGTAGTAATACTCCAGGCACGATACAGGCTCTCCGCGACTAACACCCGAACTAAAGGGTGAGGTAAAGTTAACGGCGATAACGACCAGCTTTGCTCAGCCGCCGCTTTACATGCTGGTGCCAGCCCTTCCGGACCACCGATCAGCAAGCTGACATCGCGCCCGTCCTGCTTCCAGCGCTCCAACTGTTGCGCTAGCATCGGTGTCTGCCAAGGGATGCCGGGAATATCCAGCGTCACGATGCGGTTAGCTTTGCCAACGGCAGCCAGCATCTGTTCACCCTCTTTTTCCAGAATACGTGTTATGTCAGCATTCTTTCCCCGTTTACCGGCAGGGATTTCAATTAATTCCAACGGCATATCTTTTGGAAAACGACGCAGATAATCCATAAATCCGGATTGCACCCACTCCGGCATGCGGGTGCCTACAGCAATCAGCTGAAGTCTCACCGGCTAACTCCAGAGCTTTTCCAATTCATAAAGCTGGCGGCTGTCCGCCTGCATAACGTGTACAATGACATCACCTAAATCGACCACGATCCAATCGGCGACTTTTTCACCTTCGACACCTAAAGGCATCATTCCGGCAGTACGGGATTCCTGTACAACGTGATCGGCAATGGACATCACATGACGACTAGAGGTGCCGGTGCAGATCACCATGCAATCCGTAATGCTGGATTTGCCGCGTACGTCGATGGAAATAATATCCTGGCCTTTCAAATCATCAATTTTATCAATGACGAACTCTTTGAGCATGTTACCTTGCAAAGATTCCTCCTTCGGTATGCTTTGCATGCGCGGACTGGGATGTCCACGCAAATATATGTGGGTTAGCGGACTGAATGAGCACCACCGGAATTGTTCAGGCTATTCCGCCGCAGGCGTCTCAACCGAAGAAATAAGCGGCGCAGTATAGCATGGGCCGCACACTAGCGATATAAACCCTGTTCGTCAATATAACGTTGTACTGATGGTGAGATCATATCATCGCACCGCCTGCCGGCGTGGCGGCGCTCGCGGATTGAGGAGGCCGAAATATCCAGCAGTGGCGTTTGCGCCAGATAGATAAGTCCGGCAGGTTGTCGGTGTAGCTGGCGCGCATCGCGCGTCAGCCTGGCTTCTAACCAGGATTGCAGCGCCGGGGTAGCCATAGTAGCGCCATATCCCGGTCTAGCGCAAACCAGTAGATGGCAGATATCCAGTAACTCCAGTCCCCGGTGCCACTGCGGCAGGCTGAGCAGCGAATCCTGTCCGATAATAAAACCCAAGGGTGCGTTTGCCCCCCGTTCGCGGCGTAGTGTTTCAAAGGTTTCTACGGTCCAGGAGGGGTTGGCGCGTCGAAGCTCCCGATCGTCTATATCTAACAGTGAACTCCCAACATCGTCGATGGCCAACTGGACCATGGTCAGCCGCTGTAGCGCAGTGGCTTCAGGCTGTGGGCGATGGGGAGGCACGTTATTGGGCAGCAAGGTTACGCGTTGTAAACCGACCAAACCGGCAAGGGCTATTACCGGTTTAATATGTCCGTAATGTATCGGATCAAATGTTCCGCCGAACAATGCGGCCAGCGCATTCTCTCGGGGTGAGGTGATGATTGTAGTCATTCCAGGGTCTCAAACAGGACACTATCATCCATTTTGTTACACAATAGCAGCGACAGGGCATCAAAATCGGTCCAAACCGGATAACCGTAGTCCTGTTTTAGCGTAATTTCCATTCGGGTCATTAACGCCACCGCCTGGTGGAGTTGCCGGGGTGACAGATGTTGTAATGCCAGGGTCAGCAATGAACGGCGATTTTGCCAAACCTTATGCTGATCGAACAAGGTGCGCAGCGGCACTGACGACGTTTGTCGTTGCAAGGTCAGCAGCATCAGGACTTCACGTTGCACGGTACGCAACAGGATCACCGGTTCGCACGCTTCTTGGCGCAGTTGTCGAAGAATATGTCCGGCTCGTTTACCCTTGGCCGCCAGCAGCGCATCAACCCAATGAAAGGGGGTAAAGTGGGCTGCATCATTGACTGATGTTTCCACCCGAGGCAAGGTTAGACTGCCATCGGGGTAAATCAGCGATAATCGTTCCAGCGCCTGGGACAATGCCAGTAGGTTGCCCTCATAGCAATAACACAACAGCTGATTGGCCGCATCGTCAAGCGTAAGCCCCATGATTTTGGCGCGCGCAGCCACCCAGCGCGGCAGTTGCGCCTGTTCAGGTGTCGTGCAGGTGACCAGCGCCGCGTCGCGGCCAAGGGCTTTGAACCAGGCGCTATTTTCCTGGCCCCGGGTGAGTTTGGTTCCACGCAGGATGAGTAGCAGATCCGCATGCAGCAACGTGGACAGCTGCAGCAGTTTTTCACCTATTGGTGCACTGACGCCATTTTCCGGCAAGATTAACTGCAGCGTCTGGCGATTGGCGAACAGGCTCATCGCTTGGCATAGACTGAAAATTTCATCCCAGTCCGTAGACGCGTCAAGGGACCGGGTGAAATGTTCGCTAAACTGCTGCGATTCAGCTTGGTGGCGTATCTTATCCTGACTTTCCTGCAGCAGTAGGGGATCATTGCCGAACAAGAGATAACAGGCGCGCAGCCCCTCTTGCAGTTGCGCGCCCAATTGCTCGGGGTAAAGCCTGATCATTGTATTTCCTGAACCGCCGGTTTAATCCCCAGTTTTGCGTCAACGGCGCTGCTGTCTTCCTCGGCAGTCTGCACCGCCACCAGCTTGCGCACGAGCTGTTGTGCAGCCTGCTCACGCAGTTCCTGGCGGATAATATCGCCTTCGTTATCCTTTGCCAGCGCGGTAAGCGGGTTATCAAAGAACGAACGGAATACCCGGATAGTAATAGGAAACAGATCCTTACCCGGAATCAGCACTTGGGCATTGACCTCAAGCACTAATTGATATTCGGCAGTTTTACCATCCCGGAATATCGAAATGGTTTGTCGGCCCTCAGACGAGCCGGTGATACGCAACGATGGCAGTTTTTTACTGCGTGGATCCTTGTCCTTGACAACAGTGACATCGCTTAGACGCAGCTGTTCACGCACCGAGCGGGTCAGAGGTCCATAGGGATCGTAACTGTTTAAGGTTAACGTTTTTAATTCTTTTGGCACGCTTGTGGTGCCGCGCAGATGATAACCACAGCCCGCGGTAACCAGTACCGCGAACCCCAGCAGCAACGCTATAGTACGATGATGCACAACGTCTCCTTGGCTTAACTCGCAACCAGATTAAGCAATTTTCCCGGTACATAAATCACTTTACGTATCTGGACCCCTTCAAGATGTTTCGCCACCAAATGTTCCTGCATGGCGCGTTCACGCACCAGCGCTTCATCAGCATCGGCGGGTACGGTGATCCTGCCGCGCAGTTTACCATTGACTTGTATCACCACCAGCTTGGCATCTTCAATCATCGCCGAGTCATCGGTTACCGGCCATGGCGCGTTATCAATATCCCCTTCGCCGCCCAGGGCGTGCCACAACTCAAAGCTGGCGTGTGGGGTAAACGGATAAAGCATCCGCACCACCGCCAGTAAGGCTTCTTGCAGCAAGGCACGATCCTGCACCGTTGATTGCGACACCCTGGCCAGTTTGTTCATCAACTCCATAATCGCGGCGATGGCGGTATTGAAGGTCTGGCGGCGACCGATATCATCAGTCACTTTGGCGATGGTTTTGTGCAGCTCTCGACGCACGGATTTTTGTGCATCGTTCAGCGTACCCGCATCCAATTTCCCGGCTGGGCCTTGGGACGTATGGTCAAATACCAGTTTCCAGACGCGTTTCAGGAAGCGGTTGGCTCCCTCAACGCCGGTTTCTTGCCACTCCAGCGTCATTTCAGCCGGCGAGGCGAACATCATAAACAGCCTGACGGTATCGGCACCGTATTTTTTCACCATAATCTGCGGGTCGATGCCGTTGTTTTTCGATTTTGACATTTTGCTCATGCCGGCATAAATCAGTTCACGACCTGTGGTATCGGTGGCTTTGGTGATACGGCCTTTTTCATCCCGCGCTACCTCGACATCCGCCGGCGAAACCCAAATTTGTTCGCCGCCGTCGCCGAGGTAAAAAAAGGCATCCGCCAGCACCATTCCCTGGCACAGCAGGCGTTTGGCCGGTTCATCAGAGGTTACCAGACCGGCGTCGCGCATCAGTTTATGATAAAAACGGAAATACATCAGGTGCATGATGGCATGCTCGATGCCGCCAACATATTGATCCACCGGCAGCCAGTAGTTGGCGGCGGCGGGATCCAGCATGCCCTGATCATAGTGTGGACAGGTGTAGCGCGCGTAGTACCAGGATGATTCCATAAACGTATCGAACGTATCGGTTTCACGCAGCGCCGGTCGGCCGTTAACGGTGGTTTTCGCCCATTCGGGATCGGCTTTGATCGGACTGGTAATACCATCCATGATCACATCTTCCGGCAACAGTACGGGTAACTGGTCGTCTGGAGTCGGAATGACGGTGCCATCTT
The DNA here is from genome assembly GCF_035013185.1 of Acerihabitans sp. TG2. Classification (NCBI taxonomy): domain Bacteria; kingdom Pseudomonadati; phylum Pseudomonadota; class Gammaproteobacteria; order Enterobacterales; family Pectobacteriaceae; genus Acerihabitans; species Acerihabitans sp. TG2. The sequence goes on from NZ_JAYGJO010000021.1 coordinate 38,045, forward strand.
CCAGCGTCACCATGGGGATTGGTGCTCCCCAATAACGCTGGCGTGATACGCCCCAATCGCGCAGACGGTAATTCACCTTACGTTCGCCCACACCGGTGGCCACCAGCTTGTCGGCGATGGCGTTGAATCCAGCGGTGTGTTCCAGGCCATCGAATTCACCCGAGTTAAACAGCACACCTTTTTCTGTCATGGCCTGATGCGTCAGATCCGGTGCTGTGCCGTCGACGGACAGGATCACCGGTTTAATCGTCAGACCGTACTTGGTGGCGAATTCCCAGTCGCGCTGGTCGTGGCCGGGTACCGCCATCACTGCGCCGGTGCCATATTCCATCAGCACAAAGTTGGCGACCCAAATGGGCACCGGAGCTCCGGTTAACGGATGGATGGCGAACAGACCGGTATCCATACCGCTCTTCTCCATGGTCGCCATTTCAGCCTCGGCCACTTTAGTATTGCGGCATTCAGCGATAAAATTGGCCAGGGCGGGGTTGCCAGCGGCGGCTTGCACGGACAGCGGATGGCCAGCGGCGACGGCCACGTAGGTGACGCCCATAAACGTATCGGGACGGGTGGTATAGACCGACAGTGTCTGATCGCTGTTGGCTACGTCGAAGCGGATTTCCACCCCTTCAGAGCGGCCGATCCAGTTGCGCTGCATGGTTTTTACCTGCTCTGGCCAGTGCTCAAGTTTATCCAGCCCGTAGAGCAGTTGATCGGCATAAGCGGTGATTTTCACGAACCACTGAGGGATCTCCTTGCGCTCAACCTTGGTGCCACAGCGCCAGCAGCCGCCGTCAATAACCTGTTCATTAGCCAGCACGGTTTGGTCATGAGGACACCAGTTCACCGCCGAGGTCTTTTTATAGACCAGGCCTTTTTCATATAAGCGGGCAAAAAACCACTGTTCCCAGCGGTAATAATCTGGCCGGCAGGTGGTGACTTCACGATCCCAGTCAAAACCGAAGCCCAACAGCTTAAGCTGAGTCTTCATGTAATCGATATTGGCATAGGTCCACGGGGCGGGGGCGGTCTTGTTTTTTACCGCAGCGCCTTCAGCCGGCAGGCCAAATGCATCCCAGCCGATAGGCTGCAACACATTTTTTCCCAGCATGCGCTGGTAGCGAGAGATCACATCGCCGATGGTGTAGTTGCGCACGTGGCCCATATGTAGGCGACCCGAGGGATAAGGCAACATGGACAGGCAATAGTATTTTTCCTTACCGGCATCCTCGGTGACTTTAAATGTTTGACGATCTTGCCAGTGAAGCTGGACGTTGGATTCTATCTCTTCCGGGCGATATTGCTCTTGCATGGCAGCCAGTGGTCCTTTAAGTGAATATAGCTATACCCGTCTTCTTGCAATGTGAAATCGTTTGGGTATGCGCTCGCATTACGTACCTGAGTGGGGTATCGAGCGATTATAAGTAAAAGATCCGCATAGCATAGCTGATAAGCAACGCTGGCAACAACACTCTGCGATGCCCACTCGCGTATTTATACCCCCAATCGGCCGGATCAGGCCTATTTATTCCGTTGCACCGAGTCTAATGGCGGGTGAGATCTCCTTTTTAGACTAAAATAATCAGTACGATATCCATAATGCGGCGTTGGGTAGGCCATTGTGGGTCATGCCGTCGAATTTCAGGAGAAGATAATGGACAAGGTTGCGCAATATTACCGTAAATTCGTGGCCTCGCTAAGCCAACAATTGGAGCAGGGCGAGAGGGATATTGATGTGTTGGTTGACGGTGCACGTAAACGCCTACAGGCTACCGGCGATCTTACTGCTGAAGAAGTGACCAACGTGATACATGCGGTGCGGCGCGATTTGGAAGAATTTGCCCTCAGTTATCAAGAAAGTCATGTTACCAATACAGACAGTGTTTTTACCCGGGTGATCAAGGAAAGTCTGTGGCAGGAACTGGCGGACATTACTGATAAAACACAGTTGGAGTGGCGCGAAGTGTTCAAGGATGTGAGCCATCACGGGGTGTATACCAGCGGCGAGGTGGTGGGTTTAGGCAATTTGGTCTGTGAACGTTGTCACCACTCGCTGGCGTTTTACACGCCGGAAGTCCTGCAGCTATGCCCGGAATGTGGCTTTGACCAGTTTCAGCGCCAGCCGTTCGACTAGCGGTCTGACCCAAGCTTCGTTAGCATCGCGCGTGGCGTGCATCGCCACGTGCCCTACGTCTAAGATCGCTGGCCCGCACGGGCCAGGCGGATGATCATCGGGGGTTAATGTAATATTTTGGCCAGGAAATCCCGAGCGCGATCGGTTTGCGGATGCTGGAAGAATGCCTCTTTATGCGTGTCCTCAACGATTTTGCCTTCATCCATGAAGATCACCCGGTTGGCCACTTTGCGGGCAAAACCCATCTCATGCGTCACCACCATCATGGTCATACCGTCCTGCGCCAGTTCCACCATTACGTCCAGCACTTCGTTAATCATTTCTGGGTCGAGAGCCGAGGTGGGTTCATCAAACAACATGGCCACCGGATCCATACACAATGCGCGTGCAATGGCGACGCGCTGTTGCTGTCCGCCGGATAACTGGCCGGGATATTTATTGGCCTGAACGGATAAGCCAACCCGCTCCAGGAGCTTAAGACCCTTATCGCGTGAGGCGTCTTTATTGCGCTTAAGGACTTTTACCTGTGCCAGCGTCAGATTATCAATGATGGATAAGTGTGGGAACAGTTCAAAATGTTGAAATACCATCCCCACTTTAGCCCGCAGTTGGGCCAGGTTAGTGTTTTTGTCATTGACGATAATATCGTTGACCATAATTTGCCCGCGCTGGATGGGCTCCAGTCCGTTGACGGTTTTGATTAGGGTGGACTTCCCCGATCCAGACGGACCGCATACCACCACGACTTCGCCGGTTTCCACCTCCGTCGAACAATCATTTAGAACCTGAAAATGGCCATACCATTTCGAAATATTTTTCAGGGAAATCATCTAACCGTCCTTTTTTTCAAATAATTCACCAGCAGCGAAGCGCTGAGACTCATCACAAAATAAACCGCGCCGGCGAACAGGATCATCTCAACCTGGGTTCCGTCTCGTTCCCCCACGGTCGAGGCAGCACGGAAAAAGTCCGCTAGGCTTAATACATAAACCAATGATGTATCTTGGAACAGTACAATACCCTGTGTCAGCAGTAGCGGTACCATGGCGCGAAACGCCTGCGGCAGCACAACCAATTGCATAGATTGCCAAGGGGTCATACCCAAGGCCAGTGCGGCGGCACCCTGTCCCCGGGAGATACTGATGATGCCTGCGCGGATAATTTCCGAATAATAAGCGGCTTCAAATAGCGCAAAGGCCACCATGGCGGAAATCAGGCGGATATCGGTTTTGGGCGATAGCCCCAGGACTTTTTGCAAAAAACTGGGCACCACCAGGTAAAACCATAGCAGTACCATCAATAATGGCACCGAGCGGAACAGGTTTACGTAAAGTTTGGCAAACCAGCTAATAGGCCGTAGTGGTGATAAGCGCATCACCGCCAGTAGCGTGCCCCAAATAATGCCGAAAAATACGGCGGTAATCGTGATTTTCAAGGTGACAGCCATGCCCTGCAGCATATAGGGTAGGCTGGGAATCACCGAACTCCAGTCAAATTGGTACATCATTTACCTCCCACATGACCGGGCAAACGAACCTTGCGCTCAACCAAATGCATAAAGAACATTATTACAGCGTTAATGATGAGATAACCGACGGTGATGGCAGTGAATGATTCATAGGCATGGGCTGAGTAATCCAACAGCCTGCCGGCCTGTGCCGCCATATCCACCAGACCGATAGTGGACGCCACTGCGGAGTTTTTCACCAGGTTAAGCATTTCAGACGTCATTGGCGGCACGATAACGCGATAGGCATTAGGCAACAATACGTACCGGTAGGTTTGGGGCAACGTGAGTCCCATAGCCAGGCCAGCGGCCTGCTGACCTGAAGGTAACGACTGGATACCGGCGCGTACTTGCTCGCAAACACGGGCGGCGGTAAACAACCCCAGGCAAATCATCGATGACACAAAAAATTGGATGTTCGGATTTAATTGCGATTTAAACCACATGCCAATATTGGTAGGTAACAGCTCCGGTACCACCAAATACCAAATAAAAAATTGCACAATTAAAGGTACGTTACGGAATAATTCGACATAACAGGTACCTAAACCGGAGAGGAAACGGTTTGGCACCGTGCGCAGCACGCCAAAGAGTGAACCGACCAGCAAGGCGATAATCCAGGCGCAAGCGGAAACGGCAACGGTCACTTTGAATCCCGACCAAATCCAGCCGAGATACGTCGTATTGCCAAATGGGGCGGCTTCAAAAAAAATGCCCCAATTCCAATCTATTGACATAAAAAACTCCGGTAAAAAAGGGTAGCATCGCTACCCTGAAAACAGATAAAGGCCTAAATCCGCCATGCCGCAGACCACGACTGCGTCGCATCTGACTCTCTTGGCCTGGGTCAATCGAAGGGTCGGGGTGTTCAACCTACCCTTACTGTTATTAGGCTATACCCGTCATACTTCTCGCTGTAGGTGCGAATACTCGGCCCTTTTCTGAGCTTCACCCCTAACGGGGCCACGACAGGTTGGGATCAAATCTGCTTGGCAGAATTGTCCTGGTCTATCTCAACCACTTCGCTCAGTGGCTGAGAATTCACTGTGTCGCCGCTTTAGTGCAACTCATATTATTTAGGGTATAAATCCAACCTAGTTAACGGCTTTATCGTTGGGGGCTTTGAACAATTGTTTGACGTCATCGGACATATCGAAATTCATATTCAGATTCTTTGGCGGAATAGGTTGTTTAAACCAGGTGTCGTACCATTTTGCCGCTTCGCCCGACGTTTGTATGGAAGCAATAGTGTCATCCACCAGCGTCTTAAACTGCGGATCGTCTTTACGCATCATGCAGCCGTAAGCTTCTTTTGACTGGGGAGTGCCGACAATAGCCCACTCAGCAGGATTTTTCGACTTGGCACGTTCGCCCGCCAGTAACGCATCATCCATCATAAAGGCCACTGCACGCCCGGTTTCCAACGTACGGAACGAGTCACCGTGGTCTTTAGTGGCGATAATGCGCATATTCATGTGCTTTTCGTCATTGAGTTTATGCAGCAACACTTCGGAGGTGGTGCCAGCCGTCACCACCACGGTTTTACCGGCCAGGTCGGCAAAGTCTTTAATGTCACTGCCTTTTTTTACCGCAAGACGGGTACCAATGATAAACAGAGTATTGGAGAACGCGACCTGTTGCTGGCGCTCAAGGTTATTGGTTGTTGATCCACATTCAAAATCATAGGTGCCGTTTTGCAGCAGCGGGATACGGTTTTGCGAGGTGATCGGCAGATATTTAACCTGCAGATTAGGCGCATCAATTTTTTTCTTGATAGCATCTACAATAGCATTTGAATAAGCTTGGGAATAACCCACCACTTTTTGCTGATTGTCATAATAGGAAAATGGAACCGACGATTCCCGGTGACCTACTACGATCACACCGTTATCTTTGATTTTCTTGAGAGTGCCGGTCAGATCTTCGGCATGAGCCATACTGCTGGCCATGCTCAGAACCAATAAAGATAAAGCCAATTTGCGTATTTGCATCTTCCATCTCCTTTGCTGTCACTGCGATGCTCAAGGGATAAGCGCACCGCAATTATGAGTATCACGTTAAGCTTTGGATCCAACCTAAAGCGTAAAATCAGAATGGGTCGTGTTAAAAAAGTAGTCGAATGTAAATAATTTGAAGTGAAAAAGTTTGCGTTCTGTGAGTTGCAGCGCACCAATAGATGACATTTAACCCTGGTATGCACAATAACAGTGCTACATATGCACCAAAACGGAGCGATGCGTGTGCAAACAGCGCGGCAAAAAACAGTCTATTACAACGTTTCTTACGTTATACAGCAAAAAACATGCCAGACAAATAATTTGCTAGGTAATAGGGTGCCGGCTTAGTAAAAGCGCCACGCCCTTGGTTCACCACCATCCGGTCGGGCAGTTACGCTGTTTTTTTTGCATTGACGGAGATGGCCACATGGGCTTTGAAAATATCCAGCGCCCTCGGCACCAGCGCGGGGTCGGCATGTTTGTCGGCATTCCATAGGTCGGCGAAGCTGATGGCCCGCCCGCAGTGGATGAAAACCTCCTCTACCTGAATGATAATGACGCTCTTGGCTGGCTGCTGGCTCAGTGGAAAACGGCAGCATAATGCCGGATCAATGGAGATGTGTGCCCGGCCGTTGACGCGAAATCCCTCGCTCCACCCTGGGATCAGGAACAGCATGCCGACCCACGGGTTTTGCAGAATGTTACTCAAGCCGTCGAGGCGGTTATTGCCCGACCTATCCGGCAGCAACAGTGTTTTTTCATCCTCCACGTGCACAAAACCCGGTTCACCACCTTTGGGCGAACAGTCAATGCCATTGGCGCCCTGGGTACCGAGAATAAGGAAAGGTGAGAGTGCTATCAGCCGCTGGGCATAAGTGTCTAAAGAATCGATTTGTTTTTGTACTACTGCTTTATTCGGTTGGGCATAGTGCTCGCGTAATTGGGCGGGCTCGTTGAGTAAATAACGGGCATCAGGGTTCATACAAGGCTCACCGGTCATATGTCACAAGGATGTTGCATGACGCACGATAACAGCAATGAGAATGATTAACAATAATTAGGATGGTCAGTGTTGGCGGGCCAACCGGAACAGCATCGATGTTCCGGTTGGGGATGGGTTAATGGCGACGGCGGCTGAATACCAGCGCAATAAACCCCAACAATAGCGTGACAACCCACAGCGGCCAGTCACCGAAGCGGGCATAGGGTGTCATGCCGGTGGTAGGTGTGACACGCGTGTTTAATACGCCACGGGTAAATTGCGGCAACATGGCGTCAACCGCGCCGTCGGCGCCGACTACCGCGGTAACGCCGTTATTGGTGCCGCGCAGCAGTGGCCGCCCCAATTCTAGCGCCCGCATGCGCGCCATCTGGAAATGTTGCCATGGGCCGATGGAGTGGCCAAACCAGGCATCATTGGAGATAGTGAGCAGGAAATCCGTATCGGGGCGGAAATTATCCCGCACCTGAGACCCCAGGATGATTTCGTAACAGATGGCGGCGGTCAATTTCATTCCCGCCGCCTTTAGCTGCGGCTGGATATAATTGCCGCGGCTAAATGAGGACATCGGCAGGTTAAACAGGGGGGCCAGCGGGCGCAGCAAGCTCTCAAATGGCACAAATTCCCCGAACGGGACCAAATGATGCTTCATGTAACGGTCTTGGGTTGGATAATGATAAGGGGTGGGCTCGCCCAGCACCAGGATGGTGTTAAAGTAACTGTAGCCATGGTGAGTGGGCCGGCTGTCGATGATACCGGTGATCAGGCTGGTATGCTGCTCGCGCAGCAGTTGATCCAACTGGCCAAGAAATTTCGGCTGATCGGTTTCGTCATCCGGAATGGCGGATTCTGGCCAGATAATCAGTTGCGCCTTGCCCAGTGCGGCGCGACTGTGATCAAGGTAGATATCAAGCGTAGGCCGTACCTGCTCGGGTTGCCATTTAAGTGATTGGGCGATATTGCCCTGTACCAGGGCCACATTAATCGCCTTTGCATCCTGCGGTGTGTACCAATGCAGCGTACGTAATGGCCAGGGCAGCAACAGTAACGCCAGTGCGCACACGCCGGTTAACGGGCGGCGAAGCGCCACGGCCGCCACGGCCAAACCGCTGATGGCCATCAGCATAAAGGTGATGCTTTCAATGCCAAACAGGGGTGCCAGACCTTTAAGGGGACCGTCGATTTGCGTGTAACCAAACTGCAGCCAAGGCAGACCGGTCATCACCCAGCCACGCAGGAACTCGGTTATCTGCCACAGTACCGGCGCGCCCAACGCCAGCCGCCAGAGGGATGTGCGAGGCCAAATACGTGCCAGCAGACCGCTAAACAGCATGGGATACAGCGCCAGATAAGCCGCCAGTAGCGCGACCAAGGCGACATTCACCGGACCGGGCAGGCCGCCGAACTGGGCGATACTGACATAAATCCAACTCATCCCGGTACTGAACAGGCCAAAGCCCCAGATAAAACCGAGCCAGCAGGCTTGGCGCGGCGTACGATTCAACGTCACCGACAGCAGGCCAATCAGTGACAGAATGGCCGCTGGCCAGACGTTATACGGGGAAAAAGCCAGGGTACCGCAAGCGCCGGTCAATAACGCCAGCAGTACACGTATCCACTGGCGTTCAAATCGCAGTGCATTCGCCATGTAAAATTTATTCTTCCATTATCGGTTGAGGTGAATCGTCGGGGATCTTAACATGAACCTGGATAATACGCCGACTATCGGCCATGGCGACCTTAAAGATATAACCATCTATTTCAATGGTTTCGCCACGAGCAGGCAGATGTCCGAACGCCTGCATGACCAGACCACCAATGGTATCCACCTCTTCGTCACTAAAGTGGGTGCCAAACGTATCATTGAAATCTTCTATGGGCGTCAAGGCGCGGATGGTGAAGGTATGGCGATTGAGCTGGCGAATATCCCGGTCTTCCTCATCATCGTATTCATCCTCGATTTCGCCAACGATCAGTTCCAGAATGTCTTCTATGGTGACCAGTCCCGACACGCCGCCGAATTCATCAATCACAATAGCCATATGATAACGCTGAGAGCGGAATTCCTTTAGCATACGGTCAACCCGTTTGCTTTCCGGTACCACAACGGCGGGGCGCAACACTTTATCCATACTGAACGGTTGGGAATTGCTGAGCATAAACGGCAGCAGATCCTTGGCCATCAGGATCCCCTCAATATGGTCCTTGTCCTCGCTTATCACCGGAAAACGGGAATGGGCGGACTCTATAATGACGTCTAGGCACTCTTCCAAGGATTGATTGTTTTTGAGGGTCACTATTTGTGAGCGGGGGATCATGATATCCCGGACACGTTGCTCGGCAATGTCCATAACGCCTTCGAGCATATCTCGTGTGTCGGGATCAATCAGCTCATTTTGTTCAGAATCGCGGATAAGATCCAGCAAATCGTTACGATTCTTAGGTTCTCCATGAAATAGCTGATTGAGGATAAGGGTAAAAAAGCCCTTTTTGGGACTGGGGCTGTCGTTGCTTTGCGAATGGTCGTCGCTCATGGCGTTTAGTTAATTTCACTCTTAGTGGATAGTGAGGAATAGTCGCCGACCCCAACGGAGGGAGCGGCATGTTTTATTACAAATCTTTTTCAGCAAGATAGGGATCTGGATAACCCAAAGATTGCATGATTTCGGCTTCTAGTGCTTCCATCTCTTCGGCTTCGTCATCCAGAATATGATCATACCCTAGCAGATGCAGGCAGCCATGGACAACCATATGCGCCCAGTGAGCGTCCAGGGCTACCGTTTGTTCCAGCGCTTCACGCTCAACCACCTGGCGACAGATCACCAAATCACCAAGCAGCGGTAGCTCAACCTGTGGTGGTGCCTCAAAAGGAAACGACAACACATTAGTGGATTTATCTTTACCCCGGTAAGTCAGGTTCAGTTCATGACTTTCCGCTTCATCCACCAGGCGAATCGTGACCTCAGCCTCGGGTTGGAACTGTGGCAGCACGCCTTCAAGCCAACGCATAAAGGTTGTTTCATCCGGCAAACCGTGGGTGTCTTCACAGGCTAGCTGCAGATCAAGAATGATGCCGCTCATTTTGACTGCTCCCCGTCACCGGCCAGCGGTGACCGCTCGACTGGCACGCTGTAGTGTGTTTGCCCTTCGCGCCGACGCTGTTCGCTAAGCGCGTCCTTGCGTTTTTGATCGGCGGCTTCCCAAGCTTCATAGGCAACCACAATACGGGCCACCACGGGGTGGCGCACCACATCTTCGCTATGGAAAAAATTAAAGCTGATTTCCTCCACGTCGGCCAGCACTTCGATGGCGTGACGCAGGCCGGATTTTGCATTGCGCGGTAAGTCAATCTGGGTAATATCACCCGTGATCACCGCTTTGGAATTAAATCCGATGCGCGTGAGAAACATCTTCATCTGTTCGATGGTGGTGTTTTGACTCTCATCAAGAATGATAAAAGCATCATTTAGTGTGCGGCCACGCATATAGGCCAGCGGCGCCACTTCAATCACGTTGCGTTCTATCAGTTTTTCCACGCGTTCAAAGCCTAGCATCTCAAACAAGGCATCGTATAACGGTCTGAGGTAAGGATCGACCTTCTGGCTGAGATCGCCAGGTAAAAAACCCAGCTTTTCACCGGCTTCCACTGCCGGTCGGGTGAGCAGTATGCGACGAATCTCTTGACGCTCCAGGGCGTCCACTGCCGCTGCTACCGCCAGATAGGTTTTCCCGGTACCGGCCGGGCCAACGCCAAAGGTGATATCGTGGTCGAGAATATGGGCAATATACTGTGCCTGATTGGGGGTCCGGGGCTTGATCATACCGCGCTTGGTCTGGATATTCACCGCTTTGCCAAAATCGGGCACGCTTTCGGCGGTCTGTTCCAGCACTCGGCTCTCTTTAATCGCCAGGTGAATTTTTTCCGGCTTAATATCGGTCATGACGCCGCGTACTGGCGCGGTATCTACATACAATGTGCGCAGGATATTGGCTGCGGCATCGACGCACAGCGTATTGCCGACCAGTTTAAAAGCATTGTCGCGACGATTGATCTCAATGCCCAACCGGCGTTCAAGTTGTTTGATATTGTCATCGAACGGTCCGCAGAGACTCATTAAGCGGGTGTTGTCAGCGGGCTCTAGCACGATTTCTTTAGTGTCGACGTTCAAGCTTTTCCTCGGGGCCTATTGGCCATGTTAGAGAATATCATTATCTACAGTCCGGCGCTTGGGGGGCAATGGCTGCCTATCATGCTTTATAAATGAAGCAAACCGCCGCCAGCGTCAAGGATACAGATCGTTAAAATCATATGGGGGCACAATAAGTGAAATGCAACCAAGAAGTGAAATGCAATCAATAATGAAACAAGTATAGGGGATACCCGTCATCCTTCGAACCGCAGATGCGTTGGCTGCGCGCATTCACCCGAGTCACTTACCTGAGTAAGCTCCTCGGGATTTTCTCGCTTGCCGCAGCTCGAAAGCTATAGGGTGTGCCCGTCATCGTTCACGCTGCAGATGCGTTGGTGCCGGGGGGATCATGGCTGCCAGGTTCCCACGCCAATGTCATTTTCCTTGCGGGTACGAGCAATCACCGAGGCCGGGGTTTCGTTAACCCGCAGTCCCATTTGATCTTCGGTGCGAACGACCACGCCGCGCAGTGAATTGGGGTTGACATCAACGATCTCGACATCGACGAACTTGCCAATCATATCCGGCGTGCCTTCGAAATTGACCACGCGGTTATTTTCGGTACGCCCTGCCAGTTCCATAAGGCTTTTGCGCGAGGTTCCTTCCACCAAGATGCGCTGCACGGTACCTTGCATGCGGCGGCTGAACTGCATGGCTTGTTGAATAATCCGTTGCTGCAGGATATGCAGTCGCTGTTTTTTCTCTTCTTCGCTCACATCGTCAACCATATCGGCTGCAGGTGTACCGGGACGAGCGGAGTAGATGAAACTGTAGCTGGTATCAAAATTCACATCGGCTATCAGCTTCATGGTTTGCTCGAAATCGGCCTGCGTCTCGCCAGGAAAACCGATGATAAAATCCGAGCTGACCTGAATGCCCGGGCGGGCCTGGTGCAGTTTTCGGATAATCGATTTATATTCCAATACGGTATGCGCACGTTTCATCATGGTCAGAATGCGATCCGAGCCGCTTTGTACCGGCAGATGCACGAAGCTGACCAGCTCCGGTGTGTCGAGGTAGACTTCGACAATATCATCCGTAAATTCAATGGGATGACTGGTGGTGAAACGGACCCGATCGATACCATCAATGGCCGCTACCAGGCGCAGCAGTTCGGCGAAGGTGCAAATATCACCGCCATAGCTGGCGCCGCGATAGGCGTTGACGTTTTGTCCCAACAGGTTCACTTCGCGCACGCCTTGTGACGCCAGTTGGGCGATTTCAAACAGCACATCGTCGCAGGGACGACTGACTTCCTCGCCTCGGGTATAAGGCACGACGCAGAAGGAACAGTACTTGTTGCAGCCTTCCATAATGGAGACAAACGCGGAAGGACCGTCGGCGCGCGGTTCCGGTAACCGATCGAATTTCTCGATTTCCGGGAAGCTGATATCCACCACCGGGCTGCGGTTGCCACGCACCTGGTTGATCATTTCCGGCAGGCGATGCAGGGTCTGTGGTCCGAAGATGATATCCACATAATGAGCGCGCTCGCGAATATGCGCGCCTTCCTGTGATGCCACGCATCCGCCGACACCAATGATCAAATCCGGATTGGCTTCTTTCAGTGCTCGCCAGCGGCCCAATTGATGGAACACTTTTTCTTGTGCCTTTTCGCGAATGGAGCAGGTATTGAGCAGCAATACGTCCGCTTCTTCAGCGTTATCCGTCAATTGATAGCCATGGGTGCTATCCAGTAAGTCGGCCATCTTAGATGAATCGTACTCATTCATCTGACAACCCCAGGTTTTGATATGCAGTTTTTTTGTCATCGGCTTGCCATTACTCGGTGCAGGGAAAAAGCCCTTGGGCTCATGCAGGGCGCATATTGTAATCCTTTGGCGTTGTTGTGACCAGTACGCCGCGCATCGGGTGCTCTTTCATAATGAAAAATTGCGTTACACTAAGCAAATGTTTAATGACTGTCATAAGCCTGGCCGAAATGAATATAAATAAAACGTCTTTTGATGCTGTGGTCGCGGGCGGAGGAATGGTGGGTGCCACCGAGGCGCTGCTGCTGGCTCAGGCCGGCCTGAGGGTCTTAGTCTTGGATCAGGCCCCCCCTCAATCGAGGGCAGCGGATTCCTCACCTGACCTTCGGGTCTCGGCTATTGGTCGCGCGTCAGTTGACCTGTTGCGTCAGGTCGGTGCGTGGCAACGTATGGATAGCCATTATTGTGTTCCTTACCGTCGGCTGGAAACCTGGGAGTGGGAACGGTCTCTGGTCTCGTTTGATTCTGCCTCCCTTAATCTGCCGGAACTTGGCTTTATGGTGGAAAATCACCGGCTACAGCAGGCATTGTGGCAGGCATTCACGGCGTGTGAATCCTTAACGTTATGTTGTCCAGCCTCGTTGCTGGACATGCGTTATGAAGGCGAACGCTGGCACCTGGCGTTGGATACTGGCGAAACTGTCGATACCCGGTTGCTCATCGGTGCCGACGGGGCGCGCTCGGTCGTCCGACAGCGGGCGGGGATCGGTAGCGACGGTTGGCAATATCGGCAGTCCTGCCTGTTAATCACGGTGGAATGTCCTTATGAGCAGCAGGATGTGACCTGGCAGGTGTTCACCCCAGATGGGCCTCGGGCGTTTTTACCGCTCTATGACCATTGGGCTTCGTTGGTGTGGTATGACAGCGCGGCGCGTATAGAGCAATTGCAGGCGCTTGGATTACCGGCACTTGAGCAGGAGGTACTAAAGCATTTTCCTCAGCGTCTTGGTGCGGTGAAGGTGCGCAGTGTCGGCGCGTTTCCCTTGACGCGCAGTCATGCACGGCAGTATGTCCAGCCCGGTTTAGCGTTAATTGGCGATGCAGCGCATACCATCAATCCGTTAGCGGGGCAGGGGGTTAATCTGGGCTTTCGTGACGCAAAAGAGTTGGCTGACGTGGTGATTGGCGCCCGGGATCATCAAGAACCCTGGGCCGATATGCGGATATTAAAGCGCTATCAGTATCGTCGTTATGGCGACAATATGCTGATGCAAAGTGGCATGGATCTGTTTTATTCCGCGTTCGGCAACAACCTGCCGCCGGTGCGGTTAGTGCGTAATCTCGGCCTCATGCTCGCTCAGCGTGCTGGTGGGCTGAAAAACCTCGCATTGCGGTATGCCTTGGGGCTATGAATCTATAGCGCATTGCACTAAATGAGCAAAGTCATTCCCATTTATTGGTCATTGCCTTATGCAACAAGCCCAGACTGGTGAGACAAACGAGGATGGGCTCTATCTGACGGGATTGACCAAGGGCGTCATTACCGTCATCTTTGGAGCCGCAGGTGTGGTGGTGATATTTAAACACCGATCGCTTTCTTGATTAAGTACATCTTACCACTTGCCCTGCAGCCCTGGTCTATATCCTTGCCGTTACATTGCTAGAATTTTCTCTTTCTGCGCGCTGAATTCCTGATCGTTTAGTATTCCACGTTCTTTCAGCGAGGCCAGTTTCTCCAACTGGGTGATCACGTCATGGGAAGACGGAGCGTTGCATGTTCTCGTGGCGTTCGGCTGTCTATGTAAATTTTCCCGTGCTGTGTTCACCATATTGGTAAACGGAGTGACTGCCCCTTTCATGACGTTTTCTATCATATAGTTTTGGTCGGCGGTACTGAGAGTGACGTTGCCGGTCATCATACGGGTTCTTCCACCTACCGAGACGATACTGGCCAGATCGAGGGTGACCTGCTTAAGACCGTTGACGAGGCCTTTATCTAAAAAGATGATGCGGTAGTTGGTCAGGGTAATCAGCCAGGTATTACCGCCCATCAGGCCGGATGCGACGGCCAAGGGGTATTCATCGTCGGCGAGGATGTCCGGCAAATGGTAGAATTCTTTTTTAGTGCCGAAGGGCATGTCCCCAACCAGTTTGGCCAGGCGTTTGTACTCAATTTTTAGCTCTTCGTTAGTCGCTGTCTTAAAGTTAATCATCGTTGATTCCCAATGAATAATTGTCAATTTTTTAATTAACTGCGTATGAATTTACCCTATAAATGGCACAAACAAAGGGTTGAACAACACCCAGTAATGTGGTCATTTTATCAACTAACATAAATTGCACAAATGGTAACGATCTCTTTGCCGCAGCCGACATGCCGTTTCCGAATTTGCATAACTGGGGATTGTGCACTTAATTTTGTGCGCGATACCATGATCTGGGAGTACTGAGCGAGCGTTTAGTTGCATGAAGGATGCAAAAACCCATTTTTTATTATACAGCGGGCTGCGGGTAATGATAGGGGGGGATATTTGAAAAGCTGTGCGTAACTAAGCTAAGCGGGTTAGGTTGACTGTAGGCAAGGAGCACGGTTAGTCGGGCGTCGTTTAGTGTTATGTAGTGCCATTTCGTCGCACCTAACGCACAAAAGAAAACAGGGCGATGTCTTTCGACAATCGCCCTGTTTTCCGCTGCTTACGCAGTCTTTATATGGCTGGGGTACCAGGATTCGAACCTGGGGTGGCGGAATCAGAATCCGCTGCCTTACCGCTTGGCGATACCCCAAAAATGTGGTGGCTACGACGGGAATCGAACCTGTGACCCCAGCATTATGAGTGCTGTGCTCTAACCAGCTGAGCTACGTAGCCGAATTATACTTAAAAATTCGGGACTTACAATACTTTTTGAAACTTTTTTCTTGCTGTTTTGGCTGGGATACCAGGATTCGAACCTGGGGGTGACGGGATCAAAACCCGCTGCCTTACCGCTTGGCTATATCCCAATTTCCCAACATAAAGCAACCGCTTAAAATCTTCGTTCCGTTAACATCAATCACGCTAACCGAGCTAACAATCTAAAACGAATGGCTGGGGTACCAGGATTCGAACCTGGGCATGGCGGGATCAAAACCCGCTGCCTTACCGCTTGGCTATACCCCATCCGTTGCGTAACCGAAATCATGGTGCGGGAGGCGAGACTTGAACTCGCACACCTTGCGGCGCCAGAACCTAAATCTGGTGCGTCTACCAATTTCGCCACTCCCGCAATGTATGGTGGCTACGACGGGAATCGAACCTGTGACCCCAGCATTATGAGTGCTGTGCTCTAACCAGCTGAGCTACGTAGCCATCTTTACGCGTGACCTTCATTCGGCGTTGCGGGGCGCATTATGCGTAGTTGCACAAATCCAGTCAACCCCTTTTTTCTGGAATCAGGCTTTGCGCATGTTGTTTGTCTGGCTTATGACCAACCTGATGATAAAAACGTCATAAGCGGGATTTTACCGACTTTTATGGGATGATAATAGGTCTGTTGGCATCCTAGGCCGTTGGGGCGGTATTGATGTGCGGTGCATCTAGCATCTGTGGGGGGCTCTAGCGACCGAGAAACGGCCATTTCGACGTAACCCGAT
The DNA here is from genome assembly GCF_035013185.1 of Acerihabitans sp. TG2. Lineage (NCBI taxonomy): Bacteria > Pseudomonadati > Pseudomonadota > Gammaproteobacteria > Enterobacterales > Pectobacteriaceae > Acerihabitans > Acerihabitans sp. TG2. Next base: position 54,216 of record NZ_JAYGJO010000021.1, read on the forward strand.
AGGCAAGCTTGCTAATTGGGTTGGGTGTGTACCGGGGCCTAGCGGGCCAGGGGGCGCTCTGGCGGGCAGGAAAACCATGCCCGCGTCGACCCCCACGGCACACTCTCCCCGGTTCAACGTCAGCCGTTGGCACGCGTGCTCATTGGGTTGGGTGTGTACCGGGGCCTAGCGAGCCAGGGGGCGCTCTGGCGGGCAGGAAAACCATGCCCGCGTCGACCCCCACGGCACACTCTCCCCGGTTCAACGTCAGCCGTTGGCAAGCTTGCTAATTGGGTTGGGTGTGTACCGGGGCCTAGCGGGCCAGGGGGCGCTCTGGCGGGCAGGAAAACCATGCCCGCGTCGACCCCCACGGCACACTCTCCCCGGTTCAACGTCAGCCGGTTGGGCTAGGTCGTAGCGGGAGCCGAGTGTGCCAGTGGTCTTTTAGTACGCTGAGTTGTGCACGCCAACTGCACGTCCCGACGGATCGTCCATGTTTTTGAACGATTCGTCCCACTCGATGGCTTTTGCCGATGAGCAGGCGACAGATGGGCCGCCAGGTACGCATTCTGCAGCGCTTGGTAGCGGGAATAATTCTTCAAAGATCTGGCGGTAAAAGTAGCCCTCCTTGGAATTAGGCGTGTTGTAGGGGAAACGAAAGTGGGCGTTGGCGAGTTGTTGATCGCTGATTTGTTCACCGGCCACCACTTTTAATGTGTCGATCCAGCTATAGCCGACACCGTCGGAAAACTGTTCTTTTTGCCGCCAGGCGATGCTTTCCGGTAGGTAGGAGGCAAAACATTCGCGCAGCACGTGTTTTTCAATTTTGCCGTGGCCGCACATTTTGTCCTGAGGATTGATGCGCATCGCCACGTCGAGGAATTTTTTGTCCAGGAACGGTACGCGGGCTTCTACGCCCCAAGCGGACATCGCTTTGTTGGCGCGCGCGCAGTCATACATGTGCAGGGCCTGCAGCTTGCGCACCAATTCTTCATGGAATTCTTTGGCATTAGGTGCTTTATGGAAATACAGATAGCCACCGAAGACTTCGTCCGCACCCTCTCCGGATAGTACCATTTTGATGCCCATCGCCTTGATTTTACGTGACATCAGATACATCGGCGTTGAGGCTCGAATGGTGGTGACATCATAGGTTTCGATGTGGTAAATCACATCACGAATGGCATCCAGCCCTTCCTGAACGGTGAAATGGACTTCATGGTGTACCGTACCCAAATGGGTGGCGACTTCTTTTGCCGCGCGCAGATCCGGGGAGCCTTCCAGACCGACAGCAAAGGAGTGCAACTGTGGCCACCAGGCTTCGCTGCGTGCGCCGTCTTCTACCCGGCGGGCGGCATATTTTTTGGTAATAGCGGAAATAACCGAGGAGTCCAGACCACCGGAGAGCAGCACGCCATAAGGAACATCGGACATGAGATGACTTTTTACTGACTCTTCCAGTGCGTCGCGCAGGGCTTCTTTGTCGGTAACGTTGTCTTTAACATTGTCATAGGAGAACCAATCGCGGGTGTAGTATTCGCGAATTTCGCCGTCCTGGCTCCAAAGATAGCTTCCTGGGGGAAATTCTTTGATGCTGCGGCATATCGGCACCAGCGCTTTCATTTCCGAAGCCACGTACATTGTGCCGTTTTCGTCATAGCCCATATATAACGGGATAATACCCATATGGTCTCGGCCAATCAGGTAGGCGTCTTTTTCGGTGTCGTAGAGGATAAAGGCAAACATACCGCGCAGATCGTCTAAAAAATCGACACCTTTTTCCTGGTACAAAGCCAGGATAACTTCACAGTCAGAACCGGTTTGGAATGCATAACGATCGCCAAGTTCCTCACGTAACGCCTGGTGGTTGTAAATTTCACCATTCACTGCCAATACGTGGGTATGTGAGGCGTTATACAAAGGTTGAGCACCGGTGTTAACGTCAACAATGGAAAGCCTTTCATGGGCCAGGATAGCTTTATCGTTGGCAAATACACCAGACCAATCGGGACCGCGGTGACGCATCAACCGCGACATTTCCAGCGCAGTCTTGCGCAGTTCGGTCGGGTCGGATTTAAGATCCAGAACGCCAAAAATTGAACACATGTTGTTTTCCTTTACGACTGTCATCGGGCAATTGCCGTGCGAACCTGGCGCGGCAACGTTAAGTAATGTCATCGATTTAGCACTAAAATGGCACCAATATTCAATATCATTTAATAAAAAAAGCCATTGTCATGGAGATTATTCAATTTTAATGGCTTATTGCTGAGGATTGTTTAAAAAAAAGGGGAAGAAGGCGAGGTAATTTACATAATCCGTATTCGTGAAAATGTTGCTGTGGACGCAGTTGCCCCAAATTTGTGCCCTTAGGTGGGGCAGCGCCACTAAATGAGGCAGTATCTCCTTCATCTTTAGAGCCACTGGTGTGTTGGCGGCACTCATATACCGCCTTCCTGCCACTGGTATTATTTAGGGTATAAGACACCGGCAGGTTAGCTGGTCTCTAACAAACTTTGCAGCAATACGCCATTGAGCATGGCCCGTTTTACTAGAGCGAAAGCGCCAATAGCGGAGCCATGATCCAATGACGATATGACCACCGGCAGATTTTGCCGAAAGCCAATCAAGGCTTGATTTTCAATGCAGCGCTGTACGGCGGGCAGTAGTATTTTGTGGGCTTCGGTGATTTCACCGGCCAGCACGACTTTTTGCGGGTTAAATAAGTTAATGGCGATAGCCACCGCTTTACCCAACTGGTGTCCTACCTGTTCGATAACTTCGCAAGCCAGGACGTCACCACGGTTGGCGGCTTTACAAATAGCGCCAATTTGACAATCGTCTTGAGTCAGCTTGCTGGGGTAGCCTTGGCTCAGCAGGTGGCGAATCCGTTGTTCGATGGCACCATTGGCGGCAATGGTCTCCAGACAGCCGAAGTTGCCGCAGTAGCAGCGCTCACCCAGGGGATCAACCTGGATATGGCCAATTTCCCCCACATTGCCATTGCTGCCGAGAAAAATCTGACCATTCACGATGATACCTGCCCCGGTGCCTCGGTGAATGCGCACCAAAATAGCATCATCACAATCGCGGGTTGCCCCGAAGTAATGCTCTGCCAGGGCCAGGCTGCGAATGTCATGCCCGACGAAAGCGGGCATGCCGAAGCGTTTGCGTAAGTTTTCCACTAGTGGCCATTGATTAACCTTGATGTGCGGCATAAAACGTACCACCCCAGAGTAGGGATCAACCAGACCGGGCAGGATAACCGAGATAGCAATGAGTTCCCGGCTTTTGCGCTGTATTTGCTCGATAAAGCGGGTTATGGCGCTAAATAATACATCTTCCAGCGCCTGTTGGTTGGTTTCCGGTAGCGGGGTAAACTCTTCGTGCAGCGCTTTGCCAGTCAGATCGTAGAGCGTGATGGTGGTGTCATGGCGGCCAAGACGAACCGCAATGGCCTGGAATGCCTTGGTTTCCGCAACAATGGAAATAGCCCGCCGGCCGCCGGTAGACGCCTGCTGGTCCACTTCACGGATTAGCCCCCGTTCGAGCAGTTGGCGGGTAATTTTTGTAATGCTGGCGGGCGCCAACTGACTTATATCGGCAATCTGGATGCGCGATATCGGACCGGATTGATCGATCAGGCGATATACTGCCGCGCTATTCAGTTGTTTGACCAGGTCAACATTTCCTATCGGGGCTTGTCCGCCTAGGGTCATAGCTTTGCCACTCACTCATTAAAAAACATCGTCGCCATTAACGATAGTTTTGGTTATCCGGTAATCCCGGTTAAACGCGGTCAGATTGGCAACCCTGCCCACCCTAATCACGCCCAGTTGTGATTCAATGCCCAACGCCTGGGCCGGATAGAGTGTTGCCATACGTAGCGCTTCATCCAGCGCAATACCGACGTGTTCGACGCTGTTACGTATTGCTTCAATCATCGTTAGCGCCGAGCCGCTAAGGGTGCCATTTTCATCCACGCACAAACCGTCACGATAGTATATTGTTTTACCGGCAAAAATGAACTGATCAATCGCGGGGTCGGCGCCAGCAGGGGCGGTAGCATCGGTAACCAGCAGCAGCTTTTCACCCTTGATGCGCTTGGCGTTGCGGATATTGGCATAATTGACGTGCAGCCCGTCGGCGATAACGCCGCAATAGAGTGCGGGCGTGTCGAATATGGCGCCGATAAGCCCTGGTTCACGACCGGACAGCGGTTGCATGGCGTTAAACAAGTGGGTGGCGATGCCGATACCGGCGGCGAATCCTATTTTGGCCTGATCGTAGGTTGCGCTGGAGTGGCCCGCCGAGACCAGAATGCCCGCTTGCGTCAGTTGGTGGATCACCGCAGCGTCGACCATTTCCGGCGCCAGGGTTATCTTGGCGATCACATCGGCATTGGCGCATAGATAATCGATCATCGCCGGTTCTGGGCGGCGCATCAATGCGGGATCGTGCGTGCCTTTTTTAATCGGATTCAGATATGGGCCTTCCAGATGCAGGCCCAGCGCCTGATGTTTATGCTGCGCTAAAAAAGCGCGCATCACATCTATCGCAAGGTGCATAAATTCATCGGTGCTGGTAATCAGGGTAGGTAAAAAACTGGTGCAGCCGGATTTTATGTTGGCGCGTTGCATGATTTCCAGTGTTTCAACCGACAATGCACCAAGCGAATCATTGAACTGCACGCCGCCGCAGCCGTTAAGCTGCAGGTCGATAAACCCTGGGGTCAGCGTCGCACCGGCTAAGTCACGTTGTTCAATACCCGCCGGCAATGCCGTCACCGGGCAGATCCGCTCAATAAGACCATCGGCAACCACTACCGCATGGTCATCAAGTACTTGATAACCGGTGTAAACCCGGCTATTGGTTAATGCGTACATCGTTTACTCCCGGTTATGTATTATGCTTTTATCTGCAGCGTTGCATCCGTCGCTTCCAGGTCGCGGAAGTATTTAACGGTTTTAATTTTTAGTTCCATTGTGGACGGCTCATCGCACACCATTACCGCTTTAGGATGGAGCTGCAGGCAACTTATGGTCCATAGATGATTGACGTTACCTTCAACTGCGGCTTGCAACGCTAGGGCTTTTTTGCGGCCAATGACCAGGATCATCACTTCTTCGGCATCCAACAAGGTGCCTACTCCGACCGTCAGGGCAAAACGCGGTACCTGCTCAATATCGTTATTAAAAAAACGCGAGTTGGCTAAGCGTGTTTCCTGGGTCAATGTCTTAATTCGGGTACGTGACGCCAAGGATGACGCGGGTTCATTAAAGGCGATATGTCCATCGTTGCCCACGCCGCCCATAAACAGATGGATTTTGCCGTAGGCGCGAATTTTTTCTTCATAGCGGCGGCATTCATCATCGATATCTGTCGCGTTGCCGTTCAACAGGTTGATGTTTTCTTTGGCGATATTAACATGATCGAAGAAGTTATGGTGCATAAAGGTCGAGTAACTTTCCGGATGATCGGTGGGCAGGCCGACGTATTCATCCATATTAAACGTCACCACATTTTCAAAGCTTACCTGGCCCGCTTTATGCATCAAAATAAGATATTTGTAGGCTTCCAGTGGCGTGCTGCCAGTAGGCAGACCAAGAATAAACGGACGTTCAGGGGTAGGGTTAAACGCAGTGATACGCTCAACAATATGTTGAGCAGCCCATTTGCCAACGTCGGCGGCGGTTTCTAAAGGAATCAGTCTCATATTTTGACCTCTTGTTCAGTTAAAAGCGGTTGCTAGGGACGGTATTAACCAGTATAGCGTCAGCATTGATAGCAAAAAATAGCCGGTTATAATTCTTCAGCCTCACGGCATAAGTATAGGTTGATTATTTGCGTTGCAAAATAAGTTTGACATAATTAGCAGGTAAAGTCACAAGTCATAGTGATTCATGGTGATAATAATCACAAATATCCACAATTAATTTGCGTAGAAAATTAATTGAAATACACTGCGTATGAGAGGTCTTCAGGCGCGATTTGACAGCAATCAACAGGTTAAACAGCCTAGGTTGCAGGTTGGATGAGCAAGGTTAATAGGGGAATCAAGGTGAGTATACTCAGTTATCTTCAGAAAATCGGCCGCGCATTGATGGTACCGGTGGCAACATTGCCCGCTGCCGCCATCCTGATGGGCATAGGGTATTGGATTGATCCGGTGGGCTGGGGGGGCAGCAGCGCGTTGGCCGCCTTCTTTATCAAAGCGGGATCGGCAATCATAGAAAACATGTCGGTGCTGTTCGCAGTTGGTGTCGCGTACGGTATGTCAAAAGATAAAGATGGCGCGGCGGCGTTATCCGGTCTGGTGGGTTTTTTGGTGGTGACCACGCTGTGCGCACCTGCGGCAGTGTCGATGATCCAACACATTCCTTTGGCCGATGTTCCGGCGGCCTTTGGCAAAATCAACAATCAGTTTGTTGGTATTCTGGTGGGGATAATCTCTGCCGAGTTGTACAATCGCTTTAGCCAGGTGGAATTGACCAAGGCGCTGTCGTTTTTTAGCGGGCGTCGTTTGGTGCCAATCCTGGTGTCTTTCGTCATGATCCTGGTCGCGTTTGTTCTGATGTATGTTTGGCCGCTGGTGTTTAATGGTCTGGTCTCTTTCGGCGAACATATTCAGCGGCTGGGTTCGGCTGGCGCAGGTATTTATGCCTTCTTCAATCGGTTGTTGATTCCGGTCGGGCTGCATCATGCACTCAACTCGGTCTTCTGGTTTGACGTGGCCGGGATTAACGACATTCCCAAATTCTTTGGTGGTCAACAGTCCATTGACGCGGGCACTGCCATCGTTGGCATTACCGGTCGTTATCAGGCAGGTTTCTTCCCGATCATGATGTTTGGTTTGCCCGGCGCAGCATTGGCTATTTATCATTGCGCCCGCCCGGAAAATAAAAGCAAGGTTGCCGGTATTATGTTGGCCGGGGCATTTGCCTCCTTTTTTACCGGCATCACCGAACCGCTGGAATTCTCGTTTATGTTTGTGGCGCCGGTGCTGTATTTTCTGCATGCCGTATTGACCGGTCTGTCGGTATTTATCGCCGCACAGATGCATTGGATGGCCGGCTTTGGCTTTAGTGCCGGTCTAGTCGATATGGTGCTCTCCTCGCGCAACCCTCTGGCGGTACACTGGTACATGTTGATTCCACAGGGCTTGGTGTTCTTTGTGATCTATTACGTGGTGTTCAGCTTCACCATCAAACGTTTCAACCTGTTAACCCCAGGGCGTGAACTGGCGGTCGCCGGTAATGAATTTGACGGCTACAATGTGGATATTGAACCGGCTACCACCGCTACCGGCAAAGCTGGCGAGACCCAGGCCTTGGCACGGCGTTATATCAGTGCTGTCGGCGGCTCTGACAATCTGACCGCTATCGATGCCTGTATTACCCGTCTGCGGTTAAATGTTAAAGACTCATCGCTGGTTAACGAATCTTTAGCCAAAAACCTGGGTGCCCAGGGTGTTATTCGTCTCAATAAAGAAAGTGTGCAGGTTATCGTGGGCACCCGCGCGGAAATTATCGCCGGCGCCATGCGCACCGTACTGGCTGAAGGGCCGGTAGCAGCGGCAACATCGGTTTCTCAAGCCGTGCCGGTGCAGCCTAAGGTTACACCAGCCACCAGCGAGCGGTCGCCGCACCCGGTGGTGGTGAGCCTAATATCCCCTATCAGCGGTGAGATAGTACCGCTCGATCAGGTACCTGACGCTGCCTTTGCCTCCAAAGCGGTAGGCGAAGGTCTCGCCATTCGCCCGACCGGTAAACAGGTGGTGTCGCCGGCCAGCGGCACGTTGGTAAAACTGTTTGGAACCCATCACGCCTTTTGCCTGGAAACCGACTCTGGTGCCGAAGTTATCGTGCATATCGGCATTGATACCGTTGAATTACAGGGCCGAGGTTTTACCGCCCTGGTGGAAGAGGGGAGCAAGGTTACCCAAGGACAACCGATCCTGGAACTGGATCTCGACTATCTTAACGCCAATGCCCGTTCGCTGATAAGTCCGGTAGTCATCAGTAATATGGATGAGTTTGGCACCATTGAGGCCCTCGCCAGCGGTACAGTGGTCGCCGGTGAGACCTTGTTACTGGAGCTTACCGCTAAATAAATTCACCCAGGCGGCCGATGCGGGTCGCCTGGAAATTTATGATGCCGTATTCCGGCGCGTTTCTCGCGGCGGAATGTTGTGGCTCGTTTGAGTTTCCACGCAGAATCCCTTCCCAGAGTGCCCCGTCAGCGGGGCACTTATGGTAATATACCCGTCATACTTCACGTTGCAGGTGCGTTGGCTGTCCTCGCTCACCCCAGTCACTTACCGATGTAAGCTCCTGGGTTTCGCTGCGTTGCCGCCTTCCTGCCACGGGAATTATTTAGGGTATTCCGTCATACTTCACGTTGCAGGTGCGTTGGCTGTCCTCGCTCACCCCAGTCACTTACCGATGTAAGCTCCTGGGTTTCGCTGTGTTGCCGCCTTCCTGCCACGCGAATTATTTAGGGTATTCCGTCATACTTCACGTTGCAGGTGCGTTAGCTGTACTCGGCCCGTCCCTGGGCCTCGCCCTTAGCGGGGCCGCGACAAGTCGCGTTCAAATCTGTTCCAGACAGATTTGTCCTCGCTCACCCCAGTCTTTTACTGGAGTAAGCTTATGGGGACGCTGGGGTTATGATAAGAAATTTTGCAAGTATCGGTTGTGCAGGACTCTGGCATGTTGGAACATATGAGCGATAAATGTCGTGCTTTCGCGTAGAGGAATAGAAATATGAGTGAGGCAGAAGCCCGCCCAACTAACTTTATTCGTCAAATTATTGACGAAGATTTGGCCTCGGGTAAGCACCATACGGTGCATACTCGTTTTCCGCCGGAACCAAACGGTTATTTACATATTGGTCATGCGAAAGCGATATGCCTGAATTTTGGTATCGCTCAGGACTACCATGGACAATGCAATTTGCGTTTTGACGATACCAATCCGGCAAAAGAAGATATCGAATTCGTCGATTCCATCAAGCAGGATGTTCAATGGTTAGGATTTACCTGGAGCGGTAACATTCATTACTCCTCTGACTATTTTGACCGTCTACATGACTATGCTGTGGAATTGATCAAGAAAGGATTAGCGTATGTGGACGAGCTTTCCCCTGACGCTATCCGGGAGTATCGCGGTAATCTGACGACACCTGGCAAAAACAGTCCATTTCGCGATCGTACCGTCGACGACAACCTGGCGTTGTTCACGATCATGCGCAACGGTGGCTTCTCAGAAGGTAGTGCCTGCCTGCGTGCCAAGATAGATATGGCCTCCTCGTTTATGGTCATGCGCGACCCGGTATTGTACCGGATCAAGTTCGCTGAACATCATCAGACCGGCAGTAAGTGGTGTATCTATCCGATGTACGATTTTACCCACTGTATTTCCGATGCTCTGGAAGGGATCACCCATTCTTTGTGTACCCTGGAGTTCCAGGATAATCGCCGGTTGTATGATTGGGTGCTGGATAACATTAGCATTGATTGCCATCCACACCAGTACGAGTTTTCCCGCCTCAATCTTGAATATGCCATCATGTCCAAGCGCAAGCTTACCCAGTTGGTGGCGGAACAGATCGTTGAAGGATGGGATGACCCGCGGATGCCAACCATTTCAGGTTTGCGACGTCGCGGTTATACCGCAGCGTCGATCCGCGAGTTTTGCCGGCGTATTGGCGTGACCAAACAGGACAACAACGTGGAAATCGCCGCGTTGGAAGCCTGTATCCGCGAAGATTTGAACGACAGTGCTCCTCGGGCAATGGCGGTTATTGATCCGCTCAGAGTGGTTATCGAGAATTTCCCCGTTGATGAGCAAGAGTTGGTGACCATGCCGACCCATCCTAATAAACCTGAGATGGGCCACCGTGAGGTTGCGTTCAGCCGTGAGATTTATATCGATCGCGCGGACTTTCGTGAAGAGGCCAACAAGCAATACAAACGGCTGGTGTTGGGCAAAGAAGTGCGCCTGCGCAATGCCTACGTGATCAAAGCGGATCGGGTGGAGAAAGATGCCCAAGGTGAAATCACCACCCTTTATTGCAGTTATGATCCTGAGACCCTAAGCAAAGATCCGGCGGATGGCCGCAAGGTCAAGGGTGTGATCCATTGGGTATCGGTCACGCATGGGGTTGCAGCTGAGTTTCGGTTATACGATCGGCTGTTTAGCGATGCCAATCCTGCTGCGGCGGAGGATTTTCTTTCGACGCTGAATCCGCAATCGCTGGTGATTAAGCAAGGTTTTGTGGAAGCCAGCGTCTTAAACGCAGAAATAGGCCAGCCGTACCAGTTTGAGCGTGAAGGCTATTTCTGTGCTGATAGTCGTTATTTCACCAAGCAGACGCCGGTGTTCAACCGCACCGTCGGCCTGCGAGATACCTGGACGAAAACCGGCGCCTGATGGCTGGTTACCTTCGTGCTAATACCAACGCTGCCGAGGCAGCGTTTTTTATGTGCGCTGGTCATGGCGCGTAGCGCCTTTGGGTATTTTGATCTGTGGCACTGGGATCGGTATATCCATTACAGCCAATAAGTTACGCGGTATCCGGGCGGTAGTATGCCGCGAACCTTACTCGGCCCGGTTGTCGCGCCAGCATAACGATACCCATATTCTGGCATTTGGCGCGCGGGTGGTGGGCTGTGGGTTAGCAAAAATGATCGTGGATAGCGGGTTGACGGCAGGATTTGAAGGGAAGCGGCACCAGCGACGGATTGATCTTATAAGTCAAATCGAACGCGAAGAAGAGGGTAACAACTAACAAAACGCCGCCTGGTTGCTGGTTGCCTGGCGGACGTTGGGATGATTGGCGTAGCCTTTTAAGTAAACAAGTTAAGCAAACAAGTTAAGCAAACAGGGTTACGTTTGAAGACCTGTTACTCTTGGGTGCTATTTAGCACATCTTTATGATCGTGCAGAGTTTCGTCTTCACGGCAGTTGCCGTCTTCACAATGTCCGTAAAGATATAAACTGTGGTTAGTCAGTTTGATATTGTGTTTTTTGGCGATATCACGCTGGCGCGCCTCAATGAATTCATCACGGAATTCGATCACTTTGCCACAGTCCAGACAGATCAAATGATCATGATGATATTGCTGGGTTAATTCAAAAACGGATTTACCGCCTTCAAAGTTATGGCGGGTGACGATACCGGCGTCATCAAACTGATTCAGTACACGATACACCGTAGCCAAGCCAATTTCTTCACCCATATCAATGAGTTTTTTGTAGAGATCCTCCGCACTGACGTGATGGCATTCCGGAGCTTGCAACACTTCCAGAATCTTCAGTCTGGGAAGGGTGACTTTCAGGCCGGCCTTCTTCAATGCAATATTATTGTCAGTCATGCGGGTATAGTCCTGTTACTTTGAGAATCTGATTGTAGGCTAACATAGCCTATAACATCGGTCGGCCCGAAAAATATGACGTCACCTCATTATAAGACTGCCTGTCCAAAATGAAAACTACGCCTTGTTAACCACTATAGCCCGTTTTGTGGGGCACATTTTGCAACATTTTAATGAAAAAGGCGAAACTGCTGCACTATTGTACCGCTTTGTGAGCGAAAGCTAAAAATTTGTATCTATTCATTCGACAGGGAGAACCTATCGACAAGTAAGACTGGCCGCCACAATGGATGACGGCCGACGTATTTTGTCAGTGCCGGATGATCAATTAACCGAGTTTCAATTCCTGGCTAATATGTTTAACCCAGCCATCAACACGTTCGTTGGTCAGTTCAGGCTGGCGATCTTCATCAATGGCCAGTCCGATAAAATGAGTGTCGTCCGCCAGCCCCTTTGAGGCTTCGAAATGATAACCTGCAGTCGGCCAGTGACCGATGATAGTGGCACCGTTCGGTTCGATAATGTCGCGGATAGTGCCCATGGCATCACAAAAATACTCTGCATAGTCTTCCTGGTCACCACATCCGAACAGGGCGACGGTTTTACCGGAGAAGTCAATTTCCTCAAGTGTAGGGAAAAAATCATCCCAGTCACACTGTGCTTCACCGTAATACCAGGTAGGGATGCCCAACAACAGCGTATCGAACCTTGCCAGATCTTCCTTACTGCTTTTGGCAATGTCATGAACTTCAGCAACGTCAGGCCCAAGTTGCTTCTGGATCATTTTGGCAATATTTTCGGTATTGCCGGTGTCACTGCCAAAAAAAATGCCTACAGTTGCCATGAATTTGAAAACCTCTTAAATATTAAGGATATGTTCTGTAATAGGATCATTTAGGTTCCCGGGCAATGATAGCAGACCATATCAACAGGAGGAACTCGTTCTGCCAGGGTTTTGTTGCAAAATCCGTCTCTTTAGGCGCGCAGTACCGACAAAGCGCGTCGCCGCCGGGCGGTAGTCGGTTACTCTTCCCGCTCGGCCGCTGCCTGTTGCCGCTCCAGCTCGGCCAGTAAAATCAATTCAATCAGTTCACTGCGCGACAGATTTTGCCGACAGGCCAACTCATTTAACGCATCCACCGCCTGGGCGTTGATTTTTAGTTCGACCCGGCGCAGGCCACGTACTTTATCTCGTCGCAGCTGGTTACGCTTGTTGATGCGCAACTGTTCATCGCGGGACAGTGGGTTGGTCTTCGGGCGGCCCGGACGTCGCTCATCAATAAACAAATCCAGGGTGGTGCGGTCCGTTTGTTCTTTTGCCATAGGTCATGAAGGGATTGTGCATCAAAAAGCGGGCGGGCAATGGCCGCGACGGCAAACCTGCTGCTGGTTTCACCGTTGGGGAACGATCACCCGTTACGTTATTTTCCCCGACTTCAGGCCTGGAAAAATAAATACCCTAAATAATTCGAGTAGCAAGAATGCGGTAACCTCAAACATCCCCAATGCGTACTGAGCGGCTGGGGGATGGCAAAATCAACGCACCTGCAACACAAACTATGACGGTACAGCGCGCCATGTTACCCCACCCCGACCTGATACGACAATAATAAACTCAAGCTTGTCCAGTGTACCGTCCATAACGGCCAACGAGGCTTACCGGTAGCTCATCATGTTACGCCTCTAATCCGTCCAAAAAACGCTCAATGGCGCGCAGCGTCGCTGCGGGTTTTTCCGCATGGACCCAGTGACCTGCACCGGCCACCACATGGGCCCGCGCCTGTGGAAACTGTCGTTGGATCGCACTTCGATAGCCATCGTCCAAATAAGCGGATTTTTCACCACGGACAAATAATACCGGGCCATTCCAGGGTGCCGATTCCCGCCAATTGATGAGCGCAGGGTAATTCTGCCATAGGGCCTCAAGGTTAAACCGCCATTCTCCCTGATGAAATGATTTCAGCAGAAATTGGATCGTGCCGGGATCGGCGATATCCTCGCGCATCAACGCTGCCGCTTCAGTCCGGTGGGTCACACCGGCGGCACTGACGTTGCGCAGTGCGGTGAACACATTGTCGTGATGGCGCTCGGCATAGGCCACCGGGGCCATATCAATGACCACCAGTGCGTGGATGCGTTCGCCAAGACGTGCGGACAATCTCATCGCCACCTTACCGCCCATGGAATGGCCTATCACAATACAGTTTTCCATGGCCAATTGGTCCAGCAAGGCCGCCACGTCACTGCTCATGGCATCATAACCGGCGTCGGCATCGTGAGGTGATAGCCCATGGTTGCGTAGATCAATTTGCAACGTGGTGTGGCGCTCTTGCAGTGGCCGGGCCAACACACCAAGATTATCCAGGCTGCCGAACAGACCGTGCAATAACACTACCGCTGGACTACCGTCGTCACGTAGGGCCGGTTGCAGACGATAATGTAATTTCATCATAATCCTCTTAACGACGGGAAAGTCAGTAAGCGTATCATGAGTTTCCACCCCTTGCGCCGCAAAAAAACGCCTTTGTCGGCCATCCTCGTCGGGGGTTAATCCGACTTTTTACACAAGTCCGCTACTAGCGCTATTCGCCGGAGCGGTTTAGCTTGTATAATCCTGTTGATTGATTTATGAGAAGAAAGCCCCGGGAAAAGATGAAAACTATTGAAGTCGACGAAGACCTGTACCGCTATATCGCTGGTCATACCCAACATATTGGCGAAAGCGCCTCGGATATTTTGCGCCGCATGCTCAAGTTTGACGCGCAAAACCGTAGCGTAGCTCAAGCCAAACCGGCGCAGCAACAGATGCAGCAACCGGAGCCGTCCCAACCGGATGCCGTCACGCCGCTGCGCGATCGGGTGAGGACGATGCGCGAGTTGTTGCTCTCCGATATCTATGCGGAACAGCGCAAGGCAGTCGATCGCTTTACGCTGGTGCTGACCACCCTATATCAGATCTCTCCCGCGCAGTTCGCTGAGGTGGCAGATCTCCTCCATGGCCGGACTCGCACCTATTTTGCCGCTGATGAACAGACACTTTTGCAAAATGGCAGCCATACTAAACCAAAGCAGGTGCCTGAAACGCCGTATTGGGTGATTACCAATACAAATACCGATCGTAAACGGAGCATGGTGGAACACATTATGCTGGCCATGCAGTTCCCGGTGGAACTGACGGATAAAGTTTGCGGTACCATTTGATCATTTAAATATATACCCTGAATAATTCGCGTTGCAGGAAAGCCAGCACACCAGCAACCTGAAGCATGACGGGTATAGCAGCCAAGGGAGAAGTACCGATGGCTAATAGCCCCCGCGCTGGGCAACCCGCCCAGCAAAGCGATTTAATTAATGTCGCGCAGTTGACCTCTCAGTACTATGTATTAAGTCCAGAACCGGGCAATCCAGCCCATGCGGTAAAATTCGGTACCTCGGGCCATCGTGGCAGCGCGGGGCGTCACAGTTTCAATGAAGCGCATATTCTGGCAATTAGCCAGGCGATAGCCGAACAGCGTCGTAGCCAGGGCATCACCGGGCCCTGTTATGTTGGCAAGGATACCCATGCTTTATCCGAACCGGCATTTATCTCCGTGTTAGAAGTGCTCAGCGCCAACGGCGTTGAGGTGATTATTCAGCAGGATAACGGTTTTACGCCGACGCCCGCGATCTCCAATGCGATCCTGACGCACAATCGTGCTGGTGCCCCCCAGGCTGATGGCATCGTGATCACTCCCTCCCATAATCCTCCAGAAGATGGTGGGATTAAATACAACCCACCTAACGGCGGACCGGCCGACACCAATCTGACCACGGTGATTGAAGAACGCGCCAACGTTCTGCTGGCCGAAGGTTTGCGCGGCGTGAAACGCCAGACACTGGATGCGGCTTGGCAAAGTGGACATATTCACGCACAGGATTTGGTTCAGGCGTACGTTGAAGGGCTGGCTGAGGTCGTGGATATGGCAGCCATTCAAAAAGCCGGGCTCAAGCTGGGAGTCGATCCTCTGGGCGGCTCAGGTATCGCCTACTGGCAGCGGATTGCGGAATTTTACCAGTTGGATTTGACGTTGGTAAATGAAGAGATTGATCAAACCTTCCGGTTTATGCATCTCGATCATGACGGCATTATCCGTATGGATTGCTCCTCGCCATGGGCCATGACCGGCCTGCTGGCGCTGCGTGATAAATTCGACCTGGCGTTGGCCAACGATCCAGACTACGACCGTCATGGCATCGTGACGCCTGCGGGGTTGATGAACCCCAACCATTTCCTGGCGGTAGCGATTAATTACCTCTTTCAGCACCGTCCGCAATGGGGCGCCGACGTGGCGGTGGGTAAAACCCTGGTATCAAGCGCGATGATTGACCGCGTGGTGGCTGATCTGGGGCGTCGACTGGTGGAGGTTCCGGTCGGATTTAAATGGTTTGTCGACGGTCTGTTTGACGGCAGCCTGGGTTTTGGCGGAGAAGAGAGCGCCGGCGCGTCGTTTTTGCGTTTTAACGGGCAGCCTTGGTCCACGGATAAGGACGGCATTATTATGTGCCTACTGGCCGCGGAAATTACGGCGGTTACCGGTAAAAACCCGCAGCAACATTATGATGAGCTAGCACAACGTTTTGGCGCGCCCAGCTATAACCGCATTCAGGCCTCTGCCACCCATGCCCAGAAAGCCATCCTGGGAAAACTGTCGCCGGACAGGGTCAGCGCCAGTACCCTGGCGGGTGACCCCATTACCGATCGCCTGACCGAAGCCCCGGGCAACGGTGCCTCTATTGGTGGCCTAAAGGTGATGACCAAGAATGGTTGGTTTGCGGCGAGGCCATCAGGCACCGAAGAAGCTTACAAAATCTATTGTGAGAGTTTCCTCGGCGCTGAACATCGTGCCCAAATTGAAAAAGAAGCGGTGGACATTGTCAATCAGGCGCTGGCAGGAGCTAAGTAACGCCCCATGCCGGACGGTCAGCGACAGTGTCAACCTACAACCGGCGGGCCCAATTTGGGCCGCCGGTTTTTTATTGATAATGACGTGCCGGCCCCGGATTAACCAAGAGCGACCATCAGCGCGCCGGCGGTAATTAACACCACCCCGGCACCGGCTATCAGCGACACTTTTTCCCCAAACAGGATCACGGCCATGATCACCGCAAACACCACACTGAGCTTATCGATGGGCGCCACTTGTGAAACATTGCCAAATTTAATCGCCATAAAATAAAATAACCATGACAGGGCGCCTGCCACTCCGCTCAGTACAATACATCCCAGGGCCTTTTTATCCGCGAGTATATCGCTGACCAAATGTATTTTTCCCTGTACCACCACCACTCCAATCAAAAAAACCGCCATCACCACCGACCGGATTGCGGTAGCACTGTTGGCGTCCAGGTGCTGCAAACCTATTTTGCCAAAAATCGCCACCAAAGAGGCTGTCAGGGCGGAAAGTAACGCATAAATCAGCCAAGTACTCATGAAAGATCTCCACCACGGATGTGCTACTGCAGAAAACGATATAATTCAGCCCGAGCAAACAAGACTACAACCTTAGTCGGCGGTAACCCAACGAATTTAAAGCATAAAACGATAACCAATGCCGGTTTCAGTGAGCAAATGGTTGGGTTGGGCTGGGTCGGACTCCAGTTTTTGCCGCAAATGGCCCATATAAATGCGCAGATAGTGGCTATGCTCCACCGCGTTAGGCCCCCATACCTCGCGTAGTAAGTGGCGCTGGGTCAATACTTTGCCTTGGTGGGCTATGAGCGTGGCCAGCAGGCGAAACTCAATCGGGGTCAGATGAAGCAGCTCTCCTTTCCGGCTCACTTGGCGGTTGACCAAATCGACGCTAATCGCGCCAAAACAGACCAACTGTGATTTTTCCTCGCCGCGCAGCGGGCGGCGCAGAGCCACGCGCACCCGTGCCAGCAGTTCGCCGATACCGAAGGGTTTGGTTAAATAATCATCCGCACCCGCATCTAGAGCATCGATTTTATCCTGTTCATCGCTTCTGGCCGATAAGACCAGGATACCGATGGCACTCCATTGGCGCAGATCGCGGATAAAATCCACGCCGTTGCCATCGGGCAGTCCGAGATCAAGTACGATAAGATCCGGTTTACGGGTGGCGGTTTCTATTAGACCATTGGCCATGTTTTCCGCATCAAAAACCCGATACCCCTCACGCTCCAAGGCTTGGCGGACAAAACGGCGAATGGCATCTTCATCTTCGATTATCAGGATATTGGCAGTCAACGTGCTCACGTTTCCTCCGTTTGCGCCAACTCTGGCGTGTAGTAGCGTACCGGCCAGGTACCCACCTCTTACAGTGGGATGCGCCCACCACGTTATACCTATTCTACTACCGTCCATTAAGTGCAAAAATAGCGGGGGTGATGGTGGCCCTGAACCTGCGACCCACCGTGGTCAATAATGGGATACAGCCTAGCGCAATCTGGTGCTTTTATCAGGAAAATAGCGCACTCTGCAGATCATCATTTATTCGCTGGTTGTCACCCAAGCCGGGGTGACTTAACTGGCGCGACTTATGAAAAAAACCGTCGATCGGTCAGAACCAGATCGTCTACGCTTTGCTAATGGATTATTGGAGGGCGAAGCATGAGCAATAAGATTCCTATCGGCATCAGCGCGTGCCTGATGGGTGAAAAGGTGCGTTTTGATGGGGGGCACCGGCGTTTGGCTTTCGCTATGGATGACCTGGCGCCTTTTGTCCATTTTGAGCCGATCTGTCCGGAAATGGCCATCGGTTTGCCCTCACCGCGCCCGGCGTTGCGGCTGGTCAAAGACCAAGAGGGCCAGATCGGCATGTACAGCGGAAAAAGTCCGGATGAACACGATCTTACCGAGGCCATGGTGACGTTTTCCGCGCGTCAAAGTCTGCAGTTGGCGCATTTATCCGGTTATATCGTCTGCGCTAAATCACCCAGCTGTGGTATGGAGCGGGTCAGGGTTTATGATCGAAGTGGTTCGCAAAAAAATGGCGTTGGGCTCTTTACTCAGGCGCTAATGCGACAACTGCCCTGGCTGCCGGTGGAGGAAAATGGTCGGTTAAACGATCCCGCACTACGGGAGAATTTCGTTGCCCGGGTGTTTACGCTATTTGAGTTCAATCAGCTCATGGCACAGCCGTTAACGCGCGGCGGATTAATGGCTTTTCATCGCTGCTACAAGCTGCTGCTGCTGGCCCATTCTCAGCCGTTGTATCGCCAACTTGGGCCATTTGTTGCAGCCATGGATCAATGGGACTCGTTGGAGCTGTTTGCCATGGAGTACCGTAACCGGCTGATGGCCCTGCTGGCCAACAGCGCCACGCGGCCAAATCACACCAACGTACTGATGCATGTGCAAGGTTATTTTCGTCGTCATCTGACGTTCAAACAGCGGCAAGAACTGGCGCTGTTGATTGACAGTTACCGGCAAGGACTACAGCCGCTGCTGGCGCCGATCACGTTGTTAAAGCACTATATGGCTGAATACCCGGACGCCTGGCTGGCACAACAACGCTATTTTGAACCTTATCCGGAAGCGTTGCGGTTGCGCTATGGTCATTAACATCAAGGAAGAGACAATGAAAACCCATCTTGTGTGGTTGCGTGCTGATCTGCGCGTGCATGATAACCCAGCGCTGTACGCTGCTTGCCGGGATCCTGGTGCCAGGGTACTGGCGGTCTATATCGCCACGCCAGCGCAATGGCAACAGCATGATATGGCGCCACGCCAGGCGGGTTTTATCCGTAACAATCTGCTGGTGCTAAGACAGTCATTAGCCCAGCGTGGCATACCGTTGCATTACCAGCAATGTGCCGACTTTCAGGCATCAGTCTCCTGGCTAGTGGACTTTTGCCGACAGCAACGGGTGGACGCGCTGTTTTACAACTATCAGTATGAACTTAATGAGCGCCAGCGCGACCTTGCTGTGGAGCGGGGGTTGGCCGGCGGTGTGCTGTGCCAAGGGTTTGACGATGGCGTACTGTTGCCGCCCGGTACGGTGCAAACTGGCGGCGGCATGTACCGGGTATTTACGCCATTTCGCAACGCATTTTTGCGCCGGCTTATTGACGCCGACCCGCAGTGTGTGCCGGCACCGCCATCGCGCGCGAGTACTCTCCCGGACATGACTGGGGAACTGACGCCGTTTGATTATCCAACCCAGGAGCCGGGTGATGATTATCCGGCTGGAGAGGCGGCGGCACTGTCGCGACTGCGCACTTTTTGCCATCAGCAGATGCAAGATTACCGCACGGCGCGAGATTTGCCGGCGTTAGATGCCACCAGTCAGCTTTCCGCTTACCTGGCAATCGGTGTGATCTCGCCTCGCCAATGTTATAACCGTCTGCGCCAGGCCTATCCTGACGTGCTGTCCGCTCCTGACAGCGGTGCGTTTACCTGGTTAAACGAACTGATTTGGCGCGATTTCTATCGTCATCTTATTGTCGCTTTCCCGGCATTGTGTCAACGACAACCGTTTATCCGCTGGACGCGTCACGTCGCGTGGCGGCGCGATGCCGAGCAGCTAAATGCCTGGCAACAAGGCCAGACCGGTTATCCTATTGTCGATGCTGCCATGAGGCAGCTCAACCATAGTGGTTGGATGCATAACCGGCTACGTATGATCACCGCCAGCTTTCTGGTGAAGGATCTGCTGATAGACTGGCGTGAAGGGGAACGCTATTTTATGTCTCGGCTGATTGACGGCGATTTTGCCGCCAATAATGGCGGATGGCAGTGGGCCGCGTCCACCGGCACCGATGCCGCGCCCTATTTTCGGATTTTTAATCCCACCACCCAGGGACGGCGCTTTGATCCGCAAGGGGTCTTTATCCGTAAGTGGTTGCCGGAATTATCCGTAGTGCCGGACACCTATGTGCACGAACCGCACCTTTGGCCGGATAAGGGCCACGATGGACTGGATTATCCGCATCCTATCGTGGATCATGGCCGCGCTCGCCTGTCTACCCTGGCGGCATATAAGACCGCGAAAGCCCTTGGGTAATCGAAGGTCGCAATAATAAAAAAATCATGGCTGAAATAAGGTTTTACCGTTATGCGTAACATTGATCTGGAACAACTCATCAACCAACAGCTTAATACCACCACTTTCCAAGACTATGCTCCCAACGGGCTGCAGGTCGAAGGTCGGACGGATGTCAAGCGTATCGTCACTGGCGTTACTGCGTGTCAGGCGCTGCTAGACGCCGCTGTGGCGAGGGGTGCCGATGCGGTATTAGTGCATCACGGCTATTTTTGGAAAGACGAGCCACCGTCGATTCGCGGAATGAAACAACGTCGGCTGAAAACCCTGTTAAACCATGATATTAACCTGTACGCGTGGCATCTTCCCCTGGATGCGCATCCCACCTTAGGCAATAATGCTCAGTTGGCCGCGTTGCTGGGTATCGACATTAAGGGACAATTGGTGCCGTTAGTCCCTTGGGGCGAATTCTCCCCGGCTATTGACCCGCTGGCGTTGCTTGAGCTTTTAGAAACGCGCTTGGAACGATCGGTCCTTCACTGCGGTGATAACGCCCCGAAGAAAATATCCCGACTGGCGTGGTGCACCGGTGGCGGCCAAAGTTTTATCGAACAGGCGGTCAAGGCCGGGGTGGATGCGTTTATCACCGGTGAGGTTTCTGAGCAAACGATTCATATCGCACGGGAGATGGGACTGCATTTTTACGCAGCCGGTCACCATGCGACCGAGCGTGGTGGTATCAAAGCGCTTGGGGAATGGTTGGCCAGGTTCCACGGTATGGATGTCACTTTTATTGATATTCCGAATCCAGCGTAATCCTGCTCACTATTACATTTTCCCGCTAAACGCATTACATTACCTGCAATACATCACCGGTTAACCAGATTTGTTTCTCAGGAGGCGGTATTGCAACGGGCTCGATGTTACTTATTGGGTGAAAGCACGGTCGTGCTTGAGCTAGAACCTCCCATCACCGTGGAGAGCCAACAGCGTATCTGGGGCCTTGCCGCGCGGATAGCGGACTACGAAGAGGTGCGGGAGGTCATTCCGGGTATGAATAACCTGACCGTTTTGCTGGCTAATCCACAGCGTTCGGCGCTGGATGCTATTGAGCGTTTGCAAAATTGGTGGGAAGAAAGCGAGGCTGTGGTTCCCGCGTCGCGCGAGGTGAATATCCCGGTGGTTTATGGGGGCGAGATGGGCCCGGATTTGACCTGGGTGGCGGACCATGCCGGCATGTCGACGCGTCAACTGGTAGAGTGCCATTCCAGCGTGACCTATGTGGTTTATTTTCTCGGTTTCCAACCGGGATTTCCTTATCTGGCCGGGCTGCCGGAAAGCATAACCGCACCGCGTCGTGCCGAACCCCGCCTGAGTGTGCCGGCCGGCTCGGTCGGTATTGGTGGCAAACAGACTGGCATTTATCCACTGGCGACGCCGGGAGGGTGGCAAATTATCGGACGGACCACGTTGGTGATGTTCGATCCGCGTAACGATCCACCCACGTTGCTATTGCCCGGTGATAACGTGCGCTTTGTGCCACAACGGGAGGGCATATGCTAAAGGTACTGCATGCCGGTATGATGACCGCCATTCAAGATGGCGGCCGTAACGGTTTTCGTCATCTCGGTATTAGTCTGGGTGGTGTGTTGGATCTTCCTGCCATGAAAACGGCTAATTTGCTGGTGGGCAATGACCAGGATGATGCGGTGCTGGAAATTACTCTCGGCCAATTCACTGCGCAAATAACCGCCCCTGGCTGGTTAGCACTGACCGGCGCCGATTGCCATGCGCTGCTCGATGGCAAACCATTGTGGACCGGTTGGCGTTTTCAAGTGCGTCCGGGGCAGACGATCACACTGGCAACACCAAAACATGGCATGCGCAGCTACTTGGCCGTTTCGGGTGGATTTGATGTGCCGAAGGTGCTGAATTCGCGCAGTACCGATCTTAACGGTGGTTTTGGCGGTTATCTGGGACGGAAAATCATGGAGGGCGACCTGCTGATTGCCGGTGAGTCCCGCACCATACTGTCCCGGCAAATCGGCATCAGGCAGCTGTTATTTGGCAATCGTGTGCGGGCGCTGCCCGGCCCGGAATATCGTGAATTCTCCGCTGATTCGCAAGAGGCCTTTTGGCGCTTGAGTTGGCAACTTAGCCCGCAGAGCAACCGCATGGGTTATCGGTTACAAGGCCGGGCGTTAAAGCGCAACACCGATCGTGAACTCTTTTCCCATGGGTTGTTGCCCGGAGTGGTGCAGGTACCCCATGGTGGCCAGCCGATTGTGCTGATGGCCGATGCCCAAACTACCGGTGGTTACCCGCGGATTGCCTGTGTTATCGCCGCTGATTTGTTTCATTTGGCACAAATTCGTCTGGGTGAGCCGATTCACTTTATCCACTGCACACTAGAAGAAGCCCACGCCGCCTGGCTTGAGCAAGCCCGCTATTTCGAGCAAATCGCCTGGCAGTTGGATCCTGCCAATCAGCCTGCCATCACCGCGTAAAAAAAAACGCCGCATTATGCGGCGTCAGACTGCTTACAAATGTGTCCCTGAACTAACGGCGGGTATGATGGGTAAGAAGAGTAAAGCGTAGTGCGCCAGGGATGGCGCGCACGAGCCTACATGGATGTATTCATGGCGTCTTTACGATCTTGCCCATCATGCCCGGCTTTGTCATCAAACTCAAAAAAACGCCGCATTATGCGGCGTTGACGTTTATACGGCAGTGGCAAACGGGCTATTTAATCTGTGAAACAAACTCGCGTTTATCATAACCAGTATAGAGCTGGCGTGGTCGGGCAATTTTGACCCCGTCATCATGCATCTCTTTCCAGTGGGCAATCCAGCCGACGGTACGCGCCATGGCGAAAATAACCGTAAACATGGTGGAAGGGATACCCATGGCTTTAAGAATGATGCCGGAATAAAAATCCACGTTCGGATAAAGCTTTTTCTCAATAAAGTAGGGGTCGTGCAAGGCGATGTGTTCAAGTTCCATGGCGACCGCCAGCAGATCGTCGGATAGCTTCAGCTCTTTTAACACTTCGTGGCACGTCTCGCGCATCACGGTAGCGCGCGGATCGTAGTTTTTATAAACCCGATGGCCGAAGCCCATCAAACGAAACGAGTCGTTTTTATCTTTGGCCCGTTCAATAAAGGCCGGTATATGTTCGACGCTGGATATTTCCTCCAACATACGCAGCGTGGCCTCGTTGGCACCGCCATGGGCCGGTCCCCACAAAGAGGCAATCCCGGCCGCGATGCAGGCAAACGGATTGGCGCCGGATGATCCGGCAGTGCGCACCGTGGAGGTGGACGCGTTTTGCTCATGATCGGCATGCAGAATCAATATTCGATCCATCGCACGTTCCAGGATTGGATTGATCACATACTCCTCGCACGGCGTGGAAAACATCATATGCAGGAAGTTGCCAGCATAAGAGAGATCGTTGCGGGGATACACAAAAGGCTGACCAATGGAATATTTATAACACATGGCGGCCACGGTCGGCATTTTAGACAATAAACGGAACGCTGCGATTTCGCGATGGCGTTCAACGTTTACATCCAGCGAATCATGATAGAACGCCGCCAACGCGCCGGTTACGCCACACAGTACCGCCATCGGATGGGAGTCGCGGCGAAAACCGTTAAACAGGCGTGTGATTTGCTCATGCACCATAGTGTGACGGGTCACTATGTCGCGGAATTCTTCGTATTGCTTCAGCGTTGGCGATTCGCCGTTCAATAGGATATAGCAAACTTCGAGAAAATTGGAATGCAGTGCCAGTTGATCAATAGGAAAACCACGGTGCAGTAAAATGCCTTCATCGCCGTCGATATAGGTAATTTTGGATTCACAGGACGCGGTGGAGGTGAAACCGGGATCGAAGGTGAAGTAGCCTTTACCACCCAGCTTACGGATATCAATTTCCTTTGCGCCGAGCGTTCCGGTCAATACATCGAGTTCAATCGGCGCTTCACCCGGTAGGTTCAGCGTTGCTTTATTGTCAGCCATTATAATCTCCTTAGCGCTTATATGATAAATCTTTGACCATAGGGTACCGACACGCCTGCGGGACCTTGCGCGTTTATTGTCAACCCATCGCTCCGGCTTAACGTCTCACCCAACATCTTTCTCGTCGCAGGTGCATTGGTTATGCGCTTTCACCCCAATCACTTACCTGAGTAATTTCATGGAGTTGTGTTACTTACCGCTAACCTGCAGCTCAAAATCTATAGGGTATCTGCAGGATACAGAGCTTAAGGATGGTGCAAGTTGTTCCCGGCGAGGATGAAAAAACGGCTTTCCTCGGTTATTAAAGATCTACAGGTATTAATTTTAGCCATTTATAAAGGCACCTTACCCCTTAAGAATAGGATGCGCCTCACACTGTTGCATAATCTTTGTCATGGCGGAAGTTTTCTATGCCAATAGTTCATCATTTATAGCATATTGGGTAGTTCACTTGTAATGAATATGTTGCTTTTTTGTCAATGTGGTTGTATGGAATTGGGGTAAATGTAAAATTCGTGAGCCAAGTCACTAAACGACCCAAATGTTACCAAACAAATTGTAGGGGAATTGTAATCATAATGTGAAAGCCATATACTTCCCTAAGGTCTCCGGAACCCCCTGTAGTAGGAGCACCCAGCGTTATTTAATGCGTCATTTAAGCACAAAGGATTGGTACTGTTGAGCACATGTCGCGTCATGGTTACCCGTTAACGCTGTCTGACCCACCCAGGACCGGAGGAAGGAAAAATAATAATAGCTGTGTGGGCAAAACCGTGAAAAAACAAAGGCCTGTCAACTTGGATCTGCAAACGATCCAGTTTCCCGTTACTGCGATAGCTTCTATTCTCCACCGCGTTAGCGGAGTCATCATGTTCATAGCCATCGGTATCCTGCTCTGGATATTGGGGCTTTCCCTTTCCTCCGCCGAAGGTTATATCCAAGCAACGGCTATCATGGATAGCTTCATCGTCAAGTTCATCATGTGGGGCATTTTGACCGCGCTGGCCTATCATGCCATCGGGGGTATTCGGCATATGCTGATGGATTTTGGCTACCTGGATGAGACATTAGCCGTGGGGAAATTATCGGCAAATGTTACATTTGTGATCACTATCGTGCTTTCAATTCTGGCGGGAGTACTCGTATGGTAAGCAATGCTTCGGCACTAGGACGTAATGGAGTGCATGAGTGGTTATTGGTTCGGGCTTCCGCCATCGTAATCTGCCTTTACATTCTTTATATGCTGGGATTTATCGTTTTTGCCGATAACCTTAATTATGAGATTTGGCGCGGTTTTTTTTCTTTACCCATGACGAAGGTCTTTACCCTGCTGACGCTGTTTTCCATCCTGGTGCATACCTGGATCGGCATGTGGCAGGTATTAACGGATTACATCAAACCGGTGGCGCTTCGGCTGTCATTGCAACTGGCTATAGTTATCGTGCTGTTGGTGTATTTTTTTTATGGAACTGTCGTGGTGTGGGGTGCATAAATGAGTTTGCCAGTAAGAGAATTTGATGCTGTGGTTATTGGTGCGGGTGGTGCGGGAATGCGCGCTGCGCTGCAGATTTCACAGATGGGCCTCTCCTGCGCCCTGGTTTCCAAAGTTTTCCCTACTCGTTCCCATACGGTTTCCGCACAGGGTGGTATCACTGTTGCCTTGGGTAATACCCATGAGGACGACTGGCAGTGGCATATGTATGACACCGTAAAAGGTTCCGATTATATCGGTGACCAGGATGCCATTGAGTATATGTGTAAAACCGGTCCGGAAGCGGTGTTGGAACTCGAACATATGGGGTTGCCATTTTCCCGCCTGGACGATGGACGCATTTATCAGCGTCCGTTCGGTGGTCAGTCGCGTAATTATGGCGGTGAACAGGCGGCGCGTACCGCCGCCGCCGCCGACCGTACCGGTCATGCGTTACTTCATACTCTTTATCAGCAGAACCTCAAAAACCACACCACTATTTTTTCCGAATGGTACGCGCTGGATTTGGTAAAAAACCAGGACGGTGCGTTTGTCGGTTGCACGGCGCTATGCATTGAGACCGGTGAAGTGGTCTATTTTAAGGCGCGGGCTACCATTCTGGCCACCGGCGGGGCCGGGCGTATCTATCAGTCCACCACCAATGCCCACATCAATACCGGCGACGGTATTGGCATGGCGCTGCGCGCCGGTGTGCCGGTACAGGATATGGAAATGTGGCAATTCCATCCCACTGGCATCGCTGGCGCGGGAGTGCTAGTCACCGAAGGTTGTCGTGGTGAAGGCGGTTACCTGCTTAATAAGGACGGTGAGCGTTTTATGGAACGCTACGCGCCCAATGCCAAGGACCTGGCAGGCCGCGATGTGGTCGCCCGCTCGATCATGATTGAAATTCGAGAAGGTCGCGGCTGCGATGGGCCTTTGGGGCCGCACGTCAAACTCAAGCTTGATCACCTAGGTAAAGACGTACTGGAGTCGAGGTTGCCAGGTATTCTGGAACTGTCGCGGACCTTTGCTCATGTGGATCCGGTGAAGGATCCGATCCCGGTTATCCCTACCTGTCACTATATGATGGGTGGCATCCCCACCAAAGTGACCGGACAGGTGATGACAGTCGATGCTCAGGGCAAGGATGTGGTTATGCCCGGCCTGTTCGCGGTAGGCGAAATTGCCTGCGTATCGGTACATGGCGCCAATCGCCTCGGCGGTAATTCTTTGCTCGATCTGATCGTGTTCGGCCGTTCTGCCGGTATGCATTTGCAGGAGTCGCTCACTGAGCAAGGGCCGTTCCGCGATGCCGGCGAAGACGACATCAACGCCGCGTTGGTGCGCTATAACCGCTGGGACAGCAACCGCACTGGCGAGAATCCGGTAGAAATACGCAAAGCCCTGCAGGCCTGCATGCAAAACAATTTCTCGGTGTTCCGGGAAGGTGATGCCATGGCCAAGGGGTTGGCAGAGTTAAAAACGATTCGCGAACGCCTAAATAACGCCCGTCTGGACGATACCTCCACCGAATTCAATACCCAGCGGGTGGAATGCCTGGAGCTCGATAATCTCATGGAAACTGCGTATTCCACTGCGATGGCCGCCAACTTCCGTACTGAAAGTCGTGGTGCGCACAGTCGCTTTGATTTTCCGGATCGTGACGATGCCAACTGGTTGTGCCATAGCCTTTATTTGCCTGAGAGCGACACCATGACCCGTCGAGAAGTCAATATGCAACCGACATTGCGCCCGGCATTCCCGCCGAAAGTGCGTACTTATTAAGGGCTGGGGGGGAAAGTGATGAAAGTTGAATTTTCGATTTACCGTTATAATCCTGATATTGATAACAAACCGCGTATGCAGGATTATCACTTAGAGATCGATGAAGGCCACGATCTGATGTTGCTGGACGCGTTAATCCAACTGAAAGAGCAGGATCCAACGCTGGCGTTTCGTCGTTCCTGTAGGGAAGGGGTCTGTGGTTCCGACGGCGTGAACATGAATGGAAAAAACGGACTGGCCTGCATTACCCCGGTGTCCACTCTGCGGAAAGGGGATAATAAAATTGTTATCCGCCCATTGCCGGGGTTACCGGTAGTGCGTGATTTGGTGGTGGACATGGGGCAGTTCTACGCCCAGTATGAAAAAATCAAGCCTTATCTATTGAATAATGGCAATAATCCGCCGGCGCGGGAGCATTTGCAAAGTCCACAGGAACGGGAAAAACTGGACGGGTTGTACGAATGTATCTTATGCGCCTGTTGTTCCACAGCATGTCCGTCATTCTGGTGGAATCCGGATAAGTTTATCGGCCCGGCCGGGCTTCTGGCGTCTTATCGTTTCCTCATTGATAGCCGCGACACGGAACGGGAAGGGCGTTTGGAGGATCTGAATGACGCGTTCAGCGTATTCCGCTGTCATAGCATCATGAATTGCGTCAACGTTTGTCCAAAAGGGCTGAATCCGACTAAGGCCATTGGGCATATTAAAAATATGCTGGTGCACCACAGTGCCTAAGTTGCGTGGTGTAACAGTTTAAGTTATCCATCCGGGGTGCGTCCTATCACCAAGCGGCGATGGACGTACCGAGACTTGCCTCGCAGACATTAGGCTGCGTCGAGGCTATAAAAACGCCAAGGCAATGGATAGCATAGGAAATCTTTGAAAACCGGTTAATCATGTCAGATCAGCCGCTTTTCAAAGGTTCCTTCGGTTCGGTTATTTACGCCGATTTGTGGGTAGGTAATACACCGGTTGAACCGCTTATATGTTGAAATAAACATGTTAACCACGGCGAAAACTGAGCTTAAACAGCTTAAGGGATCATAATGCAGAACGGCGCAATGAAGGCCTGGCTGGATTCCTCCTATCTGGCGGGGGCGAACCAGTCCTACATAGAGCAGCTCTATGAGGATTTTTTAACGGATCCTGACTCTGTTGACGATAGCTGGAGTACAGTATTTAAGCAGTTACCCACTTCTGGAGTCAGCCCCGACCAACTCCATTCCAAGACCCGGGACTATTTTCGGCGATTGGCTAAGGATGCAACGCGCTACACTTCTACGGTCAATGACCCGGATAACGATGCCAAGCAGGTTAAAGTCTTGCAGCTCATCAATGCGTTTCGCTTTCGCGGCCACCAGCATGCCAACCTCGATCCGCTGGGTTTATGGCAACAAGAAACCGTTCCTGATTTGAATCCGGCGTTCCATAACCTCACCGAAGCCGATTTCCAAGAGAGCTTTAACGTTGGTTCCTTTGCCATTGGCAAGGAAACCATGAAGCTTGCGGATCTCTACGATGCGTTGAAACAAACCTATTGTGGTTCAATCGGCGCTGAGTATATGCACATTACCAATACAGAAGAAAAACGCTGGATCCAACAGCATATCGAATCTGTGGTGGGGCAGCCGAGCTTTAGCCAGGATGAGAAACTGCGTTTTCTCAGCGAGTTGACGGCGGCTGAGGGCATCGAACGCTATTTGGGTGCCAAATTCCCGGGGGCCAAACGCTTTTCTCTGGAAGGCGGCGACGCGTTGATCCCCATGCTAAAAGAGATGGTTCGTTACGCAGGTAAAAACGGAACCCGCGAAGTGGTGCTGGGCATGGCGCACCGCGGTCGTTTAAACGTCCTTATCAACGTGCTCGGTAAGCTGCCGCAGGATCTGTTTGATGAGTTCGCGGGTAAGCACAAAGAGCATTTGGGGACCGGCGATGTGAAATATCATCAGGGTTTCTCATCCGATGTGGAAACCGATGGCGGCATTGTCCATCTGGCGCTGGCCTTTAACCCCTCTCACCTTGAGATCGTAAGCCCCGTGGTGGTGGGTTCCGTGCGTGCCCGTATCGATAGGCTCGGTGAACACAGTAGCAAAATGGTGCTGCCTATCACCCTGCATGGTGATGCGGCCATTAGTGGACAGGGCGTGGTGCAAGAAACGCTGAACATGTCCAAGGCGCGTGGCTACGACGTTGGCGGTACGGTACGCATTGTCGTGAACAACCAGGTGGGTTTTACTACCTCGAATCCTCACGACGCCCGCTCGACCCAATATTGCACCGACATCGCCAAAATGGTCCAGGCGCCGATTTTCCATGTCAACGCTGACGATCCTGAAGCCGTGGCGTTTGTCACCCGGGTTGCGCTGGATTTTCGCAATACCTTCAAACGCGACGTCATGATCGACCTGGTGTGCTATCGCCGCCACGGTCATAACGAAGCGGACGAGCCGAGCGCCACTCAGCCCCTGATGTATCACAAGATCAAAAAACACCCGACACCCCGAAAAATCTATGCCGATAGATTGGAGCGTGACGGCGTCGCCACGCTGGGGGACGCCACCGAAATGGTCAATGTATACCGTGATGCTCTGGATCGTGGCGAGTGTGTGGTGAAAGAGTGGCGGCCAATGAACATGCACTCCTTTACCTGGTCGCGTTTTCTTAATCATGACTGGGACGAGGCTTATCCCAGCGAGGTCGAACCCAAACGATTGCAGGAGTTGGCCCGGCGCATCAGTGAAGTGCCGGCCGGCGTGGAAATGCAGCCGCGGGTAGCCAAGATCTACCACGATCGTGCTCTGATGGCCGCCGGTACCAAACCGTTTGACTGGGGCGGTGCCGAAACCCTGGCCTACGCTACGTTGGTGGATGAAGGTGTGCCCATCCGGCTGTCTGGTGAAGATACCGCGCGCGGTACCTTCTTCCACCGACACGCCGTGGTGCATAATCAGAAGAATGGCTCAACCTATACGCCGTTGGCCCATGTGCACAACGGTCAGGGCACCTTCCGTGTGTGGGACTCGGTATTATCCGAAGAAGCGGTGCTGGCCTTTGAATACGGTTACGCCACTGCCGAACCACGGACTTTGGTGATCTGGGAAGCGCAGTTCGGTGATTTTGCTAACGGTGCGCAAGTGGTTATCGATCAGTTCATCAGTTCTGGTGAGCAAAAATGGGGCCGGATGTGTGGGCTGGTGATGCTGCTCCCCCACGGCTACGAAGGGCAGGGACCGGAGCACTCTTCAGCTCGGTTGGAACGCTACCTGCAACTTTGCGCAGAACAGAATATGCAGGTCTGTGTCCCTTCCACGCCAGCACAGGTCTACCATATGCTGCGGCGTCAGGCATTGCGCAATATGCGTCGGCCGCTGATCGTCATGTCGCCGAAATCTCTGCTGCGCCATCCTATGGCTATCTCGTCGTTTGAGGATTTGGCGCAGGGAGGGTTTATGCCCGCCATTGGCGAAATAGACCCGATTGATCCACAGGGAGTAAAGCGCGTCGTGATGTGTTCTGGTAAGGTTTATTATGATTTGTTGGATCAGCGCCGCAAAAACGGTCAACAGGACGTGGCTATTGTGCGTATCGAACAGCTTTATCCGTTCCCGCACCAGGCGGTACAGGAGGTTCTCAAGCCCTTCTCTCATGTACAAGACTTTGTCTGGTGCCAAGAGGAGCCGCTGAACCAGGGTGCTTGGTATTGCAGTCAACATCATCTGCGTGAAGTCATTGCTTTTGCAGCATCACTACGTTACGCGGGACGCCCGGCATCCGCTTCGCCGGCGGTTGGGTATTTGTCCGTGCACCAGACACAACAAAAAAATCTGGTCAATGACGCGCTGAACGTTAATTAAATATAAGGATAGATAATGAGTAGCGTAGATATTCTGGTTCCTGACCTTCCCGAATCCGTTGCCGATGCGACTGTCGCCACTTGGCATAAAAAGCCTGGCGACAGCGTTCAGCGCGATGAAGTGCTGGTTGAAATTGAAACCGACAAGGTGGTACTGGAAGTTCCTGCTACCGAAGCGGGTATATTGGAAGCACTGTTGGAGGACGAAGGCGCGACCGTGACGTCACGCCAGGTGCTTGGGCGGCTGCGTCCCGTCGACAGCACCGGTCAGGAAACCTCAGAAAAATCACAATCTAAGGAATCCACGCCTGCCCAGCGTTACACCGCCGGTCTGGAAGAACACCATACCGAAGCCATCAGCCCTGCCATTCGGCGTTTGATAGCGGAACATGACCTGAACGTGGAAGAAATCGTCGGCAGCGGCGTTGGCGGGCGTATCACTCGGGAAGACGTGGAAAAACACCTCGCCGGTAAAACGGTGAGCGCCGCTCCAGTTCCAGCTCCGGCCCCCTCCGCTGCACCGGCAGCGGCCAAAGCGTCGGTTCCGGCCTTGGGCGATCATACTGAAAAGCGTGTTCCAATGACCCGTTTGCGTAAACGCGTCGCCGAGCGTCTGCTGGAAGCCAAAAACAACACCGCCATGTTGACCACCTTTAATGAAGTCAACATGAAACCGATTATGGATTTACGCAAACAATATGGCGAGGTCTTTGAGAAACGCCATGGTATCCGCCTTGGTTTCATGTCTTTCTATATTAAAGCGGTAGTGGAAGCGTTAAAACGCTTCCCGGAAGTGAACGCCTCCATTGATGGCGAAGATGTGGTTTATCATAACTACTTTGATATCAGTATTGCCGTGTCCACTCCGCGCGGGCTGGTCACGCCGGTGCTACGTGATGTGGATGCCTTGGGTAT
This sequence comes from Acerihabitans sp. TG2, assembly GCF_035013185.1. Classification (NCBI taxonomy): domain Bacteria; kingdom Pseudomonadati; phylum Pseudomonadota; class Gammaproteobacteria; order Enterobacterales; family Pectobacteriaceae; genus Acerihabitans; species Acerihabitans sp. TG2. Next base: position 86,606 of record NZ_JAYGJO010000021.1, read on the forward strand.
GGGGGATGTGGAAAAATCCATCAAGGAACTGGCAGTAAAAGGACGTGATGGCAAACTAAAGGTGGAAGAACTGACCGGAGGTAACTTTACGATTACCAACGGCGGCGTTTTCGGTTCGTTAATGTCAACACCGATCATTAATCCTCCGCAAAGCGCGATCCTGGGCATGCATGCTATCAAGGACCGCCCTATGGCGGTTAATGGTCAGGTGGTTATCCTGCCGATGATGTATCTGGCGCTCTCTTACGACCATCGGTTGATCGACGGTAAAGAGTCGGTGAGTTTCCTGGTCACCGTGAAAGATATGCTAGAAGATCCGACCCGTCTGCTGCTTGACGTTTAGCGGATAACGGATACGGCTGCAGGGCCGTATCCGTCTTTAGTCTCAGGACGGCAACGCGACATTGCCGGCGTTTTATTGCCTTTGGCTAGAACCCTTTAATGGTGGCTATAGTACGCTGCCGTCGATACTCCAGACGAAGATGGAAACAACATCATGAACTTACATGAATATCAGGCAAAACAGCTGTTTGCTCGGTATGGTCTGCCTACCCCTACGGGTTTTGCATGTACCACGCCGCGGGAAGCGGAAGAATCCGCCTCCAAGATTGGCTCCGCCCCTTGGGTCGTGAAATGTCAGGTGCACGCCGGTGGTCGCGGTAAATCGGGTGGCGTCAAAGTGGTAAACACTAAAGATGAGATTCGCGCCTTTGCGGAAAATTGGCTGGGCAAGCGGCTGGTCACTTACCAGACCGACGCCTTGGGCCAACCGGTACACCAAATTCTGGTGGAAGCCGCAACCGATATCGACAAAGAACTTTATCTGGGTGCTGTGGTGGACCGTGGATCCCGGCGCGTGGTGTTTATGGCCTCTACCGAGGGTGGCGTGGAAATCGAGAAAGTCGCCGAACAGACGCCGCATTTGATCCACAAGGTGGCGCTTGATCCGCTGACCGGGCCACAACCGTTCCAGGGACGTGAACTGGCGTTCAAATTAGGACTGTCTGGTAAGCAGATCGGCCAGTTCACCAAAATTTTCATGGGATTGGCCACGCTGTTTCTTGAACGGGATCTGGCGCTGGTGGAGATTAACCCGCTGGTGATCACCCGCGAAGGCAATCTGATCTGCCTGGACGGCAAACTTAGCGCCGATGGCAACGCGTTGTTCCGTCAGCCTGAACTCCGCGAAATGCGCGATCCTAGCCAGGAGGATGCAAGGGAAGCTCAGGCGGCGCAATGGGAACTGAACTATGTAGCTCTGGACGGCAATATTGGTTGTATGGTTAACGGCGCCGGACTGGCCATGGGCACCATGGATATTGTGAAACTCCACGGCGGTTCGCCGGCCAACTTCTTGGATGTTGGCGGTGGTGCAACCAAAGAGCGGGTCACCGAGGCGTTTAAGATCATCTTGTCGGACGAAAATGTCAAAGCGGTGCTGGTGAATATCTTCGGCGGTATCGTGCGTTGCGATCTGATTGCCGAAGGCATTATCGGTGCGGTGGCGGAAGTGGGCGTTAACGTGCCGGTGGTGGTGCGTCTGGAAGGTAACAACGCTGAACTTGGCATCAAGACCTTGGCCGAAAGCGGCCTGAATATCATTGCCGCCACCAGTTTGACCGACGCGGCCCAACAAGCGGTAGCTGCGGTGGAGGGAAAATAATGTCCATTTTAATCGACAAGAATACCAAAGTCATTTGCCAGGGATTTACCGGCAGCCAGGGGAGTTTTCATTCCGAACAAGCACTGGCCTATGGCACGAAAATGGTCGGCGGCGTAACGCCGGGCAAAGGTGGTACCGAACATTTAGGGCTGCCGGTATTTAACACCGTGCGTGAAGCCGTGACAAAAACCGGTGCCACGGCATCAGTGATTTATGTTCCGGCACCGTTTTGCAAGGACTCGATCCTTGAAGCCATTGACGCGGGCATCGAGCTGATTATTTGCATTACGGAAGGCATCCCCACACTCGATATGCTGGTGGTGAAGGCTAAGCTGGAACAAACCAGTGTGCGCATGATTGGCCCTAATTGCCCAGGGGTGATCACCCCTGGGGAATGCAAAATTGGCATTATGCCTGGTCATATTCATCAGCCTGGTCGTATAGGCATTGTATCGCGTTCAGGGACCTTGACCTATGAAGCGGTAAAACAGACCACCGACACCGGGCTTGGCCAGTCAAGCTGCGTAGGTATTGGCGGCGATCCTATTCCAGGTTCCAATTTCATCGATATCCTTAAGCTGTTTGAGCAAGACCCACAAACCGAGGCTATCGTGATGATTGGTGAAATCGGCGGCAGCGCGGAAGAAGAAGCGGCTGCTTACATCAAGGAGCACGTGACTAAACCGGTAGTGGGTTATATTGCCGGTGTTACCGCGCCGAAAGGCAAGCGTATGGGACACGCCGGGGCGATTATCGCCGGAGGTAAAGGTACGGCGGATGAGAAATTCGCTGCGCTGGAAGCCGCAGGAGTCAAAACGGTGCGCAGCTTGGCGGATATCGGGCAGGCACTGAAAGCGCTGCTGGTGTAACACCGCCACCGCTTTTAGCTTGCGGGTGGGACGGTATAGCGCGGCATAGGAACACACGGCCAGGTTTGGCGCGGTGGTTCTTAGGCCGCGTTTTTTTTTGCGAGAGACAGCCTTAATGGGTGGGGCTAAGCGTTTACCGTATTTTTCGTTTATGTTAACTGTTGGTTAAATTATCAAACGTACCCCATTAATTTTAAATAAAAACCCTTTTTGCAATAACCCACACAGATCGTTCGAACTTTCGAGAAAATAATAGCGCCGTAACAATTAAAAAATATCATCAGCTGATATTTTTCTTTTTGGGTAATTTAGCGATCTTATTAATTACACTTTTTTAACATCGAACACATTGAGGTTGAAATATATTATATTTTTTAACAAAAGTCGCTGAAAGTTGCGCTAAATCAATGATTTTTTGTGGTGAATTATGCTCAAATTTGTAGAAATTGCGCTAGCGCAATTTCTACTTTACTGCTTTTTAATGTCGGTTTTGATCATGACACCAATTCTTAACCGGAGTCACGAAAAAAGATATTTATCCCGAGTAATTTGAGGGGTACTATATGCACAGCTCTACCAGGAAAGTGATGTTTTATTAAAATCCGCCTTTGGTTTTTCCGTGCTAACGCGTTAGCGCTGTTTTTTTTACGGAACGGTCCTAGGTCAGGAACAATTATAAACTCTTTATTATTCACCGCGGGTTGTTGCGTCGCTTTGTCACATTGAAGCGCCAGATTACCGCACGTGGGAGCTATCTCGCGAGGAGCAAGGGGTCAACATGTTTGATGTCGTCGAACTGTCCAGATTGCAGTTTGCCTTAACTGCGATGTACCATTTTCTGTTTGTCCCACTCACCCTGGGTATGGCCTTTTTATTGGCCATTATGGAAACGGTCTACGTCCTGTCAGGCAAACAAATTTATAAAGATATGACCAAATTCTGGGGCAAGTTGTTTGGTATAAACTTCGCTCTGGGTGTGGCCACCGGCCTGACCATGGAGTTCCAATTCGGGACTAACTGGTCTTATTTTTCCCACTATGTCGGCGACATTTTCGGCGCCCCTCTGGCCATTGAAGGCCTGATGGCCTTCTTCCTGGAATCGACCTTTGTTGGCTTGTTTTTCTTCGGGTGGGATCGTCTGAGTAAAACACAGCATTTAACCGTGACCTGGATGGTGGCGTTAGGCTCTAACCTTTCCGCACTCTGGATTCTGGTGGCCAATGGTTGGATGCAAAATCCCATCGCGTCTGATTTCAATTACGAAACCATGCGTATGGAAATGGTCAGCTTTGCTGATCTCGTGCTCAATCCGGTGGCGCAGGTTAAATTCGTGCATACCGTGGCTGCGGGTTACTGCACCGGTGCCATGTTCGTACTCGGTATTAGCTCCTACTATCTGCTTAAAGGACGTGATGTGGCTTTCGCCCGCCGTTCTTACGCCATCGCGGCAGCCTTCGGCATGGCGGCAGTGCTGTCGGTGATCGTTCTGGGTGATGAATCCGGCTACGAAATGGGTGATGTGCAGAAAACCAAGTTGGCGGCAATCGAGGCGGAGTGGGATACCCAGCCGGCGCCTGCTGCATTTACCCTGTTCGGCATTCCCAATCAGGCAACGCAGCGCAACAACTTCGCCATCCAGATCCCATTCGCCCTGGGGATTATCGCCACCCGCTCGCTTGATGGGCAGGTGACAGGTCTTAAGGATTTGCTGGCCCAGCACCAGATTCGTATCCGTAATGGCATGAAAGCCTATGCGCTACTGCAGCAGTTGCGTAGCGGCGATGCTGATCCGGCGGTGCGCAGCAAGTTTGAGCAGGTCAAGAAAGACCTGGGTTACGGGTTGCTGCTCAAACGTTATACCAATGACGTGGCAAACGCCACTGAGGCACAGATTCAGAGCGCAACTAACGACTCAATACCACGAGTGGCTCCACTGTACTTCTCCTTCCGTATTATGGTTGCGGGCGGCGTACTGATGCTCATCATCATTTCCATGTCCTTCTGGAGCGTAATACGTAACCGTATTGGCCAAAAACGCTGGTTGCATAAAGCGGCACTGTATGGCATTCCCATTCCCTGGATTGCCATTGAGGCCGGTTGGTTTGTCGCGGAATATGGTCGTCAGCCTTGGGCTATTGGTGAAATATTACCTACCGCAGTGGCCAATTCCAGCCTGACCGCCGGTGATATCCTGTTCTCCATGGGCTTGATCTGCGGGTTATACACCCTGTTCCTGGTGGCTGAGATGTACCTGATGTTTAAATACGCGCGCTTGGGACCAAGCAGCCTGAAAACCGGTCGTTATCATTTCGAACAGCCGACGCTCACCGCGCAGAAAGCACATTAACAGGAGACCGAGCCATGTTTGATTATGAAGTATTACGCTTTATCTGGTGGGTGCTGATTGGTGTCCTGCTGATAGGCTTTGCGGTGACCGACGGTTTTGATATGGGTGTCGGTATGCTGATGCGTATTATTGGACGCAACGATACCGAGCGACGCATCATGATCAACGCCTTCGCCCCGCACTGGGAAGGCAATCAGGTGTGGTTGATCACCGCCGGCGGCGCGTTGTTTGCCGCCTGGCCAACCGTCTATGCTGCTGCGTTCTCCGGTTTTTATGTCGCGATGATACTGGTGCTGGCCTCGCTGTTTTTTCGTCCGGTGGGTCTGGAATACCGGGCGAAAATCGACGATAACCGCTGGCGTAACGTTTGTGACTGGGGCATTTTTGCCGGCAGTTTTATTCCTCCAGTGGTGATCGGTGTGGCGTTCGGCAACCTGTTGCAGGGCGTGCCTTTCCATATGGATGAATACCTGCGCGTATTCTACACAGGTAACTTTTTCCAACTACTGAACCCGTTTGGTCTGTTGGCTGGGATCGTTAGCCTGGGAATGTTCCTGACGATAGGGGCTACTTATCTGCAAATGCGTACCAGTGGCGATTTGCTGGTGCGTGCCCGCACCGCGGCTCAGGTGTGTGCTTTATTAACCATGGTGACCTTTCTGTTGGCCGGCGTGTGGTTGGTTAAAGGCATTGATGGGTTCACCATTACCTCGGTGATGGATCTTAACGCGCCATCGAATCCGTTAAATAAAGAAGTGGTACATCAGGCTGGTGCCTGGATGGCTAATTATCACAACTATCCGATACTGTGGATCGTGCCGGCACTGGGCGTGCTATTGCCGTTGCTCACTATCCTGTGTTCCCGGCTACGCCACGGTGCCTGGGCATTTATTTTCGCCTCGTTGACCATTGCCTGTGTGATCTTGACCGCTGGCATCACCATGTTCCCGTTCATTATGCCTTCAAGCACCATGCCTGAAGCCAGCCTGACGGTATGGGATGCGACCTCGAGTTTGTTGACCCTACAGGTGATGACTCTGGTGGCTGCGGTGTTTGTGCCTATCGTCCTGCTCTACACCTTCTGGTGCTACTACAAGATGTATGGTCGCATCACTAAAGAGCACATTGAACAAAACACGCATTCGTTGTACTGAGAAAGGAGCTGAAAATGTGGTATTTCGCCTGGATCCTTGGAACGCTGCTCGCCTGCGCCTTTGGTATCATTACCGCTCTGGCGCTGGAGCATCATGAAGACAGCAAAATTGCTGATAACACCACAGGGCAAGACCTGAATTGATTAAATCCTTAATCGATTATCTCTATCGCCTTACCGACAAGAGCCCTCTACGGGCTCTTTCCCTGCTGATGGCGCTGGTACTGGCCGGTTGCGTGTTCTGGGCGCCTGCGCGTTTCGCCACACAAACCAGCTCGTTGGCTGTTTGGCACAATCTGCTTATCGTGTGGGCAGTGTGCGCTGGGGTGGTGCATGGCGTCGGCTTCTATCCCCGACGCCTGGGCTGGCGGCTGTTTTTCCTGCCGCCACTGGCGATGTTGGTACTGGTTTGCGCGCTGATCTACGCCTTTATCTGACGGCCAGGGTTACAACATTCTGGCCGCTATTGCGAGTGCTAATAGATTGTGCAAATCGATAGTGCGAATCGATAGGCAAAATCAATAGTGTGACAAAGGCAGTAGCATAATTATTTTCATTCCCCCTAGGTAATTCATTCCCAACGTGACACGTCTTGCGTATAGTAAGCACCGTTGTTTTGCGTTGTTGGGATCTTGGGATCTACAGTGAGTAATACGTTATTCCGATGGCCGGTGCGGGTGTATTTTGAAGACACGGACGCCGGTGGTGTGGTCTATCATGCACGCTACGTGGTTTTTTTTGAAAGGGCACGTACCGAGATGCTACGCCAGCATAATTTCCATCAACAGGCTTTACTGAGCGCTAAGGTTGCGTTCGTGGTAAAGCGTATCACGGTGGACTATCTCGCCTCAGCGCGTCTGGACGATTTGCTGCAAGTAGAAAGTGAAATCGTTTCAATGCGCGGTGCCTCTTTGACTTTTGCGCAACGCATCCTGAACGCTGAAGGGCAACTTCTCAGCCAGGCGGATGTTTTGATAGCCTGTATTGATCCACACCAAATGAAGCCAATCGCGCTTCCTAAGTCTATTGTCGCGGAGTTCAAGCAGTGACTGACATGAACATTTTTGATCTGTTCCTGAAAGCTAGCTTTCTGGTTAAACTGATCATGTTGATTTTGATGTGCTTTTCCATTGCATCCTGGGCGATTATCATCCAGCGCACCCGTATTTTAAACACGGCCACCCGCGAGGCAGAGGCCTTCGAGGACAAATTCTGGTCCGGTATCGAACTGTCACGCCTGTATCAGGAAAGTCAGACTCGCCGTGATACCCTGACGGGAACGGAGCAAATTTTCTACTCCGGTTTTAAAGAATTCGCCCGTTTGCATCGCGCCAACAGCCATGCGCCTGAGGCCGTGGTTGAAGGTGCCTCGCGCGCCATGCGCATCTCCATGAACCGCGAGCTGGAAGCCCTTGAAACCCACATTCCTTTTTTGGGAACCGTGGGTTCCATCAGCCCTTATATCGGTTTGTTCGGTACGGTGTGGGGCATCATGCACGCCTTTATTGGTCTGGGCGCGGTAAAGCAGGCAACGCTGCAAATGGTTGCCCCTGGTATCGCCGAAGCGCTGATTGCCACCGCGATCGGCCTGTTCGCCGCCATCCCCGCAGTCATGGCCTTCAATCGGCTAAGCCAGCGGGTGAATAAGCTTGATCAGAATTACGACAACTTTACCGAAGAGTTCATCGCCATCCTGCATCGTCAGGCCTTCGCCAGCGATAGCGCTAAGTAAGAAGGAGGGGAGAACATGGCCCGGAGACGTGGTCGAAATCAAATCAAGTCAGAGATAAACATCGTTCCTTTGCTCGACGTGTTGTTGGTATTGGTGTTGATTTTTATGGCAACCGCGCCGATTATTACCCAAAGCGTCGAGGTAGATTTGCCGGATGCAACGGACTCGAAAGCGGTAAGTAGCGATGATAATCCGCCGGTGATCGTTGAAGTGTCGGGTGTAGGCCAGTACAGCCTGGTGGTGGATCATAACCGTATGGAACAGTTGCCGCCGGAGCAGGTGGTAGCCGAGGCGCGGTCACGAATAACGGCCAATCCAAAAACGATATTTCTGATCGGTGGCGCCAAAGATGTGCCTTATGATGAAATTATCAAGGCGCTGAATTTGTTGCATCAGGCCGGCGTTAAGTCGGTTGGTCTGATGACGCAGCCTATTTAACGGCATGCTGATCATGTGCGCTTTATCTGGCAAACCTGTTTTTGGGAATCGATTGTGGTAAAGGCAACCGAACAGAACGATAAGCTTAAACGTGCCATTATTATCTCGATTGTTCTGCATATTCTCCTGATCGGCTTGCTGGTCTGGAGTTCTTACACGCAGACACTTGAATCTAGTGGCGGCGGAGGAGGCGGCTCGTCCATCGACGCTGTAATGGTCGATCCCGGTGCCGTGGTACAGCAATATAACCGTCAGCAGCAGCAGCAGACTGATGCCCAGCGTGCGTCGCAGCAGCGTGAAAAGCAGGCGCAGCAGCAAGCAGAAGAACTGCAACAAAAGCAGGCGGCTGAACAGCAGCGCTTAAAAGAATTGGAAAAAGAGCGGTTGGCGGCGCAAGACGCTGCCCAACAGCAGAAACAGCAGCTGGCGGAGCAGCAAAAGCAAGCGGCTGAGCAGCAAAAACAGGCTGAAGCTGCCGCCCAGCAGGCCAAGGAGCAGCAGAAGCAGGCGGAAGCCGCTGCGGCTCAGGCCAAGGCTGAAGCTGCACAGCAGGCTAAATCTGCCGCTGAGGCCAAAAAACAGGCCGAGGCCGAAGCCAGCAAACAGGCGGCCGCCGCAGCCGCTGAGGCTAAAAAACAGGCTGAGCAAGCGGCCAAAGCTAAAGCGGTAGAGGAGGCCAAAAAAGCTGCAGCGGCACAAGCCACCGAAGCTAAAGCCGAAGCCGCCAAAGCCGCCGCAGCAGAAAAAGCCACTGCAGCCAAAGCCGCGGCAGCTGAAAAAGCTGCTGCCGCCAAAGCTGCTGCCGCAGAAGAAAAAGCGACCGCAGCCGCTGAGGCCAAAGCCGAAGCAGCCAAGGAAAAAGCCGCAGCAGCGGCTGAAGCTAAAGCCGAGGCTGCCAAGGAAAAGGCCGCCGGTGCCAAAGCTGCGGCAGCTGCGAAGAAAGCCGCAGCTGCAGCGGCCGCCAAGCAGTCGAATGAAGTTGATGATCTGCTCGGTGGGTTAACCGACTCGAAAAACGCGCCCAAAGCGGGCGGCGGACCCAGTGGTGGCAGCAAACCTAAGGGGAAGGGCAACAGCAAGGAGAGTGGGGCGTCGGGAGCTGATATCAGCAGTTATGGCAACCAAGTGAAGGCGGCTATAGAAGCGAAGTTTTATAACGATCCGGCGTTTAATGGTAAAACCTGTACTTTGCGTTTGAAATTAGCGTCAGATGGTATGGTGATTTCCGTGTCTTCTGAAGGCGGCGATCCCGCCCTTTGCCAAGCGGCGATTTCTGCCGCGAAGCTGGCAAAAATACCTAAACCGCCTAGCCAGGCAGTCTATGAGGTGTTTAAAAATGCGCCGATAGATTTTAAACCGCAATAATGGGTAAAGAAGTCAAAATATTGCGGTGAACGATTAAGAAGTAGACTATGTTATCTAGCTAGCATTTGTGGTTTTATTTAAGTGGTTTAGTTAAAATTCTGCTAATTTATCGGGGCGTATCGCCTTGGTATGGGAGATGAAATGAAGCAGGCATTTCGAGTAGCGCTAGGAATATTAGTATTATGGGCCTCCGTGTTGCATGCGGAAGTGCGAATAGAGATCACCCAGGGTGTGGATACCGCACGCCCGATTGGTGTGGTCCCGTTTAAATGGGCGGGTCCTGGCGCAGCGCCGGAAGACGTCGGTGCGATTGTCGCAGCGGATTTACGCAATAGCGGCAAGTTTAATCCGCTGGATGTCGCGCGTCTGCCGCAACAGCCAACTACGGCAGCGGAGGTGACGCCGGCGGCGTGGACCGCACTTGGCATTGACGCGGTGGTCGTGGGGCAGGTACAGCCTAGCGCTGACGGTGGTTATGTGGTTTCATACCAGTTAGTGGATACCTCGGGCACCCCGGGCGCCGTACTGGCGCAGAACCAATTTAAAGTCACCAAACAATGGCTGCGTTATGCCGCGCATACCGCCAGCGATGGTGTCTTTGAAAAATTGACCGGAATCAAGGGCGCGTTCCGCACCCGCATCGCTTATGTGGTGCAAACCAACGGTGGGCAGTATCCGTATGAACTGCGCGTGGCGGATTATGATGGCTACAATCAGTTTGTCGTCCATCGCTCACCTGAGCCGCTGATGTCTCCGGCTTGGTCACCTGACGGTAGCAAACTGGCCTATGTGACCTTCGAAAGCGGTCGTTCCGCCTTGGTGGTACAAACCCTGGCCAATAGCAGCGTCCGTCAGATTGCCAGTTTCCCGCGTCATAACGGTGCGCCGGCTTTCTCACCGGACGGTACTAAACTGGCTTTCGCGTTGTCCAAGTCGGGTAGTTTAAATCTTTATGTGATGAATTTGGCTTCCGGCCAGATCACGCAAGTGACCGATGGCCGAAGCAATAATACGGAGCCGACCTGGTTCCCGGACAGCCAAACCCTGGCCTACACCTCGGATCAGGGTGGTCGTCCACAAGTGTACAAAATCGGTATTAATGGCGGTACTCCGCAGCGTCTGACCTGGGAAGGTAACCAGAATCAGGATGCGGATGTGAGTGCGGACGGGAAATTTCTGGTCATGGTCAGCTCTGCTAACGGCGCTCAGCATATCGCAAAACAAGATCTGGCAACGGGAGCCGTGCAAGTTTTATCGGCCACGTTCCTGGATGAAACGCCAAGCCTCGCACCCAATGGCACCATGGTAATCTACAGCTCTACTCAAGGGATGGGATCCGTGTTACAGCTGGTTTCGACCGATGGGCGTTTCAAAGCGCGTCTTCCGGCGACTGATGGACAGGTAAAATTTCCTGCCTGGTCTCCGTATCTGTGATGCATGTGTAAATGTGTATGGCAAACTATAAAAGGAAAATGAGATGCAACTGAACAAAGTGCTAAAAGGGCTGATGTTGGCATTGCCGGTTCTGGCTATCGCCGCGTGTAGTTCCCACAAAAGCGCAAATAATGGTGCTGATTCGGCCATGGGCGCTGGCACTGGTACTGAAAATGCTGGCAGCAATGCGTCGTCTGAAGAACAGGCTCGCCTGCAGATGCAAGAGCTACAGAAGAACAATATCGTTTACTTTGATCTTGATAAGTACGACATCCGTTCTGATTTCGCTCAAATGCTGGATGCGCATGCTAACTTCCTACGCAGTAACCCGTCCTACAAAGTGACTGTTGAAGGTCATGCGGATGAACGTGGTACTCCGGAATATAACATCGCCCTGGGCGAACGTCGTGCCAATGCCGTGAAGATGTACCTTCAGGGTAAAGGCGTTAACGCCGATCAAATCTCTATCGTTTCTTACGGTAAAGAAAAACCGGCTGTACTGGGTCATGACGAAGCGGCTTATGCCAAAAACCGTCGCGCCGTACTGGTATACTAAGAGAATTGCATGAGCGGTAACTTCAGGCACTATGTGTTAAGTCTGTCGTTGCTGGTTGGCGTAGCGGCCCCTTGGGCCGCTACCGCCCAAGCGCCAATCAGTAATGTGGGCTCCGGCTCGGTGGAAGACCGAGTCACTCAACTTGAGCGTATAACTAACGCTCACGCCCAGCTATTAACCCAAATTCAGCAACAAATCGCCGGCAATCAGAATGATATTGATTCTTTACGGGGTCAAATCCAGGAAAATCAGTATCAGCTTACGCAAATTGTCGATCGACAAAAACAGCTCTATCAGCAAATTGACAGCCTCAGCAAGGGTGGGCAGGATGCGCCTGCGGCCGCTGGTGCTGATAACAGCTCCTCTACCCCTGCTAGCGGTGGTGATGCTTCTTCAGCAGCGGCAGCCCCTGCCGCGGCGGTTGGCAGCAGCACTGGTGATGCGAACACTGATTACAACGCGGCGGTGGATCTGGTACTGGTGAAAAAACAGTACGATCAGGGTATCACTGCATTTACGAATTTCATAAAACGTTACCCCGATTCAACGTATCAACCCAATGCGAATTATTGGCTTGGTCAGCTGTATTATAACAAGGGTAAAAAAGACGACGCGGCATACTATTTTGCCTTGGTCGTTAAAAATTATCCTAAGTCGCCGAAAAGCGCTGAGGCGCTGTTCAAAATTGGGTTGATCATGCAGGAAAAAGGCCAGACCGACAAAGCCAAGGCCGTTTACCAGCAAGTTGTTAAATTATATCCCAACACAGAATCCGCTAAGCAAGCGCAAAAAAAACTGGCTAGTCTTTAAACCATCCAGGCCTTAAATGAGGTATAAATTACCGAATTTAGGCCTGAATGCTCGAAGATCAAGCAGTTGAATCCTATTGTGGGAGATTTAGGTTGCGCAGAATATTATTGTCAGTAATATATGCCGCCGTTGCCAAGGGAAAACGTTTATCCATCGGTGATGAGTAAAAATGAATCAAAGTAGTACATAGCAAAAAGTAACGCAGCGGATATTAGGGTCGTTAGCTCAGTTGGTAGAGCAGTTGACTTTTAATCAATTGGTCGCAGGTTCGAATCCTGCACGACCCACCATCTTATCCGATGCCTTCGTAATACCCCCTCTATGGGTCGTTAGCTCAGTTGGTAGAGCAGTTGACTTTTAATCAATTGGTCGCAGGTTCGAATCCTGCACGACCCACCATTTTCAAAAAATGCGTACAACATAAAATCCTAGAACGAACT